>NZ_JARWOV010000065.1 GCF_029868855.1 Nocardia carnea | reverse complement strand
CCCCCCCCCCCCCCCCCCCCCCCCCCTCGCTGTACGGAGATCCAGTGCACGGGCAGAGGAACGGCTCGGTGACGAACTACCCGGCGCGGTTCCACTACGGTCGTCACAACACTCTTGATGAGGCGAATGCCTTCTGTGCAGTTCCGCGCCCGACCGCGGCGTCGAGTGCGCCGCCCGGTTCGGCCAGTCGGCCTCGTATGCGGTGCCGGATTTTCGGAGGGCATGTTCATGGGGCCGGGTACGGGAATATGCCCGGTACAAACTTCCTTGTCGCCGTACGGCGATGCGCCGCCGGAGGGATCCCGATCGGGGACGCCCGGCGGCGGGCGTGGGCCGGATCAGCCGAGCCGGCGCGGATTCGCCACCTGCAATCTCGCCTCGACAGCGGCGGTCACCGTACTGCGGACCCGTTCGTCCGCGACCGAGAGTGCACCCGAACGGAGCCGTTCGGCCAGGGTCGCTTCGGACGGGCAGTCGAGGGCGCGCAGCATCTCGTGCAACCGTTCCGTGGGTCCGGAACCGGCTCGTAGCTCCCGGCCACCGATCTGGAGCAGGGAAGCACAGATACGCAGGAGATAGCGTTGCGCGGCGGCGTCCTCCCGCAGGGCGGGGCCGATCTCTCCGGTGAGTATTTCCGTGACGAGCTCCAGGATCTCGGTGAGATCCGGACGGTCGTGGACGGTGGACGCTGGGGTGTGTGGTGCGCTGTCGCCGGGAATGTTCTCGACCAGGCCGAGAACATCGAGCAGGTCGTACTCGGATTCACAGACCCGGCGGCCGATGGCAGCCAGCTCGAGCGAATGTTCGGCGCCACCGAGATGGCGTTCGGCCTGGAACCGGCTCAGCACCAGCCATTTCAGTGTGCCGAACACTTCCCACCAATGCAGTTCGGCCGCCGACGGCCGGACGCCGGTGGCACGCCGGTAGCCGTCGAGGAGCTGATCGCGGGTGCCGAGCCCACCCACCGGTGCCGCCGCGCCGAAACGCCATGCTCGAACGCAGAGCCAGCCCAGATCTTCGATCGGGTTGCCGAGATGGGCCAGTTCCCAATCCAATACGCCACGGATGCCGTCCGCGTCGATGAGCAGGTTTCCCAGCCGGAAGTCGCCGTGCACGAGGCCCGCCGGTCGATCGGGTGGCCGGTTGTCCCGTAGCCACCGCAGGCCGATCTCCACGGCCGGTCGTGGTTCGGCCAGGTCACGATAGGTTTTCTCGATGGCGTCCAGCGGGTCGCGGTCGTCCAGTGCGGTGAGCGTCGCCACCGGCGTGCGATGCACCAGACCCAGCACGTAACCGAAGTCCTCGGCGAGATGGGTACGGACGGAGGCGAAATGGGGATCGCGTTGTAGCCTACGCGGGAGCGCCTCGCCGGGAACGGTGTTCATCACCAGGTACGGGGCATCGATTCCGGGCGCGGTGTCGCCGGAGGCGAGAACCTCGGGCACCGGCACGCCGGCCGCCGCGGCGGCGCGCAGACACGCCACTTCGGCCCGCATCCGATCGATCTCACCCCGGCCGGGCGGATCCCGGCGCAGCACAGCGCTGATCTCGCTGCCTGCCGAATCGGTGGCACGCACGGCGTATATCTCGCGGCTGGCGCCACCGGTGAGCCGGCGCACCTCGGCGCCGGTGAGTTCGGTGCCGGTGGCGGCGGCGAGGACGGCACGTACTCCGGCGGCGAGGGTGTCCGCCGGCGACGTCACAGCCATGGTGCGGCCCCGGGGTCGCGCAGCAGGCGCCGAGCGGTGGACATCCGGTGCACCTCGTCGGGGCCGTCGTAAACGCGCGCGTACCGGGCCTGCCGGTACATCCGCTCGAGCGGAGTATCGGCGGTGAGGCCGAGTGCGCCGTGAACCTGGATGGCGCGGTCGATGACGTCGTGCAGCATCCGGGCGCCCCAGAACTTCACCAGGCCGACGCGTACGCGGTAGTCCGCTCCGGCATCCATCGCCCGCGCGGCGTCGAGGGTCATGAGGCGCGCCGCGTGGATCTGGGCGGCGGATTCGGCGATATAGCGGTGGATCTCGCCCTTCTCCGCGAGTAGCGACCCGTGCGCGAAACGGGCGTTGGCGCGGTCGCACATCAGCTCGTAGGCGCGCTGGGCCTGGCCGAGCCACCGCATACCGTGGAAGATCCGGCCGGCGCCGAGCCGGTCCTGGGCCACCGCGAAGCCTTTACCGCGTTCGCCGAGCAGATAGTCCAAGGGGACGCGGACATCGGTGAGGCGGATCTCGTAATGATCACTGGGGTCGTGCCCCATCGTCGGGATCGAGCGCACGATCTCGAAACCCGGCGTATCCGACGGCACGATGATCGCGCTGATCCGGGCATGCCGGGGCGCGCTGTCGGGCTCGGTGCGGGCGAACACGGTGCAGAACGCCGCCTGTTCCGCACCGGTGGTGAACCATTTGTGCCCGTTGATCACCCAGCTGTCGCCGTCGGGTACGGCGCGAGTCTCGATCAGCGTCGGGTCCGAGCCCGCGACCTCGGGTTCGGTGAGCCCGACCGACGGCAGGATATCCCCGGACACCAGTCCGGGGATCCAGCGTCGCCGCTGATCCTCGGTGCCGTGCAGATGCAGCATGATCGTGTCCTGCATCGTGACCGAGCCGACCGCGAGCTGCCCGAACTCGGAGCGGCCGATGATCTCGTTGAGGTAGACGAAGTCGAGGAACGCCAGACCGCCACCGCCGACCTCGGCGGGATGGCCGAGTGCCCAGAGGCCGAGTTCCTTCGCTCGTGCGCGCAGACCGGCGAGAGTGTCGCGGGCGGAGTCGTCGTCGCGGACGAGTACCGGTTCGCTGGCGATGACCTCGTCGTCGATGAACCCGCGCATCCGCGCGGTGAGATCGGTGATCCGGCTGTCCATCGTCGTCATTCCTTCCGGCCGGCGATTTCGCGCAGCGGCCGGGTTGCCGCCGAGTCGACGTATTCGTCGATCCGGGTGATGCGCTCGTCGCGGACCTCGACGAACAGGCACGCCGCTACCTCGAGCGGCCCGTATCCCGCTAGTTCGCCACGCAGAACGTGCTGCTGAGCGAAGCCGGCGGGCAGCGGATACCGGCGGATGTCCTCGTAGCGCATATCCACGAGGGTGCGCGAAAGCCAGCGCAGGACCCGCAGATTCTCGGTAACGGTTTCCTCGGCGCCCTTGTCGTTGTGCCAGATTCGGGCGTCGGGAGCATACAGCTCGGTCAGGGTCGCTTCATCGCCCGCGCTGACGGCGGCGAAGAAACGATCGGCGAGATCGTTCATCGGATGTCCTCTTCTTTCGGCGGAACCGGTGGCGTGACCCCGGTGGTGTTCAGCGTCCGGGGGCGAACGAGGGAATCAGGCGACCACCGGCGCGGAGGAGATTGCTGTCGGCGGCCCGGCCCAGCAGATCGGCGGCGACCCTCGCGGCGGTGAGGGTCGCGGGCAGGTCGATACCGGTGGTGATACCGGTGTCTTCGAACAGGTAGACCAGTTCCTCGGTGGCGATATTGCCGCCGGCACCCGGCGCGAAGGGGCATCCACCGAAACCTCCGGCAGCCGCGTCGAATCGACGGATCCCGTGCAGATAACCCGACCACGCGTTGGCCAGGCCCTGTCCCCGGGTGTTGTGCAGGTGCAATCCGATTTCCGCTCCGGGAACCGCGGCGCGCACGAGGTCGACGACTTCGGCGGTCCGGTGCGGGGTCGCGGTGCCGACGGTATCGGCGACGGAAAGACTGTCGGCGCCGGCCGCCCGGGCGCGCGCCGCGATCTCGGCGACCCGGTGCGGCGGGGTCGGTCCGTCGAAGGGGCAGTCGAAGGCGATCGCGATGATCACCTCCAGTTCGCCCCCCGCGCCGTGCACCCTCTCCGCGACAGGGGCGACGAGTGCGATCGACTCTTCGCTGGTGCGACCGACATTGGCGATGCTGTGCCCGTCGGAGGCCGACACCACGTACTCGAGCCGCGTCATACCCGCGGCGAGCGCCCGCCGGACCCCGCCGAGTCCGGCGACCAGGGCCGAGAACTCCACGTCCGGCCAGCGGTACAACTCGGCCGCCACCAGTTCCGCATCGGCGAGCGCCGGAACAGCACGCGCAGATACGAACGAGGTGACCTCGATTCGGCCGACTCCGGTGGCGGCCAGCGCCGCGATCAACCGGAGTTTGGCATCGGTCGGAATCGGTGCCTCGATCTGGAGGCCGTCGCGCGGCCCGACCTCGCGGATATCGACCGGCGCCGGTGGGGTCATGCGATCGTTCCCTGCGCACGCAGTTCGCCGAGACGGTCCGGGGTGTAGCCGAGGATTTCGCCGAGGACCTCGTCGGTGTGCGCACCCGGGCGGCGGGGGCCGCCCCAGCGGACACCGCCCGGTGTCTCGCTCAACCTGGGGACCACACCGACACCTTTCACCGGTACCGGGTCGTATCCGGGATCGGTGGGCCGGACCGAGGGGTCGCGGTGATCGACGAAGAGGTCACGCGCGAGAAACTGCGGATCGGCCATCACTTCGGCGACTGTGTTGACCGGTCCGGCCACGACACCGGCCGCAGTCAACAGGTCGATGAGTTCGGTTGCGGTGAACTCCGCCGCCCACGCCGCGATGATCTCGTCGAGTTCGTCCTGGTTACGGCCGCGTGCGGTGTGGTCGATATAGCGCGGATCCGTCGCGAGTTCCGGCCGGTCCATAGCTGCCGCCAGCCGCCTGAACACGGTGTCCTGGTTGGCCGCGATGATGACCCACAGGCCGTCCTTCGCCCGGTACAGGTTCGAGGGTGCGATACGGTCCAGCCGGGTCCCCGAGGGCTGCCTGATATGCCCGGTCTTGTGGTAATCGGGCACGGTGGACTCCTGGATCGCCAGGGATGCCTCGGTGAGTGCCGCGTCGACGATCTGCCCGCGGCCGGTGCGTTCCCGCACCAGCAGGGCGGCCAGCACACCCTGGAACGCGAACATCCCGGCGAGGCTGTCGCCCAGCGACAGGGCGATGCGGGGCGGCGCCTGACCCGGAAAACCGTTCAGATAGCGGAGCCCGCTGACGCCCTCGGCGACCGAGGCGTAGCCCGGCCGGGAGGCATAGGGGCCGGTTTGGCCGTAGCCCGATACCCGGGCGAGTACGAGTCCGGGCGAGACCGTGGTCAACACGTCGTAGCCGATTCCCCAGCGCTCCAACGTCCCCGGCCGGAAGCTTTCCACCACCACATCGGCGGTGCGGACCAGCTCCAGAAAGATCTCACGGCCCGCGTCGGTCCGCAGATCGATTCCGACGCACCGTTTGTTGCGGGCATGGACCGTCCAGAAATACTGGTGGCCGCCTTCGGCCTGGCCCCATTCGCGCAGCGGGTCCGGCCGGTCCGGGGCTTCGATCTTGACGACGTCCGCGCCGAGGTCGCCGAGCAGCCGGCCGCAGTAGGGGCCCGCGATGAGGGTGCCCAGTTCCAGGACGCGATAGCCCTCGAGTGGCCCACGCGGCGGTGCGTCCGCGCCCGATCGCGAATCCGTTGTCATTGTGTGCCTCCTCGAGACGGCAGAGCTGCGCCGGTCAGGGCTTTCGGTTGAGCTGGAGCGCGCCGACGCACATCTGATCGAGCGTCGCCAGCAATGCTTCTTCGTCGGCGTCCTCGCCCTGGATCAGCCACAGGTACAAGGTGTGGTCCACCATGGCGGACATGGCGCGGGCAGCCAACTCGGGGTCGAGACCGGCGGGTACCAGGCCTTCGGACTGCCAACGGGCGATCGCCCGGGCCGTGCGGTCGATCAGCTGGCGGCGGTGCTCGTGCCGCAGCAGCCGGAACTCCTCGTTGAAGGTCGCGACCTGTTCGATGATCGCCATCATGGGTGCGTTGCGCCGGTATGCCTGGTAGTAGGACCGGTTCGAGGCGATCAGGCGTTCGGCGGGGGAGAGATCGGCCGCCGCGGGCTCGCGGCGATGCATATCCTCGAACAGCCGGTTGCTCAGCTCTCCGAAGACATCGTCCTTCGATTCGAAATACCGGTAGAAGGTGCCGTACGAGACGCCGGCCTCCTGGGCGATCAGTTCCACCCGCGCATCGAGGAAACCGACCGATTCGAAGACGCGACGTGCCGCGTCCAGCAGAGCGTCACGCGTCTTGCGTCCCCGCGGGGTCAGGGTGTCGACCGAGGCGGGGGAACTGTTGACAGATGACTTCGCCACAGGACAGACTATTCCTGAAGCTGACATGACTGTCAAGTCATGTTCTGGCGGTGTCGACTGCCGATACGGCCGGTTGCGCGCCATTCTCGTCCATTGGAAGGATTGCTGTGAACGCCACCAACCCGAGGTACGAACTACACGGAATCAACCATCTGGCGCTGGTGTGCTCCGATATGCGCCGGACCATCGACTTCTACACGGGCGTACTCGGTATGCCGCTGATCAAGACCATCGAACTGCCCGGAGACCTGGGACAGCACTTCTTCTTCGACTGCGGTAACGGCAATACGCTCGCCTTCTTCTGGCTCGCCGACGCCCCCGACGCGGCACCGGGACTGGCGGCACCCAAGGGCCTGCCCGACGCCGGCGAACTCGTGAGCGCGGTCGGCTCGATGAACCACGTCGCCTTCGCCGTCCCGCCGGAGAAGTTCGACGAGTACTACGAGCAGGTGCGGGCCGCGGGGATCGAGGTCAGCCGCGTGCTCAATCACGACGACAGCCGCGCCGGAGTCTCCCGGGAGGTGCACCCGGGTACCTTCGTGCGCTCCTTCTATTTCCAGGACCCCGACGGCGTACTGCTCGAATTCGCCTGCTGGACGCGCACCTTCACCGAAGACGATATTGCACACGAACCGAAGACCGCCGCCGACCGCCGCGTCCCCGCAGCTCACTGAACCGAAAGGAGCGCCACCGTGCCCAGATTGCGTGAAGTACCCCGTGCCGAAGTCACCGACGAGCGGATCCTGTTCTACTACGACCGCCTCTTCGGGCCGGACAAGGACCCGGCCGTCGACCACGGCACCATCCATGCCACCCCCGGTGACTGGTGGACGGTATTCGCCCAGTCGCCCGACGTGTTCCGGCACGCTGTCCGAGGTTTCGCCGTCTACCGCAATGCGACGCTGGACCCGGCCTTGCGCGAACTCGGTCAGAGCCGCGCCGGTTTCGCGCGCGGCAGTCAGTTCGTTTTCTCGCAGCATTGCAAGCAGATGCGGTCGCTCGGAGTCCCCGAGGAAAAGATCACGGCCATCCCGCATTGGCAGGTCAGCGATATGTTCACCCCACTGGAACGAGCCGTGCTGGCCTACACCGACGCGCTCGTCTACGACGGTGGCCGAGTATCCGACGAGGTGTTCGCGGTACTGCGGGATGCGTTGAGCGATAAAGAAATTCTCGAACTCACCTACATCACCACGCTGTACGACATGCATGCGACGATCTGCCGGGCGCTGCGCCTCGAATACGACGATCGGCCGGAGCAGATCGAAGAGGTGCAGTTGCCGGAAGGCGTGGAGGCCGGGGATCTCTCCGCGGACCTGTCCGGGGCCTGAGCCGGGGCGCGGCTGCACCGAAACCGATCGTTGATTCGCGGCGTATCGATTTCGGTCTCCCCAGGTCGCACGAGCATGCTCGGGCGGCAACCAGGACGGACCACGTCGAGTGTCACGGTCGCCGGCTCGCCCGCGACCTGTGGGTTCGTGCCGAAACCTGGGATCGGTAGGTGGCGCATGCGGCATCTACTTACCGCATGACATCCACTCAACCTCCCGCAAACGAGCCGCGGCCCGCCGGCATGGACAAGAAGACCAGCGCGATCCTGTCCTACGCACTGGGGTGGCTCACCGGAATCGTCTTCCTGTTCGTGGGCAAGAACGATCCCGATGTGAAATTCCACGCCTCGCAATCGATCGTCTTCTTCGGTGCGGTCTCGGTGGTCGATATTGTTCTGAGCATCACCGGCTCGCTCCTCGGAGCCCTGGGGATCATCTTCGGCCTCGCCGGACTCGCGGTCGCGGTCTTCGCGGTCGTCGTCTGGATCATGGCCATGGTCCGGGCGAACAACGCCGGCGGTGTTCGTGTAGAGCTTCCCTTGGTCGGAAAATTCATTGCTCCATATGCCGATCGGCTGGCCGACTCGGTCGAGTAGCGCCATATTCGAAGTCCCGAGATGGATTTCGTGATCGAGAGTTCTGTCACCCATTGCCCGGCGGTCAGGTGTGGCAGTCCGGAGGTCAGCGGCCCGAGGCAGCCTCGGGCCGCTGATCTCCGCGCGGAACATCCGTCATCCGACGGATGTGGCCTCGGCCGAGTGGGAAGAGCGTGAAGTCCTTTCGATGGGACCGCCACTCCGCCGACGTGGCACGACGCCCACGACACCCAAGACGTGAACAGTTGCTCGGCGGGCGCGCCGAAGCACCGATTTCTACTGCCCCGATGAATACTGTCTTGAGGCTCCGAAACGGGCCGTGGTCGGATCAGTTCGTGCAGCAACCAGTCCCGCCCGGTGATACCGGAACCGACCTCGCCCTCGAGGAACAACTGCGCCGATATCTGAGCGCGATGACCGGGTCCGACGTGCGTCCCGAGGACGATATCTTCGAGCTCGGATTGGTGAATTCCCTGCGCGCGCTGGAAATCGTCGCCCATGTGGAACAGACGTTCGGTCTCACGGTGGAAGTCGAGGATCTGGATCTCGACAACTTCCGCACCGCCGGGCGGCTGGCCCGCTTCGTGGCGCGCAAACAGGCGGCCGGGCAGCGGTGATCGATATCGCGGAGCTCGAGGCGGCGGCTCGCGCGCACGCCGCGGAATGGGATCGGACGGGTCTGCCCACGGAGGTCATCGTGCTCGCGGCCGGGGCGGGGCTCCTCGGCCCGGACCGTTCGCGCGACTGGGGCGGGCACGGCCTGGACGCATACGAACTGGGCGAACTCGCGTCCCGGCTCGGCGCGCTGTGTACATCGCTGCGGAGCCTGCTCACCGTCGGCGCCATGGTGAGTGCCGCCGTGGACCGCTGGGCCACCGCCGAACAGCGCGCCTACTGGCTGCCGCGGCTGGTGTCGGGCGAACTCGTCGCCGGCCTGGCCGCCACCGAACCCGGCGCCGGGACCGAACTCGGCAGCGTGGCAACGGCCTTCGAAGATCACGGGACCGAGTTCAGGGTCTCCGGGCGCAAACTGTGGGTGAGTTTCGGCGAGGTGGCCGATGTGCTGCTGGTACTCGGCCGAGCCGACGGCGGACTGCTGAGTGCTCTCGTTCGCACCGATCAGCCCGGGGTGAGCGTGGAACCCGTCACCGGCCAGCTCGGTATGCGTGGCGCCCGGATCGCGCATATCACCCTGGACGGGGCCCGCGTCCCACGTGATCAGCTCATCGGGCCGCCGGGCTTCGGTCTCAGTCATGTGCTCGGCACCGCGCTGGACCACGGCCGGTACACCGTCGCCTGGGGATGTGCCGGGATGGCGCGCACCTGCCTGCACGAGGCGGCACGGTACGCGGCCGAACGTACCCAGGGCGGAACCCGGCTCGCGGAGCACGCGACGATCCGGGCGGCCCTGGGCCGGGGATGGGTCGATATCCGGAGTGCGCGGGCACTCTGTGAGTCCGCTGCCCGCGCCCGCGCCGCCGCCGATCCGGAAACCGTGATGGTCACCCTCGCCGCCAAATACGCCGCCGCGCAAACGGCTGCGCGGGTCGGTGCGGAAGCGGTACAGATACTCGGCGCCGCCGGCTGCGCGGCGGACAGTATCGTGCAGCGATTCGCCCGCGACGCCGCGGTCGCCCAGATCATCGAGGGCTCCCGCGATATCGCCGAACTGCACCTGGGCGAGCAACTGCTGACCCTGGTGGCCCGGGAGACCGGTGATCTCGCATGATCGGGATCGGACCTGTCGCCCGCTGGTTCCCGGAACAGGAGATCCGGATCCCGGATCTGCCCGAGCTCGCCGGGTTGCCGTCCAGGCAACGTGAGCATGCGCTGTCCCTCGGAATCGAACGGGTGCGCTGCGCCGGCGCGAGGACCGAGGTGGATCTGGCCGTTCCCGCCGCGCAGGCAGCGCTCACGCAGGCCGGACTCGATCCGGCCGCACTCGACGCGTTGATTCTCGTGCAGGGCCGGGCACCGCAGTACCTGCTGGCCTCCGAGGCCACCCGGCTCCAGCACCGGCTGGGAGCCGCTCGCGCCTTTGTCACCGGAGTCGGTGAACTGGGCTGTGTTTCGGTTTCGGCGGCCCTGCGGATGGCCGCCGCGCTGCTCCGCGGTGATCCGCGCTGCCGGACTGTTCTGGTGGTTGCCGCCGCCCGCACCGCGACGCCCGCCCGCTATCGCAGCCCGATGACCGTTCTCGGTGACGGTGCGGCAGCGGTCCTGGTGACCGCCACCGCCACCGGCAGCCGCTACGAACTGGTCGATATCGCGGTGCGCAGCGACGGCCGCTATGCCGATCTGTTCCGGATCGACTACCGCGACGTTCCCGGTGAGCGCTGGATCGAGGAATGTGCCGACGAAGCGATGTACAGCTTCCGGCTCGCGGTCGACAGCAGTAAGCGGTTCGCCGCGCTCAATGCCGAACTCCTGGCGCACAACGGGATACTGGCCGAGGATATTTCGGCGTATCTGATGCAGAACCTGTCCGCCGGTGCGTTCGCGTTCTGGTCGGAATCCCTCGGCCGGCCGATCCATCCCGGCTGCTCGGCCAACCTGGCTCGCTACGGGCACCTCGGGCCGGTGGACGTGCTGATCAACCTGGACGATGCCGCGGCGACCCTGCCGCCGGGCGCCGCGGCGCTGCTGTTGAACAGCAGCCCGGTGGCGGCCTGGAGTACGGCGATACTGCGCAGAACGGATGTGGAAGTATGACCCATCGCGCCGAGCCGGTGAAATGCCTGATCTGGGACCTCGACGATACGGTATGGCACGGGGTCGTACTGGAAAACGACTGTCCCACACCGACTCCCGAGGCCTTGCGGGCGCTGCGAGTCCTCGACGAACGCGGAATCCTGCACGCCGTCGCCAGCCGGGGTGAACTGGCGGTCGCGACCGCACAGTTGCGGCAGCACGGGATCGAGGAGCTGTTCTCCGCGATCCAGGTGGGCTGGGGGCCGAAATCCACCGCGGTACGCGCCGTCGCGGAATCGCTGAACATCGGCCTGGAATCGATCGCGTTCGTGGACAACGACCCGGTAGAACGCGCCGAGGTCGCCGCCGCGATCCCGCAGGTGCGGACCTATCCGGCCGAACACGTGGCCGAGTTGCCGGAACTGGCGGAGTTCATCCCCGAGGTGATCACGGCGGAGGCCCGGCAGCGACGTGACTACTACCGCGCCGAACGGGCCCGGCGCACCTGCGAAAACGAATACGCCGGCTCCGATGCCGATTTCCTCGCCTCGCTCGACCTCGTGCTGACGGTGCGGCGCGCCACCGCGGCGGATCTGGACCGGGCGCACGAACTGACCGTCCGCACTCATCAGCTCAACACCACCGGCCGCACCTTCGATCTGGCCGAACTCCGCGACCTGAGCGGATCACCCGATCACGAGGTGCTCGTCGCGGACCTCGCGGACCGTTTCGGTGGGTACGGGACGGTCGGCCTGGCGGTGACGCAGCGCCGGGGACCGGATTCGGTGCTGCTGCTGACCCTGATGTCGTGCCGGGTCATGTCGCGTGGGGTGGGCGGTCCGTTCATCCGGTTCCTCACCGAGCGCGCACGTGGTGCGGGGTTGCGGCCGACGGCGGAGTTCGTGCCCACGCCGGTCAACCGGGTCATGCTGGTGACGTTGCGATTCGCCGGGTTCGCAGTGGCCGCCACCGAAGGTGATCTCATCCTGCTGGCCCATGACCCGGAACACCGGTTTCCGGCCGGAGCACATGTCCGGGTGGTGTACGAGATGGCGGCAGCTGAGCTCCCGGACGCGTTGTTCGGCCAGGTCCGGCGGGTGCCGGACCGTCCGGCAGTGGTGGTCGGTGACCGCAGCGTGACCTATCGCGAACTCGACGAGCGCACCACCGCGCTGGCCCGGCGGCTGGTCGCCGCGGGCATCCGGCCGGGGACGGTGGTGCTGGTTCATCTGCCGCAGAGCCTGGACGCCGTGCTCGCGGCGCTGGCGGTGCTGCGAGCGGGCGGCGCGTGGTGGCTCGCGGAGCCGGACGGTGCGGTCGCCACCGTGGGCGCGGTGGCGGACGATCTGGCCTGTGCGG
>NZ_JARWOV010000064.1 GCF_029868855.1 Nocardia carnea | reverse complement strand
CTCTACCACTGAGCTAAGGAGGCATGGGCGCAGTCATCATACCCGGAGTCGTGGGGGGGGGGGGGGGGGGGGGGCGCCGGGCGGCGCGGGGCGGCGGGGGGGCGGGGGCCGGGGGGCTGGGGCGCGGCGGGGCCGGGCGCGGCGCAGGTACCCGAACAGGTGCGGGACGCGTTCAGCAGTGCGCTGAGCACCTCGACCTTCCTGCCCGCGGCGCTGCTACTGATCGGTGTGGTGGCCTCGGCATTGTTCATCCGTAACCCGGGCCCGCCCCCCGGTAGTCCGTTCAGCAGGGTGGTAAGGCTGCTACTTGCGGGCCGCTTCGTCGGCCGCCATGGCGTCACGCAGGCTCTTGGGCCGCATATCGGTCCAGTTCTGCTCCACGTACTCCACGCAGGCGGCGCGGCTGTCCTCACCGAAGACCACGCGCCAGCCGGCCGGGACCTCGGCGAAAGCCGGCCACAGGGAATGCTGTTCTTCGTCGTTGACCAGAACGAAGAAGCGGCCGTCCTCGTCGTCGAACGGGTTGGTGCTCATTTCACCTCACAGGGCTGCTCGCGCGTATGTGTACGGATCTGTCCGGGTCCGGCACGGCAGGAAGGGAGAACCTTCGGCTACCGTTTCGCGAACCCAACGATGTGTCGACCCTAGCAAGGCCGGTGTTAACTGTGGGTCCCCCCTAAGAGGCGAAGAACTCCAGGAGGATCTTGTTCACTGTATCGGGTCGCTCCAGGTAGCCGTAATGGCCGGCGTCCGGAACCTCCTGGTAGCGCCCGCCGGGAATCACCTCGGCGACCTCCCGCGACAGGTACGGCGGAATCATCCGGTCATCGGCGAAACCCACCGCCAGGCACGGCACGCGGATGGCCCGGTAGGCCTGCACCCGATCGAATTCGTGATCCATCTTGCGCTGTGCCCGGATGCCGGGGGTCACCGGACCGCCGGTGAACTCGAACAGGTCCAGCCAGTCCCGGGCCGCATTGGCATCGGCCATGGTGGCGGGCGAAAGGTTCATCACGGCGGTGAGGGCGGCCTCGTATTTCGGCGGCAGCTGCACCCCGCTCTCGTCGAGTTCGTGTTCGCCCAGGGACAGGGTCTTCTGGAACCTGTCCAGCCGGCCGTGCCCGGCCAGGAACACGGCTTTACGCACCAGCTCGGGCCGGGCCAGGGCGAGTTCCTGCGCCACCCGGGCGCCCATCGAGGTGCCGGCCACCAGCGCCGGCCCCTCGTCCAGGAACTCGATCAGACCCGCCGTATCGGCAACCAGCTCGTCGATGGTCATACCGTCGGCCGCCTCGTAGGAGGGCGCGATTCCCCGGTTGTCGAAGGTGCAGACCCGGTAGCCGGCGGCGACCAATGCCGGCACCTGGTGCAGCTCCCACACGCGGCCCGGGCTGCCGGTCCCCATGATCAGCACCACCAGCGGGCCGCCGCCTTTCACATCGGTGCCCTTGGAACGGTCTCCTTTGATCTGATAGTTGAGCGATATTCCGTTCACCGTGGCCAACGGCATGCTGACGGCCCCTTCCTGATCGTTTCCGCTGCCCACGGTATAGCCAGCGGGATAGCGTTGTGTTACCACGGCCGCAGCGACCGCTTCGTGGGACAGATACCATTGACATTTCACATACCAGCGCACCTGCCGGGAGGATTGAGATGGCCGCGAAAAGCAGCGCCAACGGTATCGCCGACGAAGATCTGGAACCCCTCGCCGACGAGACCGCTCGTCAGGCGCAGCGGGTCGTGGCCGCCTACGCCGCCGATGCCGACGAATGCCGGATGCTCCTGTCGATGTTGGGTATCGGCCCGGGCGCCCGAACCGAATAAGCTGAGCCTTATCCGCATGACCGAGCGCCTGGTCACGCAAGCTACCGCCTCCGGGCGCTGACGGTCATGTGGGCCGCCGGCGCCAACGGCGACGTCCGCGGATCCACACAACTACCCGGCATGAGCGGTCAGGCCCGAAGGCGGCAGCGCAGCGTAACCACGCAGGGCCCCCGCTCATGCCCCATATACGGGGCGTACAACGCCGCGCGAAGGATGCGTGAGTGGACCAGATGACAGACCAGCCGTCCAGCGATTCCACCCCCCAGGACGAAACCGGCGTATCCACGGGCCCGTCCGGAACCGGTAACGGCTCCGGACCGGTCGCCGGCCCGATCGATCTGGTGGAGGCCCAGCCCGAAGCGGTGGACGCCGAACCCCTGCGCGAACGCGGGGCCGGTTCCGGTTTCGTCGTCGTGGCCAACCGGCTCCCGGTCGATCTGGAGAAGCTGCCCGACGGCAGCACCCGCTGGAAACGTAGTCCCGGCGGTCTGGTGACCGCGCTCGAGCCGGTACTGCGCAGTAATCGGGGCGCCTGGGTGGGGTGGGCCGGCGTTCCCGACGTCGAGGTCGACCCGATCGTCGAAGACGGGCTGGAATTGCATCCGGTGCCGCTGTCTGCGCAGGAAGTCGCCGACTACTACGAAGGATTCTCCAATGCGACCCTGTGGCCGCTGTACCACGATGTGATCGTCCGCCCGGTGTACAACCGGGCCTGGTGGTCGGCCTATGTCCAGGTGAACCGGCGATTCGCCGAGGAGACGGCCAAGGTCGCCGCCGAGGGTGCCACGGTCTGGGTCCAGGACTATCAGCTGCAGCTGGTGCCGAAGATGCTGCGGATGCTGCGGCCCGATCTCACCATCGGTTTCTTCTTGCACATCCCGTTCCCGCCGGTCGAACTGTTCATGCAGATGCCGTGGCGCACGGAGATCGTGGAAGGTCTGCTGGGGGCGGATCTGATCGGCTTCCATCTGCCCGGCGGCGCCCAGAACTTCCTGTACCTGGCCCGTCGGCTGGCCGGTCAGCCCACCTCGCGCGGCACGGTCGGGGTGCGGTCGAAGATGGGTGTCGTGCAGGTCGGGTTCCGCACGGTGCGCGTGGGTGCCTTCCCGATCTCCATCGATTCGGCCGGATTGGACGAACATTCGCGACGACGTTCGGTACGTGAACGCGCCGCCCGGATCCGCGCGGAACTCGGCAGTCCCAAGCACGTCCTGCTCGGTGTCGACCGGCTCGACTACACCAAGGGCATCGATATCCGGCTCAACGCCCTGGAGGAACTTCTCGACGAAGGCCGTATCGACCCGGCCGACACCGTGATGGTGCAGCTCGCCACCCCGAGCCGCGAGCGGGTCGAAAGCTATATCCAGATGCGTGGTGATATCGAGCGCCAGGTGGGCCGCATCAACGGCGAGTTCGCCCGGGTCGGCTATCCCGTGGTGCACTATCTGCATCGCCCGATCGCCCGCGAGGAGCTCATCGCCTTCTTCGTCGCTGCCGACGTCATGCTGGTAACCCCGCTGCGGGACGGTATGAACCTGGTCGCCAAGGAGTACGTGGCCTGCCACAGCGGCCTCAACGGCACCCTCGTGCTGAGCGAGTTCACCGGCGCGGCCGCCGAACTACGCCAGTCCTACCTGTGCAACCCGCACGATCTGGACAGCGTGAAGGACGCCATCGTCTCCGCCCTCACCGACGACCGCGAAACCCGCCGCCGCCGGATGCGCGCCCTGCGCCGGCAGGTCCTCGCCCACGATGTCGACCGCTGGGCCCGCGCCTTCCTCGATGCCCTCGCCAAGGGTCAGGTCGCCGGAAAAGCCCTGGTCGCCGACTCGGACGACGAATACTCCGAATAGGCGCCAATCCGGTGCCGAGCCAGCGAGCGCTCCGAGCTGGGCGCGGCGCCGAACCCGACGTAACCAGCGTTGGTGCCGAGTTCATCGACGCGCTGACAGGCTCGGCCCAGGGGCAGGGCCCGGGCCGCCGCAAACAGACGTAGCACCTTCGCGAGCGAGCTCAGGTCCGTTCGGCCATGGTCGATCGCTTTCTGGCCTTCCTGTGTGATCCGGCTTGCCGCGTCCGGGCGGACCGATGTCCTCGATCGGCGGTTTCGGACCGTACACAGGGTGTTCACAGCAAGCACGCAGGGCGCTACCAGGGCGTTGCGTCAGGATGGGCTTATGAGCGGTGCGCCGGATACGGCACCGGAGGCCCGGGTGCTGGTGGTCGACGACGAGGCCATGATCGTCGAGTTGCTGACCGTGAGTCTGCGGTTCCAGGGGTTCGAGGTGGCTTCCGCGTCGGACGGCGCGCAGGCGTTGGACGTGGCGCGCGGGTTCCGGCCGGATGCGTTGATCGTCGATGTGATGATGCCCGGAATGGACGGGTTCGGGCTGCTGCGGCGATTGCGGGCCGACGGGGTCGACGCGCCGGTGCTGTTCCTGACCGCTCGCGACGATGTGCAGGACAAGGTCACCGGATTGACCTTGGGTGCGGACGACTATGTCACCAAGCCGTTCAGCCTGGAAGAGGTCGTGGCCCGGTTGCGGGTGATTCTGCGCCGGACAGGTGGGGCCGCGCCCGCGCGGGAGCGCTCGCGGATCCGGTTCGCCGATATCGAGCTGGACGATGACACCCATGAGGTCTTCAAGGCCGGTGAACCGGTGGCGCTGTCGCCGACGGAGTTCACCCTGCTGCGGTACTTCATGGTGAACGCGGGAACGGTGCTGAGTAAACCGCGGATCCTGGATCATGTGTGGCGTTACGACTTCGGCGGTGAGGTCGGGGTGGTGGAAACCTATGTGTCCTATCTGCGCAAGAAGGTCGATACCGGCCCGCGGCGGCTGATCCACACGCTGCGCGGGGTCGGTTACGTGATGCGGGAAACGCCCGCGGGCCGGTCTTGAGCACGGAGGCCGGGGCGGCGGATCAGTTGCCGAAGGGCCCGGCCGCACGGCTCGCCGCACTACCCCTGCGGGTGACGCTGGTGCTGGCGTTGGTGGCGCTGG
The DNA here is from genome assembly GCF_029868855.1 of Nocardia carnea. Taxonomy (GTDB): domain Bacteria; phylum Actinomycetota; class Actinomycetes; order Mycobacteriales; family Mycobacteriaceae; genus Nocardia; species Nocardia carnea_A. The sequence goes on along the minus strand of NZ_JARWOV010000064.1, from coordinate 3,725 downwards.
CCGCGGTGGGTCTGCTGGCCTCGGGCGTCGCGGTGACGTCTGCGCTGCGGACCACCTTGATCGATCGGGTGGACCAGCAGCTCGACGAGGCGGCACACAGCTGGGCCCGGCCGGGCGGACGGCCCCCCGTCCTGCTGCCGGGGGAACCCGGCAAGGAGCGCCCGCCGGTGAAGTTCTACACCCGCGTACAGGACACCGACGGCCGGATGTTCCTGCAGGACGACCGTAACGGCGCACCGGCCCTGCCCGACGATCTGCGGCCGGGAACGTTCACTACCGGGTCGACTGGGGGTGCATCCGGTGAGTGGCGGGTTCGCTACACCGAGAACTCGTACGGCACCAGTTTGGTCGCGCTGCGGCTGGATGAGACCGAGGCGATCGTCGAGCGCCTGGTGGTGCTGCAGGTGGTGATCGGCGCGCTGGTGCTGGTGGTGCTGGCGGTGGCCGCGTATTTCGTGATCCGGCGGAGTCTGCGCCGACTGGAACAGGTGGAGGAGATCGCCGCCGATATCGCGGCCGGTGATCTACACCGCCGCGTGCCGATGCGCCCGACGAACACCGAGGTGGACCGGCTGGCCCGGTCGTTGAACACCATGCTCGCGCAGATTCAGCGGGGTTTCGCCGCGACCGAGGCCTCGGAGGAGGCGGCGCGGCGTTCGGAGGAGAAGATGCGCCGGTTCGTGGCCGACGCCAGCCATGAACTGCGCACCCCGCTGACCACGATCAAAGGGTTCGCCGAGTTGTACCGGCAGGGCGCCACCCGCGATACCGATATGCTCCTCGACCGCATCGAACGGGAATCGAAGCGGATGGGCCTGCTGGTCGAGGATCTGCTGATGCTGGCCCGAGTGGATGCCGAACGTCCGGTGGAGTACGCACCGGTGGACCTGTTGTCACTGGCCAGCGATGCGGTACACAGTGCCCGCGCGGTCGCTGCGACGCAGAGCGGTACGCGGTCGATCGAATTGCAGGTGCGGCCCGGTACCGGCACCACGGAGGTGCCGGGTGACGCGGCCCGGCTGCGGCAGGTACTGGCGAATCTGCTGAACAACGCACTCGTGCACACGCCACCCGATGCGGCGGTGACGCTGCGGCTGACCCCCGGCCCCGACGATGTGCTGCTGGAGGTCGCCGATACCGGCCCGGGGATGACACCGGAGCAGGCCGAGCGGGTTTTCGAGAGGTTCTACCGCGCGGACGATTCCCGGAGCCGGGCCAGTGGCGGGGCAGGGCTGGGGTTGTCGATCGTGCAGGCGCTGGTCACAGCGCACGGCGGCGCCGTGGCAGTGGACAGTGAACCCGGCCGCGGCACGATATTCACCGTGCGGCTGCCGCGGGAGCGCCCGTAGGAGGGCGGTCGCACGGAGCCGCGCGGCTCGCAGGTGAATCGGAAAGTAGTGGGCATGCCCGTCCCGGTCCAGGCGAAACCGTCGGCGCTTCGATCAGGCCGGGACGTTGGCCTCGTAACCGAGGTCGCGCAGGGCCTGCTTGATCCGGGTCTGCGCGTCGTCGAGTGATTCCGGGGCCGGGTTCGGATCCGCGCCGGAGATATCGAAGTTACCCATGGTGAAGGCCGGGAAGACGTGTACATGCAGGTGGGGAACCTCGAGCCCGGCGATCAGCAGACCGGCTCGGGGCGCGTCGAACGCTGCCCGCACGGCCTGCCCGATCTTCTGCGCCACACCGTTGAGACGGGCGAAGACCTCGGGTTCGATGTCCTGCCACTGGTCGATTTCCTTACGGGGGACCACCAGGGTGTGCCCCTGGGTCACCGGCGCGATGGTGAGGAATCCGACGAATTCGTCGTCCTCCCAGACGAACCGGCCCGGCAGATCCCCGGCGATGATCGCACTGAAAACAGAAGCCATACGGTGAGCTTATGGCGCGCCGGGGCCGGTGGGACAGGACCGGGTGCCCTACACGCCGACGAAGTGGGACAGGATCCCCTGGACCTCGTAGATGTCGACCTGGCGGTTGAACCTCTTTTGCAGAGGTGTGTCGGAACCGGATATCCACACCAGCAGTTCCGCATCCAGATCGAAGGTGCCGGCGGTTTCCACCGCGAAGTGGGTGATCGCGCGGTACGGGATGCTGTGGTAGCTCACTTTCCGGCCGGACAATCCCTGTTTGTCGACGAGGATGAGGCGGCGATTGGTGAACAGCATGGCGTCGCGGACCAGGATGTAGGCCGAATAGATCTGTTCGCCGTTGCCCATCAACCGCTGGAATTCCTGTTGTGCCTGCGCCGGTTCCATCCGCCCGGCGTTACCCATGATCCCGTCCATCAGACCCATGACGACCCGTCCTCCCGTCCGCGCGTTTCCCCTGGCGGGCCGGGGCGCGCGAATCACCCACCCGCTTCGGGTGTTTCACCACCATCATCCACAAGGCGACGCGGGCGGACCGCGGCCGGCGCGAACGCGCTGGTACCGCGGGTGCTGCCGGTAGGTCCGGCCGGCCGGGCGAACCGGCTCACCGGCCGCCGCCGGCTGCCCGGAACGTGGCATCCGCGGCCGAGCGGGCACGCGGCGGTGAGCATCCGGCACTGCGTGGCCGGTTTCCCGGCACGCTCTAAGCTGTCCGGGTGCGAGTACTCGTCATCGGTTCCGGAGCCCGTGAACACGCCCTCGTCCTTGCGCTGCGCCGTGACCCGGCGGTGAGTGCGCTCATCGCGGCACCGGGCAACGCCGGTATCGCCCAGCACGCGCAGGTGCGTCCGGTGGACGCCGGATCCGCGGAAGCCGTGGCGGCACTGGCGCGGGAGGTGGCCGCGGACCTCGTGGTGATCGGCCCCGAGGTGCCGCTGGTGCTGGGCGTGGCCGATGCCGTGCGGGCGGCGGGTATCGCCTGTTTCGGTCCGTCGGCCGAGGCCGCCCGGATCGAGGGTTCGAAGGCGTTCGCCAAGGATGTGATGGCCGCGGCCGGAGTGCGTACGGCGCACAGCGAGATCGTGGACACTCCGGCCGAACTGGATGCCGCGCTGGACCGCTTCGGCCCGACCTGGGTGGTGAAGGACGACGGCTTGGCAGCCGGTAAGGGTGTCGTGGTCACCCCGGATCGCCTGGCCGCCCGCGACCACGCCGCCGAACTGCTCGAACAGGGTCATCCGGTGCTGCTGGAATCTTTCCTCGACGGTCCGGAGGTATCGCTGTTCTGCCTGGTGGACGGGGAGACGGTGGTGCCGCTGCTGCCGGCGCAGGATCACAAACGAGTGGGCGACGGCGATACCGGGCCCAATACCGGCGGGATGGGTGCGTACACGCCGCTGCCGTGGTTGCCCGACGGTATGGTCAGGCAGATCGTCGACGAGGTGGTGGCTCCGGTCGCCGCCGAAATGGTCCGGCGCGGCTGCCCTTTCAACGGGCTGCTGTACGCCGGGCTGGCGATCGGTGCGGCCGGTCCGGCGGTGGTGGAATTCAACTGCCGTTTCGGTGATCCGGAGACCCAGGCGGTACTGGCGCTGCTGGACAGCCCGCTGGGTGAGCTCCTGTTCGCCACCGCGACCGGCACTCTCGCCGAAGCTCCGCCACCGCGCTGGCACGGCGGGGCAGCGGTCACGGTGGTGCTGGCCGCGGAGAACTATCCGGGGCGTCCGCGTACCGGTGATGTGATCACCGGGGCGAACGATGCGGCGACCGACGATCCGGCGAGCGTCCAGCACCCGGGGGCGTCCCACCGGGGGGGCGGTGCGCGGGGTTAGGGGGGTGGCCGGGGGGTGGGCATTT
>NZ_JARWOV010000063.1 GCF_029868855.1 Nocardia carnea | reverse complement strand
CCGGAACAGTTCGTGCGACCCCGGCGCGGTCCGGCTCAGGCCGGTACCGGCCGACTCCGGTCGGTGAGCAGCAGCACCGCCCTTCCACCCACCACCGGGCCCATCAGAAATCGCTGTACCCGGAGCCCCCGCCCCCGGGCCCCCCTGCCCCCCGGGTGTGGGGGGTGGGGGCGGCCCCCCCAACCCCCCCCCCCCCCGCGACGAATTCATCACCGTGCGTCCGCAGATGACGGGCGAACAGCGGGCACACCGGCACGACGGTGAGGTGTTTGCGAATGCTGTCCGCCAGCGCCTCGCGCACCAGCAGCCCGGCCAGACCCCGCCCACCGAACTCCTCGTCCACTTCGGTGTGGAAAAAGATCCGCTCAGCGGCCGCTCCGGGCGATTCCACGAAATCGGCCCTGCCGGCCGGTGGCCCGTCGGCAAGGCGCACGGTATAAGAGCTGATCGGGTCGGCGATTTCGAGCTCGACCGTCACCGACGCACCGGTCTTGTCGATCAATCCCTCGGCCATCCGGCTGTCCTTTCGGTGATGCGGCGAGGATGTGGTCATCGTGTCACCCCGCCACGGAAGTGGGCTGTTCGGCCAGCAGCTCACGGACACGCGGGATGACCTGGGTACCGTACAGCTCGACCGAACGTAGCCGGGCGGCGGCGGAAACGGTGCCGGCGGCCGAGTAGATCATGTCGAACCGGCCCACATCCAGCACCCGGATCGCCTGGGCGATCCGGGTCGCGACCGTTTCCGCCGAACCGACGTAGAGCGACCCGTGCGCCACCTCGGCGTCGAATTCTTCCCGGCGCAGCGGTGGCCAGCCGCGCAACGCACCGATACGGTCGCGGATCTCCCGATACCCGGGGTAGAAGAGTTCTTTCGCCTCTTCGTCCGTGTCGGCGACGAGGCCGGGTGAGTGCATCCCGACCGGCTGTGGGGTGGTGCCGAGTTGTTCGTGCGCCCGCCGGTACAGCTCGATGAAGGGAGCGAACCGGGCGGGAGCGCCGCCGATGATCGCGAGCATCAGCCCGAACCCGTAGTGGGCGGTGCGAAGAACGGACTGGGGTGATCCGCCGACCCCCACCCAGGTATCGAGACGTCCCGATTCGGTTTTCGGATACACGTCCGCATCGTGCAGGGCGGCGCGGGTGGTGCCCTGCCAGGTGACCGGTGTCTCGTCCAGGAGCCGGTGGAACAGGTCGATCTTCTCCTCGAACAGCACGTCGTAATCCGACAGGTCGTACCCGAACAGTGGGAACGACTCGGTGAACGAACCTCGTCCGAGGATCACCTCGGCGCGGCCGCCGGAGAGCGCGTCCACGGTGGCAAAACGCTGGAAGACCCGTACCGGGTCGTCCGAGGACAGCACCGTCACGCCGGAAGCGAGCCGGATGCGCTTCGTGGCGGTCGCGATACCGGCCAGCACCGTTTCCGGGCTGGAGATCGCGTACTCCGGCCGGTGGTGCTCGCCCAGCGCGACCACGTCGATGCCGACCTCGTCGGCGAGCACCGCCTCGGTCACCGCGGCGCGGATCGCCTGCGCGTGCGAGACGATCTCACCCCGGTCGTTGCGGGGGCGGTCGCCGAAGCTGTCGATTCCGAACTCGAGCTGCGAAACATCCATCCTGGAACTCCCTCGGGACATTCGTTGGGTCCGTCGTCACGGTGCGAGGTCGTGTCCCCGTGGCCTGGAAACGACCGTACGGTGACCATCCAGCGGACGTCCAAGACCTGTTCGACCAGGAAACGATAGGATTCGTCTATCGATATCAGCCCGCGTTTGCTCCGCTACTTCATGGCCGTAGCCGAAGAACTCCACTTCGGCCGCGCGGCCGGCCGTCTCTACATCGCCCAGCCGTCCCTGAGCCATCAGATCCGCAAACTCGAGGAGACTCTCGGAACCCCGCTGTTCGTGCGTTCGAACCGGCAGGTACAGCTCACTGCCGCAGGCCGGACACTGGTTCGCGAAGCGCCGAAAGCACTGGCGGCGCTGGAACAGGCCGTGCAGCTCACCCGGCTGGCGGGGTCCGGGATCGCGACCACGATCCGGCTGGGCTACACCCCGGTCACCGGCTTCGACACGCTCACGACACTGCTGGATACGCTCCGCGAGGACCACCCCGATCTGATGATCGACGCTCGAGAGTTCTTCAGCGCCGAGATTCCCGGACGGCTCCGGTCCGGCGACCTGGACATCGGTCTCGCCCTCGCACCGCAGCTCGTCGACAAGGTCGCCGGCGAGATCCTGCGCAGAGAACCCGTTTCCGCACTTCTCAGCACTCGCCACCGCCTCGCCGGCACACCGCGGATTCCGGTGGCCGCCCTCCGCGACGAGACACTGCTGCTGTTCCCTCGCCACCTCGCGCCGGCCTACTACGACGGCATCGTCGCCGCATTCCACGAAGCCGGTTTCTCGCCCGAGATCTGCGCGTTCGAAGAACCACCGGTGTACGCGATGCTCGCCCGGCTCGCCGGCGGACGCGAGATCGGCTTGGCTCCTGCCTCGTTCGCCGAACATGCCGCGAAAACCGGTACCGGCATCATTCTCCGCGATATCGTCGATCCGCCGATCCCGGCGGAGCTCTCGGTGCTCTGGCCCACGAACGATCCCTCACCCGCCATCACCAACGTCCTCGCCACCGCCCGTCGCTGCGCTGAAGACAACAAATGGCTACGCGACCCGCCACAGAGTGCGTAGAGCCGCAGCCTCGACCACGGCTCGGCGAGTTCGCCCCTGTCGCGTTTCGTCGCGGCGATCCATACTCCGACCATGCACTCCTTACGCGTGGCAGTCCGGGACCTGGTGGACCGTTCCATCGAGATCGGCGGCGACACCGGGCACGGCACGGTGGTGATCAGCGCCGGGCCCGGCACGGTCCAATGGCTCGCCGAATCCCGGGGCGTCTTCCATCTCGAGGTTGCCGACCCCGCAGGCCCGCGGCACCGAACGCTGGTGCAGCGGTTGCGCCGCCGTAACCCCACCGGCCCGGCCGGGTTCACCGAGCGGGAGCTCGCACTACTGTCCGAGCTGGGGTTCGTCGCGGGCGAGCCCAATTACGAATTACGCCCGGACGAAGCCCGACTCGATCGCGAGCAGATCGTGCACATCGTCACCACCGTGCTCCACGATATATTCCGGGTCCGCGACGCCGATGGGTTCTCGGCCGAGGTCTTCTGAAATTCGGCCGCTGAAACCGGTCAGGGCCCGCGTTCGTCGGTAGGACTACCGCTGGCCGCCGAAGCTGCTGCCCGAGGCAGGTACGGTGCCGGGGACGGCGACCGTCACCGTTTCGCCCAGTACGTAACCGCCCGCCGGGCTGGTATCGGCGCATCCGCCGCGGGCGGTGATCGTCGACCCGGGCTCCAAGCCGGTCAGTGAGGTCTCCACCGTCTGGCCGGGATTCGCCAGCGACTCCGGTTTGGACTCACCGAAGAAGACATGGTTGTTCTCCGGGCCGACGCCCGCCTCGGCCCAGCACTGCCCGCGGTCGTTGGGGTTGTGCAGAGTCGCGGTCACCGTTCCCGGTGCCGTGCCGGCGAAGGTCACCTCCGGGGCGAGGAACGGCGCGTCCGCCACCGCCGGGGCGAGGGCGAAAGGTGTGAAGGTCGCGGCGGCGACGGCGGCCATGAGGACTGTTCGATGAATTCGTCTGAGCGTCACGCCTGGGATATTGCTCGATAAGACACTCGGACACACCGGGATTCGCCGGAATGGCGTCGGTTCCCGATATGAATCATGCACCCGTCCAGCGCGGCGGTCGCTTCTGCGCGAACGCGGCGGGGCCTTCCTGGGCGTCGCGACTGCGGTAGGCGCGGGAGGCGGCGTGCCGGGCCGCCGCCAAGGCCGCCGAGCGGCCCATCTCGGTCGCCAGCATGACGGTTTCGCGGGCCGCGCGTACCGACAGTGGTGCACCGGCCAGGATTCTGCCGGCCAGGTCGAGGGCCGTGTCCAACAGTTCGCCGGGGTCGGCGAGCCGGTTGACCAGCCCGATCTCGTAGGCACGCTGCGCGGTGACCGGGTCGCCGGTGAGCAGGATTTCCATCATGATCCGCTGCGGGATCATATGGATCAACGGGGCCGCCCAGGGGGAACTGCGGCCCACCTTCACCTCGGTGACGGCGAAGGTGGCGGTGGTACTGGCCACGCACAGGTCGCAGGCCTGGGCGATCATCCAGCCGCCGGCGAAGGCTGCGCCGTTGACCGCGGCGATGGTCGGTTTGGACAGTTCGATCGTGTCGTAGGGCAGCGGGAACATATCGCGGGGCGGTTCGCCCATGCGGGTTTCGACCATTTCTGCCAGGTCCCCGCCCGCGCAGAAGGCTTTGCGTCCCGCGCCGGTGAGGATCGCGACCCCCAGAGACGGGTCGTGTTCGAACCGGTCCCAGGCGTCGAACAGTCCCGCCCGGATCTCTTTGTCCAGGCAGTTGCGGCGGTCGGGCCGGTTGAGGGTGATGACCGCGATCCCGTCGGGACGGGCGTCGAACAATACGGGGTCGGCCATCAGAATCCTCTTCGCGCGATCTCGAAAGCGGCCCGGTCCAGGTCTTCCCGGAAATCCGGATGGGCGATAGCGATCAGCCGGCGGGCGCGTTCGGCGAGCGGGCAGCCGGCGAGTTCGGCGGCACCGAATTCGGTGACGATCAGATCCACATCGCTGCGTGCGGTGGTCACCGGACCCGACAGCTGGGCGGTGATCCGGCTGACGGTGCCGCCTTTCGCGGTGGCGGGCAGCGCGATCACGGCATGCCCGCCGCGCGAGCGGGCTCCGGCCCGGACGAAATCGACCTGGCCGCCGGTCCCACCCAGGTAGGCCGGTCCGCTCTGCTCGGCGTTCACCTGACCGGTGAGATCGACTTCCATGGCGGAGTTGAGGGTGACCAGCCGGTCGAGTCCGGCGAGTACCGCCGCGTCGTGGGTGTAGGACGTCGGGCACAGCCGCACCTGGGGGTTGCGGTCGGCGAAACGGTACAGCCGGTCGGTGCCGATGAGGGCGCCGGTCACTGTGACGCCCGGGTCGATCGGCTTGCGCGCGTTGGTGACCGCACCGGCCTCGATCAGGTCGACCACACCGTCACCGATCATCCCGGAATGGAGCCCCAGGTCCCGGCGGTCGCCCAGCAGGCGTAGCACGGCGTCGGGTACGGCACCGACACCCACCTGGAGCACGGCACCGTCCTCGATATAGGAGGCGATATATTTTGCGATCTTTTCATCGGTGGGGCCGATCGCGGCGGGCGGGACCTGCACCGGGCTGCGCGAGACCCGCACCGCGCAATCGATCTCCTCGGCACGCAACCCTTCACCGAACGTGTACGGCACTCGCTCGTTGACCTCGGCGATCACCACCCGCGCCCGGTCCACCGCCGCCCGGGTGTGGTCGCCGATCAGCCCGAAACTGTGCCGGCCGCTCTCGTCGGCGGGACTGACCTGTACGAAAGCCACATCGCAGCCCAGCGTTCCGGCTTCGATCATCGGTCCCACCCGGCTGACATGGCACGGGATGATGCCGAGTCGGTGCGCCCGGGCGAGGGTGCGCAGCGAACCGATCGCCCCCATACTCGACAGCGCGAACGATTCGATGGATTCCGGGGTGAAGATGCCCGAGAAACTGGTGGCGACGAAGGCGCCCAGTCCCCCGATCTCACGCCCCTGCGCGATCAGCGTCTCGATGAGGGTGCTCGGTTCCCCGCAGGCCTGACCTATGACAATCCGGTCGCCCGGCCGCAGGTATCGGCGCAGGTCCAGCTCGCCGGCCTCGACCGTAGTCACCGGCGATCCGCTCGGCCTGTGCCGACGTCCCGCACGCCGGCCGGCCCGCCCGCGCCCATCCTTGCGTCATGCCCCGCGGCTGCCGCGGAAGATCGCGACGATCCCGCGGAGCCGGGCTCCACCGGCCCACTGGGCAGGACCGTTTCGGCCGAACTCGGCGCCCGGGTAATCCCGGATCGCACAGGCCTGGGTAACCCCGACGGCTCGGTGAAACCGGGCGCACCCGCGCGCACGGAACCCGCAGAGCCGCCGGCACCTCCGGCACCCTCGGCATCCGGTGGATGAGCGGCTCCGGGGGACTCCGCCGTCCAGGCGGAAAGTCCCGGCCCCAGCGGCCCGGTGGCTTCTGCCGGACCGGCGGCTTGTCGCGGAAACGAGCCGGACCGTTCGGCTCGTGCGGACCATGCGGCCCGCGCCGAGTCCGGCGATGCCGGGGTTCCGGAACCACCGCCCAGAATTTCCGGAGTGTGCTCACCGAGTCGGGGCGCCGGGCCGGCAACCCGGCCAGGGGTGCGCGAGAACCAGGTGGGTGGTCCCGGGAAACGCACCGGGCCGGTAGGTGTTTCGACTGTTTCGAAGAAGCCGGTGGCGGTCAGGTGCGGGTTGTCGAGTAGTTCGTCGAGAGTGTGCACGGGCGCGGCCGGGATATCGAGGGAGTTCAGCAGGACCAGCCATTCCGCGGTGGTACGGCCGCGGAAGGTTTCGCGTAGGTGCGCGTACACGGTGCCGATCCGGGCGGCGCGCTGCGCGAGGGTCGCGAATTCGGGGCCCGCCCAGGGCGGATCGACCGCACCGATGAAGGCGTTCCACTGTTTGTCGTTGTAGACCAGCGCGGAGATGTACCCGTCGGCGGTGCGGTACGGGGTGCGTTCATTCGTGACCGCGCGCGGGTAGGCGGCAGTGCCGAGGGGCGGATCGAAAAGGGCACCGTTGGCGTGTTCCACCAGCATGAACGCGGCCATGGTCTCGAACATGGCCACCTCGACTTCCTGCCCTTCGCCGGTGCGTTCGCGGTGGAACAGCGCCATCATCGTCGCGTAGAGGGCGGTCATCCCGGCGACCTTGTCGGCCATGATGGTGCCGACATAACCCGGTTCGCCGGTCAGCAACTGCTGCACATACGGCAACCCGCATTCGGCCTGGATGGTGTCGTCGTAGGCGGTGCGGTCGGCGTCGGGGCCGCGGCGGCCGTAGCCGTAGCAGTTGGTGTACACGATGGCCGGGTTCGTCTCGGCCACCTGTTCGTATCCGAAACCCAATGCGGTGACGGCTTTTCCGCGCATGGAGTGGATGAAGACGTCGGCTTCGGCGATCAGCTCGCGCAGCACCGCCTTGTTCGAATCCACCCGCAGATCGAGGACCACACTGCGTTTACCACGGTTCACATTCACGAAGACCCCACCCATTCCCTCCTCGGGACCCACCGAGATGTAGCGGGTGTTGTCTCCGGCCGGGGGTTCCACCTTGATCACATCGGCGCCCATATCGGCCATGATCTGGGTGCAGTAGGGACCCATCACCATCGCGGTCAGATCGACGACCCGGACCCCGGCCAGCGGCCCTGTGTGCTGCATATGCCCTACCTTCACCGGGCCGCGCGAAGAAATCGACGGCTATCTGATGAATCTTTGTAAGGATAGTGATATCAAGTACAGGTGCCCATTTTCAATGGCGAGAACGTCGCTTCCGGCGGTGGAGACCCCGAGACCGGCCGCGTGGCGCAGCTGCCGGCGTCCATCGCGGCGCTACTGGAGCCGGCTCTCACCGTGCGTCCGGACGCCCCAGCGATCGAGGCGGCGTCGGGCGTCTGGAGCTACCGCGAACTCGATGAGCACGCCGATGCCGCTGCGGCGGCACTGTGGTCCTTCGGCGTACGCCCCGGCGACCGGGTGGCGGCCTGCCTGCCCAACGACCTCGATATCGTCGCCGCATTCCACGGCGCTCAGCGGATCGGAGCGATCTGGGCGGGTATCGGCGAGGCGATGGCCGGGGCCGAACAACAGTATCTGCACGATCTGATCGAACCGCGGGTCGTTCTGGCGGGCCCCCGCTGCCTACTCGACACACCGGCCCGGGTGGATACCACCCGGTGGGCAGCAGCTCAGGATGCGCCCACCGCACCGCCGGTCGAGACCGTATTCGACGCACCCGCCGGTATCGCATTCACCAGCGGAACCTCCGGGCGACCGAAGGCGGTGGTCCACAGTCAGCGCAATATGCTGCTGCCCGGCGCAGTTCTGGTCGCGACCCGCGACTGGGGCCCGGATCTGCGCAAAGGCGACAGCTTCCCGCTGACCATCCTCAACATGATCGTGTTGTCCACACTGCTCACCGCCCAGGCAGGCGGCTGCGCAGTCATCATGGATCGCCGGGATGCGGCCGGGGTCGCCGAATGGATCGCCGGCCGGAGGGTGACCGTCTGGAACGGGGCGCCCGCCCAGCTCCACGATCTGGCCGCCCGCCCGGAACTGGATCTCGGTTCGCTGCGTGAGGTGTGGAGCGGCGGTAGCGACACCCCGGATCGACTCCGCGAGGCATTCGCCGCCGCGCACGGCCTGGTGCCGCGGGTGACCTACGGCCTCACCGAGGCGCCGACCGTGGTGTCGATCGACCCACCCGGTGCGGAATGGCGACCGCGAACGAGCGGCACGGTGCTGCCGCACTACGACGTCGCGGCCTACGACGACCGCGGAAAACGGCTTGCACCGGGCGAAATAGGCGAACTGCGACTATCGGCCCGAACCGACGGCGCGTGGGCGAACCTGTGGCGCCCGCTGCTCGGGCACTGGGCCGGCGGCAAGATCGAACCACCACCGGCGGGCCCGGTCGCCACCGGCGATATCGGTACGGTCGATTCGGACGGCCGGCTCACCCTGCTGGACCGGAAGAAAATGGTGATCATCCGCGGGAGTGCGAATATCTACCCGCTCGAGGTCGAGCGAGTGCTCGACACTCATCCCGCGGTCGGCAGATCCGCGGTCTGCGGGATACCGCACGAACGACTCGGTCAGCAGGTCGCGGCAGTGATCCAGACGAACGGAGCGGCCGTGGATTTCACCGAACTCGCCGAACACTGCCGGCGCGAACTCGCCGGCTACAAGGTGCCCGAGGTATGGGCCGCGGTCGAGGCCCTGCCCACCAACGCCATGGGCAAGGTGGTGCGGGCACAGCTACCCGACCTGATCTCCCGCGCGGACACGGCATGAGCGGGCCGGACCCGGCGGCGCCACAGCGCCCGACAGCATTTTCGTCCGCGCTCGGCAATCCCGGAATGGGCGAAACAGGGAAGGAGACGACAGCGCGGCGGCGCGAGGCACGGCCCTCACGCAGACCCGGGATACACGGGCAGCCGCAGCCGGGACCGGAAACAGCAGAGCCGGCCGGAGGCACGGGGCCCGCGCCGATACCCGGCGAGCACACCGTGGCCGGCGCGCGAACGGCGGCATTGCGATCCTTCGACCTGAGCGGACGTGTCGCGATCGTCACGGGTGCTTCGTCCGGGCTCGGAGCGGCAGTGAGCCGGGCACTGGCGGCGCTCGGCGCGCGGGTCGCGGTCGTGGCGCGGCGGCGCGATCGGCTCGACGCGCTGGCCGCAGACATCGGAGGGCTCGCGCTGAGCGCAGACCTTTCGGACCCGTCCGCGATCGCCGAGTTCGTCCCGGAGATCGCCGAGAAGCTGGGCCCGCCGGAGATCCTGGTCAACGCCGCGGGCAACCGGTTCGGCACCGAACGTGCCGAATCCGAGCCGCTCGACGATATCCGGCGCACCCTCGACCTCAACCTGGTGGCGCCGCTGCTGCTGGCGCAGCAGGTTTTCCCGTATATGCGGGATCTGGGCCGTGGATCGATAGTGAACATCTCCTCGATCAGCGGCCGGGTGGGTGTGCCGGGTATTCCGCAGGCTTCCTACGCCGCGAGCAAAGCCGGATTATCCGGCCTCACTTCGGAACTCGCCGTCCAGTGGGCACGCCATTCGATCCGGGTGAACACGGTGGCGCCGGGGTTCTTCCGCAGTGAGATCACCGGCAGTTTGTACGACAGCGAGCGGGGCGCCGAGTACCTGCGGCGCAATATTCCGCTGCCCACCGAAGGTACCGCCGAGGACATGGTCGGTGCGGTTGCCTGGCTGGCCGGCGATGCGGGCCGTTATGTCACCGGGCAGACCATCGTCGTCGACGGCGGGTGGACGGCGCGCTGACCCCGCGGGCCGGGTGTTGACAGCGATAATCGCGGCTGGAAATATAATTCTTGAAATTAGAGAATTGAATTCTCAACTGCGAACGGACCGGCACCCGTCCACCGAGCTGTTGCCGTTCGAGATGCTGGAACGGCACGGTATCCCGAACGAATCGAGGAAGGACCACATCACCGATGTTCTCCGCAGTTGTCATCGACAAGGGCGAAAACGGCCCGCAGGTCGAACTCACCGACGTCGACGAGGCCCAGTTGCCCGAGGGCGATGTCGAGATCGAGGTGGGCTATTCCACCCTCAACTACAAGGACGCCCTCGCGATCACCGGCGCCTCCCCCGTGGTGCGCAAATTCCCGATGGTTCCCGGTATCGACCTGGCCGGCACGGTGACCGCGAGCAGCCACGCCCGCTGGTCCGCCGGTGACAAGGTGGTTCTGAACGGCTGGGGCGTCGGCGAAACCCACTGGGGCGGCCTCGCCCAGCGCGCCCGGCTCGACGGCGACTGGCTGATCCCGCTGCCCGCCGAATTCAGCGAGCGTCAGGCCATGGCGATCGGCACCGCCGGCTACACCGCCGCGCTCTGCGTGGACGCGCTGCACAACCACGGCCTCACCCCGGACGCCGGCGAAATCCTGGTCACCGGCGCGACCGGCGGGGTCGGCAGTGTCGCCATCGCCCTGCTCACCAAGGCCGGATTCACCGTCGCCGCCGCCACCGGCAAGGCCGGCGAGCACGCCTACCTGAAGCAGCTCGGCGCCACCACGGTCGTGGACCGCGCCGAACTCGCCGAAAAGGGCAAACCGCTGCAGAAAGAACGCTGGGCCGGTGTCGTCGACACCGCCGGCAGCCACACCCTGGCCAATGCCGCCGCGCAGACCCGCTACGGCGGCGCGGTGGCCGCCTGCGGGCTGGCCCAGGGCATGGATTTCCCGGCGTCCGTCGCCCCGTTCATCCTGCGCGGCGTCTCGCTGCTGGGCGTGGACAGTGTGATGGCGCCCCTCCAGAAACGTCTCGACGCCTGGGGTCGCCTGGCCCGCGATCTGGACCCCGCCGTACTCGACTCGATCGCCCGGGAGATCTCCCTCGGCGAGGCGATCGAGGCGGCCGGTGGTTTCCTCGCGGGTACCGTCCGCGGCCGCATAGTTGTCGATGTGAACCGCTGAGCAGGAGTTTCTCGTGACCGAAAAGGCGACCGAACCGACCGTCGAACTCGACCTGAGCGATGTCGACCATCGTGTCGGCAAACCCATCGGCGGCGGCCAGCTGTGGGATCCGTGCAGCACCTCCGATATCCGCCGCTGGGTGATGGCCATGGACTACCCGAACCCGCTGCACTGGGATCAGGAGTTCGCCCGCGAATCCCGCTACGGCGGACTCGTGGCACCACAGTCGATCGCGGTCGCCCTCGATTACGGTCACGGTGCGGCACCGGCCTGCGTGGGGCGTATCCCGAACAGCCACCTGATCTTCGGCGGGGAGGAATGGTGGTTCTACGGCTGCCCCGTGCGGCCCGGTGACCAGTTGTTCCAGGAACGGCGGTTCCACGACTACAAGGTGGCCGAAACCAAATTCGCCGGGCCCACCATGTTCTCCCGCGGCGATACCGTCCACCGCAACCAGCACGGGGCACTCGTCGCCAAGGAACGGTCCACCGCCATCCGCTACCTCGCCGAGGAAGCCAACAAGCGCGGAATGTACGAGAACCAGCTCGGCGAGATCAAGAAATGGACGGCCGCCGAACTCGCCGAGGTCGACGCGTTGCGTACGGAATGGCTCATGTCGAACCGGCTCGGTGTATCACCGCATTTCGACGAGGTGAAGGTCGGCGACAAACTCCCGCGGCGGGTGATCGGGCCGCACAGTATCGCCGGCTTCACCACCGAGTACCGGGCGTTCCTGTTCAATATCTGGGGTACCTTCCGGTGGACGGCGCCCGCAGGTATCGAGGATCCGTGGGTCTACCAGGATCCGGGCTGGACCGAGGGATTCGGATTCGACGAAGAGGGCGCGAAAATCGACCCCCGGTTACGCGACGGCCTGTATGTCGGGCCCTCCCGCGGCCATATCGACGCCGACAAGGCCAGTGATGTCGGAATGGCCCGGGCCTACGGATACGGGGCCACGATGGGTGCGTGGTGCACGGACTACCTGGCCTACTGGGCCGGTAACGACGGTATGGTCCGGCACACCAAGGCCGATTTCCGCGGGCCGGCGTTCGAGGGCGATGTCACCTATTTCGACGCCGAGATCGTCGACAAGACACCGGAATCGAGCTGGGGTGTGCCGCTCGTCCAGGTGAAGCTGAAACTCACCAACCAGGACGGCGGTGTGCTGGTCTCCTGCACCGCCGAGGTCGAGCTACCGCTGTAGGCGCCGATCCCTCCACAGCACCATCCGTGCGCCGCATGCGGAGCACCATCAGAGAGGACACCGGCATGAGCACCGGGACCCAGCACACTCCCGCCCCGGCGATCGTCGCGGGCCCGCCCCTGGCCGAAGAAGCCGGTCTGGGCACGCTCACCCTGCCGGGATTCCTCCGGGAGGTCACCGGCTCCTACACCGATCGGACCGCGCTGATCTCCCCCGCCGACGGCGTGGAATGGACCTACACGGACCTGTGGGAGCGAGCGAACGAGGTGGCGCGGGCGCTGCGGGCATGCGGGGTCGGCAAGGACAGCCGCGTCGGTGTGCTGATGACCAACCGCGCCGAATGGCTCGCGGCGGTGTTCGGTACCTCTCTCGCGGGCGGGGTCGCGGTGGCGCTGAGTACCTTCTCCACCCGGCCCGAGCTCGACCATCTGCTCCGGATCTCCGGGGTGTCGGTGCTGCTGTTCGAACGCCGGGTCGCGAAAACGGATTTCGGCGAGGTGCTCACCGGACTGGAACCGCAACTCGATACCGCCGAGCCCGGTACCGTGGCCTCGACCGCCTATCCGTTCCTCCGGTACGCCGCGGTCGTGGGTGATCCGCTTCCCGGAACGGCGATCGAGAGCTGGGGTGATTTCCTGGCCCGCGGCGCGGACACCGATCCCGCGCTGATCACCGCGGCGGCCGCGACCGTGCAACCCAGCGATACCGCTGTGCTGTTCTTCTCCTCCGGCACCACCAGCAAGCCGAAGGGTATCCGCAGCGCGCACCGCGGGGTCACGATCCAGCTGTGGCGGTTCCGCCGCATGTTCGGTTTCGGCCCGGACGACGAGGTCCGCTGCTGGACCGCCAACGGCTTCTTCTGGTCCGGCAATTTCGGCCAGGCGCTGGGCGCCACCCTCGCCGCCGGCGGCACGCTGATCCTGCAATCGACATTCGACGCCGAGGAAGCCCTCGAACTGATGCAGTCGCACCGGGTCACGTTCCCGGTGTCCTGGCCGCACCAGCATGCCCAGCTCCGGGGCGCCCCCAACTGGGACACCGTGGACCTGAGCAGCCTGCGTTTCGTCGACCGCGACCTCCCGCTGGCCACCCACCCCACCATCGACACCGACTGGACCGAACCCGGCCACGCCTACGGCAATACCGAAACCTTCACCATCACCACCTGTTTCCCGGCCTGCACGCCCGAGGAGACGATCGCCGGGAGCAGCGGGGTTCCCCTGCCCGGAGTGACCGTGAAGATCACCGATCCGCTGACCGGCACGATCCTGAACAGGGGCGAGAACGGCGAGATCTGCGTCAAGGGTCCCACGCTCATGCTGGGCTACGTCGGCACACCCCTCGACGAAACCCTCGACGAGGACGGCTATTTCCACACCGGCGACGGCGGATACCTCGACGACGCAGGCCGGCTGTACTGGAAGGGCCGGCTCACCGACATCATCAAAACCGGCGGCGCGAACGTCTCCCCGCTCGAGGTCGACGAGGTACTCGCCCAGTACCCCGGTGTGAAGATCGGCCGCACGGTCGGCGTCCCCCACGAGACCCTGGGTGAAATGGTCGTGGCCTGCGTCGTCCCGCACACCGGCCACAACCTGGACGCCGCCGCGATCCGCGACCATCTACGCGTCCAGCTCGCCGGCTACAAGGTCCCCCGCGAAGTCCTGTTCTTCACCGAGGCCGATCTGTCCCTCACCGGCAGCTCGAAGATCAAATCCAGCGATCTCCGTACGCTGGCGGCTCGACGCCTCGGCGACGAGTAGACCGGCCAGGCCGCGCCCTGGGGCGAGCACCCCGGGATGCAGGCAGGCGCCGGGTGGCATCGATATCGCGTCCGGTACCGAGGATGCCATCCAGCGGGAAAGGATCTTGGGATCCGTTCACGCTGCGCCTAGCGTCCCGGTTGTGGCCGCGA
Source organism: Nocardia carnea (assembly GCF_029868855.1). Classification (GTDB taxonomy): domain Bacteria; phylum Actinomycetota; class Actinomycetes; order Mycobacteriales; family Mycobacteriaceae; genus Nocardia; species Nocardia carnea_A. The sequence continues at coordinate 50,104 of NZ_JARWOV010000063.1, read as the reverse complement.
TCACGTTCCAGCGTGGCCCGTATCCACCCGGAGGAGTCCCTGTGTATCTGATGAAATCCCGCCTGTCCGCGATGATCGGAGCGATCATCGCGGCGGTGGCGATCCTCGTAGCCGGCAGCGGTAGCGCGGTCGCCGCGCCGCAAACCGGTGAAATGTTCCTCACCTTCATCCGCCACGGCGAATCGGCCGGTAACGCTTCCGGCCTGATCGACACATCGACCCCGGGCCCCGGCCTGACCGACAAGGGCTGGGCACAGGCCGCCGCAGCGGCCGAGCTCCTGGCGGACTGCAAATTCGACGGTATCTACGCGTCGAAGATGGTCCGCACCCAGCAGACGGCCGAGCCGACTTCGGACCGGTGTGATCGTCCGGTCACCGTCGAGCCGGGTCTCCACGAGATCGAGGCCGGCATCTACGAGGGCCGGCCGGAGCACGAGGCCGGCCAGGGCTACTTCGAAGCACCGGTCCAGTGGATACAGGGCAACCTGGATGCCCGCATCCCCGGCTCGATCGACGGCCACGAGTTCAAGAAGCGGATGGACGATTCCATCCAGGACATCCAGAACCGCGGCAGCAAGCGTGCGATGATCTTCTCCCACGGCGGTGCCATCATGATCTGGACACTCCTCTCCGTCGCCGACCCGGACCCGAGCAAGCTGCGCAGCGATCCGTTGCAGAACACCGGCCGGGTGGTGGTGAAGGGCACGCCGGAGAAGGGCTGGCGGCTGGTCTCCTGGGACGGCACCCCGGCCGGCTGACCAGAACACCGGTCGACCCCCGGCCGTCTGTGCGCAGTCGCTCGGGGGCCATGGCCGGTAGTCGGCGTGATCCGGGGACCGATGAGCAGAGCACCCGATCCGCCCGGCAGGCGTGACTTCGGCGCGCCGCGTTGTCGTGTCCCGGCCGGGTCACCGATAACGCGCGGCGAGCATGCGGCGGTGGTCGGCGGGTGAGCCGTAGAGGGTGCGGTCGAGAGTGGCACGTTTGAGGTAGCGGTGGATTCCGCTTTCCCAGGTGTAACCGATTCCGCCGTGCAACTGCATCGCCTTACCGGCGATCCGGACCGCTGCCTCGCCGGTGAACGATTTCGCCATGCTCACCGACCGGCTGCTGTCAGGGGACCCGGTGGCCAGGGCGGTCAGGGCGGCGGCGATCAGTCGCCGGCCGACGGCCAGGTCCACGAGCATATCGGCGCAGGCGTGTTTCACGGCTTGGAAGGAACCGATGGGGCGGCCGAATTGTTCGCGGACCCGGGTGTAGTCGACGGTCGCGTCCAGCGCGGCGGCCGCGAGGCCCAGGCTGTCGCAGGCGACCGCGAGGGCGGCACGGTCGTAGAGGTGACGCAGGGGGTCGGCGATGCCGGGCGCGAACCGGATGAAGGACTGCGGTGCCAGAACCACACGGTCGGTGGTGACCTCACCGAGTGAGCGGGTCTCGTCGACGACCGGCCGTCCGGTGATCTCCAGCCCGGCGGTACCGGGTGCCACGAGGGCGGTGCCGAGGGTCCCGTCGGCCGCCCGGGCTGGGATGAGCAGAACCGTGGCCGCGGCGGCGTCGAGCACGAAATCCGCCGATCCCGACAACAGGAGCGCCTTACCGGTTTGGACCAGTTCGAAGGTGGGTACTATGCCTCCGGTGCCGGCACAAGCCGTTTCGCCGCCGGCCGCCGGCACCATATTTCCAGCGAGTACCGCCACGGGGCGCGCAGTTCCTGCGACGGTTTCGCGCAGTACGACGTCGCGGCGGGTATTCGGCTCCAGCAAGCGCAGGGCGCCGATACCCGCCGCGGCGACCGCGGGATACGGGGTGCGGGCCGCGGCGCGGCCGATCTCTTCGAGCAGGATCGCCGTCTCGGTGAATGTTGCGGCGGTCCCGTCGAATTCGGTCGTGACCTCGAGCCCGGTCCACCCGGCACCGGCCAGGACAGACCAATCGACCGCCGCGGCGCCGGCCTTGCCGAGCAGGTCGCGCGCCACAGTGCGCAGGTCGTCGTGGAACTCGCCGAAATCGTCGCTCATCATGCTCTCGCCGGTTCTCTGGGCAGGCCCAGGCCGCGTTCACCGATGATCGTGCGCTGGATCTCGCTGCTGCCGCCGGGGATCGTCCATTCCCAGGAGCCGACGAAATCCAGCACCCAGGCGCCGGACTCCCAGCCACCCGACATCGGTTTGCGCAGCACCGTCTGGCCGGGCAGCCCACTGATTTCGGCACCGAAATCGGTCATCCGCTGCAGGAGTTCGCTGTAGTACAGCTTGACGACGGAGGCGTCGGCGGGTCCGACGGTGCCGGCGTCGTGGCGTTCGACCAGGTCGCGGCAGAGGGCGCGTAGGCCGGTCAGCTCGGTTTCGAGCCGGGCCAGCCGGTCGGTCGTCCGGGGATCGTCGAGGGCGGACCGGCCGAGGGCATCGGTTTTCCGGCATTCATCGATCAGCCGGCGGAACCCCGCGTTACCGAGACGCTCCGCGAGTTCCAGCATGGTGAGGCCACGTTCGGCGCCGAGGGTCTGTTGCGCCAGCTGCCAGCCGCGGTTCTCGGCGCCGAGCAGGTTCACGGCGGGGATCCGCACTTCGTCGAGGAAGATCTCGCAGAAATGCGATTCACCGGTGGCCTGCCGGATGGGCTTTACCTCGATTCCGCGGCTGCGCATATCCATCAGGAAATACGAGATGCCCTGACGTTCGGGGGCCTCCGGATCGGTGCGGGCGAGCAGCAGGCACCAGTCGGCGTATTGGGCGCCGCTGGCCCACACTTTCTGGCCGGTGACCACGTAGTCGTCGCCGTCGCGGCGGGCGGCGGTGCGCAGCGCGGCCAGATCGGAGCCCGCGCCCGGCTCGGAGAACCCCTGCACCCACAGTTCGCCGTCGAGGATCGCGGGCAGATGCCGCTGCCGCTGTTCCGCGGTCCCACCGGCCAGCAGGGTGGCGGCCGCGTGGTGGATGGCGACGAACGCCAGTACCAGCCGGGGCGCGTCGTGCGCGGCGAGTTCCTGGTACAGCACGATCTGTTCGGGGATCGGCATCCCGCCGCCGTATTCGCGTGGCCAGTGCGGGACGGCGTACCCGGCGGCACGCAGCTCCTGGAACCAGCTCTGCTGGAAGCTCACGAACTCGGCGTCGGTGGCACCGGTCTGGGTGGTGCGCCACTCGGCAGGGACGTGCGTGCGGCACCATTCCCGCACTGTCGCACGGAACTCCGCGAGATCGGTCGAACCCTGGACGCCCACGTTATCGCCGCGTCCGTTCGCGCAGGGCTTCGAGGCGTTCCCGGTGTTCCGGGGATTGCATGGTGACCACTTCGGCCGCGAATCCGGCTTGCAGCGGACCGGCCAGGGCCTGCGAAAGGTACATGTTCACCACTTGTTTGGTACTGCTCAGCGCGTTCTGCGGTTGTTTCGCCAAGCGCTCGGCCAGGGCGTGCGCGGCCGTGCGCAGATCGTCGGCGGGCACCATCCGGCTGGCCAGCCCGAATTCCACCGCCGTGGCGGCGTCGATCCGGTCGCCGGTGTAGAGGTATTCGCGGGTGCGCAGGATCGGTGTGAGCAGCGGCCAGAACGCGGCACCGCCGTCGCCGGCCACCAACCCGACCGCCACATGTGGGTCGGCGAGATGGGCGTGATCGGAGATGAGGACGATATCGCAGAGGATCGCGATACTGGCGCCCAACCCGACCGCCGGGCCGTTGACCGCGGCGATCACCGGCAGCGGGCAGCGCAGCAGTTCCTCGATGATTTCCGCGCCCTCGCGGATGCTCTCGTCGCGGGCCACCGGATCGTCGAGGAACGAGGTGATCCATTCCAGGTCGCCACCGGCACTGAAGGCCCGGCCCGCACCGGTCAGGATCACCACCCGCGCTTCGGTATCGGCCGCCAGCTGCCGCCACACCTGGGCCAGCGCCCGATGCAGGTCGGCGTTCACCGCGTTCAGCTCGCCGGGGCGGTTGATGGTGACGGTGCGGATCGGCCCCGCACCGGTGACGGTGAGGACGTCCGGCAGGTCGTATCGCATATACCTCATACCCCCATCGGGTCGGAGAACAGGCCCACCAGCCCGCGTCGGCCGATCCGGCCGGTCAACGCCTGCTCGGTACCGACGGCGGCGAACGGCAGGCGACGCAGCGGAAGACTGTAGCGGGACAGCCACGACAGCGTGGTCTCATCGCAGAACCCGGCCGCCCCATGCAGCTGGTGCGCCACCCGGAACACGATATCGGCTGCCTCGATGGCCGCGAGGCGCAGCGCGAGGGCATCGTCGAGCGCTTCGGGACGCCCGGTTTGAATGCTCCACAGCGCGTACCGGGCCAGCAGGTCGACTCCCCTCCGCTCGACCTCGGCATCGGTGAGCTGGAACTGCACACCCTGGAATTCGGCCAGCGGGCGCCCGAACTGCTCCCGGATCCGCACGTGGGCGCGGGTCAGCTCGAGGGCTCGATCCAGCATGCCCAGCAGAGTCCAGCACGGCAGTGTCAGCGCGAGCGCCAGGTCCGCGGTGCCGTCGCCGTCCGCCGGCCGGATGGTCAACGGGACGACGAATGCCGATTCCCGCGCGGACTGCGCGGACCCGGACGGGGTCGCGGTCCCGCGTGCACCCGCCATGGATACGGTCGCCCAGCGCAGGGCGATACCCGCCACCGCGCCCGCGGGTTCCGGCCCGGCGACGACGATCAGCCCGTCGTAACCCCGGTCGTCCGGCCGGGCCAGCCGCTCCGCCACCGGGTACGGAGCCGCCCAGTACCCGCTGGCGCGGCATACCGCCGCGGCCGCCTCGAGCTCCACCGGGTCACGCCGCGGCGCCAGTTCCCAGGCGCCGAGTTCGGCGAGCACCGGCTCCACCATCTGCCCCCGGCTGTCCGGCGAACGCTCCGCCCGCTGCACGAGTTCATCGCCCCCGGCCGCGGCGAGCGCCCGCACCACCTCGTGCCCGAATTCCTGGGTCTCCGGGGCCGGTTCGAGACGCAGCTCGTGAACGTCCCCGCCTGTGATCACTCCGGACCAGGGGGCGCCGGAGCGCGTATCCCGCTGACTGGGTGTGCTCACGCTGTCCTCCTCCGCCGCACGCGGTACCCCTGCCGGTTGTGGGCAGCACGCATATCATCCTGCGTTGTTCGCATCCGACCGGCCCGTGAACGTTCGTCCGTCCCACCGCGAGCCCGGACCCGGTGCCGACTCGATCGCCCGGATCCGGACCCCGGGTCTCGATCGGCCCTCGCACCGGGTGCCGCCTGCTTGTCGCGACGGGGTGAACCGCTCACGACCGGGCCTGCCCGGTCACCGGCCCGCGGTTGTTCGCGCGGCCGGCCGCCGTCCGGCCGGATCGCCCGGTCTCCGGGCCCGTGAGCAGTTCCCGGGCCAGCAGGATGCGCTGTACCTCGATACTTCCGGAGGCCACGGTGGCGGCATTGGCGTAGCGCCAGTGATCGTGAACGGCGCGCTGGAAACGGCGCCGGCCGTCCGTGTCCGCGGGTACGACGGCGGCCAGTTCCACCAGCACTTCGGCACTTTCCTGATCGAGCCGGGTCACCGCGATCCGATAGGCCGCCGCGTCTCCCGGGGCGACCGTGCCCGAACTCTGCAGCGAGAGCACTTGATAGGCCAGCAGCCGGGCCCGCCGGCAGCGCATCAGCATGCGGGCCCAGCGGCCGCGCAACGTCTCCGGGATATCGTCCCAGAGTTCACCGAGGACGTCGGGCGCGGTGTGCAGCAGCCGTTCGCAGCGGGCGTAGCGGGCGATACCGACCCGCTCGAAGGCCAGCACCTCCTGCACGACCGACCAGCCGTTGTCCACTTCGCCGAGCACATCGGCCTCGGTGGCCCGGACGCCGTCGAAGAATACTTCGTTGAGGTGATGCGGCCCGAGCATCGCGTCGATGGGCCGGACGGTTATTCCCGGATCGGACATCGGCAGCAGAAAAACCGTGAGCCCCTGCTGTTTACGTCCTTCGCTGGAGGTCCGGGCCAATAGAAAACACCATTGCGCCATGGTGGCGTAGGACGTCCAGATCTTCTGCCCAGAGATGGACCAGCCGTCACCGTCGCGCCGAGCGGTGGTGCGTAGCGATGCGAGATCGGATCCGGCCTCGGGCTCACTGAACCCCTGGCACCAGATGACCTCCCCGCGAGCGATCGGCGGCAGGTGTTTGCGCTGTTGTTCGGGCGTTCCGTGCCGCATAATGGTCGGCCCGACCCAGTTGACGCCCATATATTGCGCGCCGCGCGGTTCGTGCTGTGCCCACATCTCCTCACGCACCACGGTCTGTTCCCAGATCGAGGCGCCGCGGCCGCCGAACTCCTCCGGCCAGGCCAGGCACAGTAGACCGCGTTCGGCCAGCATCGCGCAGAACCGCTGAGCGACAGCGAGATCCGCAGGATCTTCGGTGAAGGCACCCAGGTAGCCGGCCGGGACCTCGTCGGCGATCAACCGGCGTAGCTCGCCGCGGAGCTCCCCGGCGGTCGCACCCATCGTGAAGTCCATGGGCGTACATTACGTCAATCCTAACAAGGATTGCAATGTTTACCGGGTTGGGGTCGCACCCTATCGCGACGGGGCCCTCCCGGCCTCAGCGGCGGCCGCGGAGAGGCAGAACGCGGCCGATCGCTCGACCTCCTCCGGCATCGGCTCGGTATTCGACCAGAGGTACTCCGACAACTTGCCGACGATCGCGTAGGCAACCAACCCCGCACAGTGTTCCGGATCCCGCACCCCGAGCTCCACGAACGGCTCGTGCAGCAGGACCGCGAGCCGTTGCGGCGCCGAACCGGCCTGTCCCGACACCAGATCCACGCCGAGCGCACCGGTCTGGCACAGCACCGCCCGGGTATCGGCCGCACTGGCCGGCTCGGCCTGCGCCAGGATCGCCGCCACCCAGCTCCGCACCCGCTGCTCCGGCCCGGACTCCTTCGACATCCGGTGCGCGACATAGTCGGCGAGCCGTTCCGCCCCGTCCGCCAGCACGGCCGCCATCAGCGCGTCCTTCGACCGGAAATGGCGATAGAAGGCGTCGTTGGACAACCCGGCGGCGGCCACGATATCGGCGACTCGCGGGCGCGTATTCGGACCGCCCCGCCGCACCTGCTCGAGCGCGGCATCCAGGAGCCGGCGGATCTCGCCGGCATATTCGGCCTCACGTTCGGCCACCGCCTTCCGGGCGATCCGCCCGACCAGCCCCGACTCCGGAAGAATTGCATTCTTGTCCACAAGAAGGATATTCTCACTCAACGAGAGGAGGCGCAAATGGCATGGGATTTCGAGACCGAACCCGACTTCCAGGCGAAGCTGGACTGGGCCGATACCTTCGTCCGGGACGAGGTGGAGCCACTGGACCTGATCTGGCCGCATCAACAGTTCGTACCGCTCGAGGGGGCCCGCCGAGCAGCGATAGATCCGCTCAAGGAACGTGTGCGGGAACAAGGCCTGTGGGCTACCCATCTGGGTCCGGAACTGGGGGGTCAGGGTTACGGGCAGCTGAAACTGGCGCTGCTCAACGAGATCCTGGGCCGCAGTTCCTGGGCGCCCATCGTTTTCGGCTGCCAGGCCCCCGATACCGGCAACGCCGAGATCATCGCCCACTACGGCACCGAAGCCCAGAAGCAGGAGTATCTGCAGCCGCTGCTCGACGGCGAACTGTTCTCCTGCTATTCGATGACCGAACCGCACGCCGGCGCGGATCCCACACTGTTCCGTACCCGGGCCGAACGCGACGGTGACGGTTGGGTGATCAACGGCCGGAAGTTCTTCTCTTCCAATGCCCGGACTGCCGCGTTCCTGATCGTCATGGCCGTGACGAATCCCGACGTCAGCCCCTACAAGGGAATGTCGATGTTCCTGGTGCCGGCAGACACCCCCGGTATCGAGATCGAACGCAATATCGGTCTGGCCGGTGAACCGATCGACGACGGCTCCCACGCACTCATCCACTACGACAATGTCCGGGTGCCCGCCGAATCCCTGCTCGGCGGCGAAGGCCAGGCGTTCGTGATCGCCCAGACCCGGCTCGGCGGTGGCCGGATCCACCATGCCATGCGCACGATCGGACTCGCGCAGAAGGCCGTCGACATGATGTGCGAACGGGCCCTGAGCCGGGAAACCGCCGGAAGCCGGCTCTCGGACAAACAATTCGTCCAGGGCTATATCGCCGACTCCTACGCCCAGCTGAAACAGTTCCGGTTGCTGGTGCTCCACACAGCCTGGGAGATCGACAAATACAACGACTACAAGAAGGTTCGCAAGGATATCGCCGCGGTGAAGGTCGTGATGCCGGCCGTTCTGCACGATATCGCCTGGCGGGCCATGCAGGTGCACGGCGCCCTGGGCACCACCAACGAGATGCCGTTCTTCACCATGATCCACGGCGCCGGGGTGATGGGACTGGCCGACGGGCCCACCGAGGTCCACAAGATGACCGTCGCCAAACAAGTGCTACGCGACTACCGGCCCAGCGACGACGACTGGCCGACCGAATGGATACCCCGGCGGCTCGAGGCAGCCCGTGCCAAGTACGCCGAATACCTGAACAACGAGGCGGACAATCTGTGATCGACTTCGCGCCACTGGCGAACTGGATGGACGAGTCCGGGCTTCCGGGCAAGGGCGAACCGCTACAGACCCGGTTTCTGTCGGGCGGGACGCAGAACGAGATCTACGAGATCACCCGCGGGGAACACCGGTGCGTACTGCGCATTCCGCCCGGGCACGCACCCGCCGACCGGGACAAGGGGATTCTGCGGGAATGGCGGATCATCGAGGCTCTCGACGGTACCGATGTGCCGCACACACCCGCCGTCGCCGTCTGCACCGATACCGCCGTACTCGGCCGCACCTTCTATCTGATGGGTTTCGTGGACGGCTGGTCCCCGATGGACCATCGCCGGGTCTGGCCGGCGCCCTTCGATACCGATCCCGCCGCCCGCGCGGGCCTGGCGTACCAGCTCGCCGAGGGTATCGCCCTGTTGTCCAATGTGGACTGGCGCGACCGCGGTCTGCACGATCTGGGCCGGCCGGACGGATTCCACGAACGCCAGGTCGCTCGGTGGACCGGCTTCTTCGACCGGATCAAGGGCCGCGAACTCGACGGGATGGGCACCGCGACCCGCTGGCTGCGCGAACACCGCCCGCTGGATTACCGCCCGGGTCTCATGCACGGCGACTATCAGTTCGCCAATGTCATGTACCGCGACGGCGCGCCCGCCCGGCTGGCGGCGATCGTGGACTGGGAGATGGGCACGGTCGGCGATCCGAAACTGGATCTGGCGTGGATGGTGCAGGGCTGGCCCGCGGACACCTCCGCACCGGACGACTCCGGGTATGTGGATATGCGCGATATGCCCTCGCGCGATCAGGTCGTGGCGCATTATGCGGAAGTGTCCGGACGCCAGGTCGATGATCTCGACTACTACCTGGTACTCGCCAAATGGAAGCTCGCCATCGTGCTGGAACAGGGTTTCCAGCGCGCGGGCGATGATGTGAAACTGCAATCCTTCGGCCCGATCGTGCCCGAACTCATGCGGTCGGCCGCCGAACTCGCCGAAACAACGGAGTACAGGTCTTAACTCTTCCCCATGGCTGAAGCCGGGGGATTTCCGGCTCGGACCGCACCACTGACCGCCCCGGAAGGAGGCTCGCAATGTCTCACGTCGTCAGCACTGGCACGGTCGAGTTCTACCGTGGCCGCCGGAATTACAGCAGCGGCGTTCCGGTCGCGGTCTGCGCAGGTCATGGTCGTGTACGCGGGCGCAACCAACACCACCTTTCGCCCCGCCCGCGTGGCATGTTCGATCAGCTCTTGTTTCGCGGCACCGATCGCAGCGTCGGCCGCTTTCCGTGCCATGGTGGAACGGGCGAGGAACTTCGGCTTGAAGTCCTCAACTGCGATGGTCTGATGATCAGCGACGACGCGCCGCGCCCACTGCCGGGCCTCATGCGTGTTCTGCCGAGCGGTTTTCTTGTGCAGCCGTGCGGCCTGGAGTTTCGCCCGCTGGTAGCCCTTCGACGGGGCCTGTCCATAATCGAGCGCCTGCGCAAAGGTACGCAACATTTGCTGCTGTACCACCTGCGAACCGGCCCGCAACCAGGCATTACGGCCGCGTGCTTCGGTGAGCATATTCGACAGTCGCACGAACGTCGGTCTGCCCCCGCTGCACTGCTGATGTACCGCTTCGTTCCCCAGGAACCGGCAGCGATGCCATTCGGTTTCGAGGGCGCGCACCGCTTGCGCGCCGGGGCGCAGCCGGTAGGTGTAGCGAACACAACTTCCCCCATGACCGGCAAGATACAGCATGGACGTATCCCATTCGGGTGCCGATGTCATCAGCGTCGAACAACGTCTCATGCGACCCGCAGTTCGGGATTCACCGTCTGGTCGAGCAGATCAAGGGCCGCACTTCCCGTGTCCTGCGAGCCGAGTGCCCTTCCCTCGAGTCTCGCTTATCCACGCTGTGGACCAACTCGTACTTCGTCGCCACCTTCGGCGGCGCGACCTTGGAGGTAGTGAAACGCTATGTCGAGAACCAGAAGAACGCTGAACTCCGATTCCTCCCCACGGCTGAAGCCGGGGGTTTCCTCGGAGCTCTTTCGATGAACGAGTCAGGCTCGGAAGCGGCTGCAGAGCGTAACCACGGAGGGCCCTCGGTCATGACCGATCGACACAGCATGAGCGATGACGAATTCCTGGTCGAATCCCGCGGTGCGGTAACCGTCCTCACCTTGAACCGGCCGCAGGCCCGTAATGCGCTGAACGGAAACCTCATCGCCGGTATCGGCGCCACCGTGCTGGCCGCCGAGAAGGATCCCGAGATCCGGGCGCTGGTACTCACCGCGGCCGGCGAGAAGGCGTTCTGCTCGGGTATGGATCTGCGGGCGTTCTCCGGCGGTGAAGACATCGGATTCGGTGACACCCCCGAGAACCGCGCCTTCCAGCGCCTCACCCGCGGCAAAGTGGAGGTCCCGGTGATCGGCGCCGCCAACGGCACCGCGGTGGGCGGCGGCCTGGAATTACTGCTGGGCTGCGATCTGATCGTGGCCGCCGAGACCGCGAAATTCGGGCTGCCGGAGGTGCAGCGCGGCTTGTTCCCCGGCGGTGGCGGCACCTATATCGCCGAGCGGATACCCCTCGGAATCGCCCTGCAGCTCACCTTGACCGGCGACTACTTCACCGCTGCCCGCGGATACGAGATCGGCCTGTTCAACGCGGTGACACCGGCGGACCGGGTACTCGACACCGCGATCGGGTTCGCCGAGCGGATCGCCGCCAACGGTCCGTTGGGTGTCGCGGCCTGTAAGGAACTGGTGCGGTTGTCGGTCACCGACCCGGACAAGGCGGCCGACCGGCTGCGGTACTGGCAGGGCGTGGTGTTCGCCAGCGCCGACGCCAAAGAAGGCGCCACCGCCTTCATGGAGAAGCGAGAGCCGGTGTGGCAGGGGAAGTGACCGTCCGGGCGGTGGTCTGTCCCGAATACGGGGCACCCGACGTCCTGCGCATCGAGCAGCGGCCCGTGCCCGTACCCGAGAACGGGCAGGCACGGGTCCGGGTGCGCGCCGCGGCCGTCAATTTCCCGGATGTGCTGTTGATCGGCGGCAAATACCAGATCACCGTGCCGCCACCGTTCGTGCCCGGCAGTGAGTTCGCCGGGGAGATCGTCGAATTGGGTCCCGGTTGTGCGGGCTGCGCCATCGGGGACCGTGTCACCGGTACCGGGCTGTACGGCGCTTTCGCCGACCAGATCGTCTCGCCCGCAGCGAATCTCACACCTGTCCCGGAAGGCGTGGACGATCGCACGGCGGCCGCGTTCGGTGTCGCCTACCGCACCGCCTATCACTGCCTGCGTTCGGTGGCCCGGGTCCGCCCGGGTGAAACTGTGATCGTGCTCGGCGCGGGCGGCGGGGTGGGGCTGGCGGCCGTGCAGCTCGCGGTCGCGCTCGGCGCGGAAGTGGTCGCGGTGGCGTCCTCGGCCGCCAAACTGGCCACCGCCCACTCCTACGGAGCCACCCGCCTGATCGACCACCGCGACGGCAGACTGCGCGAACAGCTCCGTACCGCCGTACCGGAAGGTGCCGCCGCGGTCCTCGACCCGGTCGGCGGCGACCTGTCCGAACCCGCCCTGCGTTCGCTGCGCCGGGGCGGACGATTCGTCACCATCGGCTACGCATCCGGTACCGTCCCCCGAATCCCACTGAATCTGGTGCTGGTCAAAGGGTTACAGGTCCTGGGGTTCCAATTCCAGGACATCGAGCCCGACGAGTTCGGTAGAAACGAAAAGGAACTCACCGACCTGCTCGTCTCCGGCCACGTTTCCCCCCATATCGGCGCCGTTTTCCCCCTCGAACAGGCGGCCGCGGCCCTCGACGAGGTCGCGGCCGGCCGCGCGGTCGGCAAGATCCTCCTCGACCTGACATGACCACCTGCCTGCAGAGGAAGCCCGGGCAGCGGCGGAATTCGAAGCTGTGTTCGGCCGCGGCGGAAAGATCGGCCCTGAACAAGTCCGATGTCGTGGGTGTCGCCGGGGACCGATGAGTTCGGCTTCGTCGTATCGTCCGTACGAGAGGAGGGCCGACCTTCCGAACCGGCGCCACGCAGGCCTCGGCGTCCGCCGGACCGATGGTGCGGGGCGCTGGAGTGGAGATGGGCAAGGTCGCCTGGGGATTCACCTGTTCGATCGATGGTTTCATCGCCGGACCCGGACACGATATGAGCTGGTTCTCGACAGCGGAACCGTCCGCCGCCGGTACCACAGAACAACTGGCCGCCCAGGTCGGCGTGATCATCTCCGGGCGAGCCGGCTACGACGCCGCGATCGCCCAGCGCGACGAACGCGACGAGCTGACCTCCTCGGCCTACGGCGGCGCATGGTCCGGGACCGAGTTCATCCTCACCCACCGGCCGGACGAGCTCGCCGGCGATCCGTCCGTCGTGGCACTGAACTGCGATATCGAGGAAGCCATCCGCCGCGCTCGGGAAATCGCCGGCGACCGGGATATCCAGATCATCAGCGCCGATATCGCCCGCCAGGCTCTCGAACACGATCTCATCGACGAGTTGCAGGTTTTCGTCGCCCCGGTGTTCCTCGGCGACGGCATCCGGATCTTCGATGTCCCCGGCGGGCGGCGGCTCGACTGGGAACTGGTCGAAATCTACGACCACAGCCCACGCAGCTTCGGCCGCGCCTACCGCCCGAAACGGCGCTGATCCGCCGCGGGAATCAGATCAGCTCGGCCAGGCGATCGAGGCGGCGCAGGCTTTCGGGTTCGGGTTCGGTGGGCAGGTTGAACAGTGCCTCGTCCACCCCGGCCTCCGCCAGTTCGGCGACAATATCCGGTTCGGGTGGGACGCCGAACATCGTGACCTGCAGGGGCCGGTTCGCGCGCTCGCGCAGCTCGGTGATCCGGGCCGGCAGTTCGTCGGTGCCGCGGCCGTAGAGCGGCATCCAGCCGTCGCCGAAGTCCAGGACACGGTCGAAGGTGGTCGGGCCGGCTCCACCGATGAGCACCGGCGGATGGGGTGCGCGGACCGGTTTGGGGTAGCAGAACACGGGGTCGAAATCGACGAACTCGCCGTGGAATTCCGCTTCGTCCTGGGTCCAGAGTGCCTTCATCGCCAGGACACGCTCCCGCAGCAGCCGCATCCGGGTTTTCGGGTCGGTGCCGTGGTTGCGCATTTCCTCGCGATTCCAGCCGGCGCCGACACCGAGGACGGCCCGCCCGTTCGAAACCCGGTCCAGGGTGGCGACCTCTTTGGCCAGGTGGATCGGGTCACGTTGAACGACGAGCGCGATACCGGTCCCGACGCGCAGCCGTTCGGTGACCGCCGCGGCCGCGGCCAGCGCGACGAACGGGTCGAAGGTCCGGTAATAGTGGCGGGGCAGTTCCGCGCCACCGGGCCACGGGGAGGTCCGCTCCACCGGGATATGCGAATGCTCGGCCAGGAAAAGCGAACCCAGTCCACGTTCTTCCAGCGCCCGGCCCAGCGCGGCAGGCCCGATGCCGTCGTCGGTCACGAAAGTCGAAACGCCGTATTCCACGACCTGCCTCCTCTACCGGGCCGGGCACAGTGCCTCGGTGCCGGCTGTCCATCTCGTCGATTCCGGTCACCCGGCGCCGGTATCGCGCACCGGGCAACCGTGCACGACCCTATCGTTGCGGCAGGGCTCCGGAGGACCCCGAGGTGCGGTCGGCGCGCCCGGATCCGGCGAACAGGACAGCGGCGATCGACGCGGGAATGTTCATGAGGAACCCGTACAGGGCGGCCGGGACTGCCATCGCTTCGTTGTCCAGGACGGTGGTCGCGACGGTGATCGCCAGCGCGGCATTGTGCACGCCGATCTCCATCCCGGCGGCAATGGCGTCGGCTCGTTGGACACCGAGGGCCCGGGGCACCAGATAGCCGATGAGCAGGCTGCAGGTACTGAGCAGGAGAGCTATCAGGCCCAGTTCGCCGAGGTGTCCGGCGACGGTGTCGAGTTCGGAGAACAAGGCGGCGAGTACCACGAAGACCAGCACCACCGCCGCGGCGGCCTTCACCTTGGGCTGCATGCGCCGGGACCAGTCCGGGTAGCGCCGACGCACCCACATACCCACCGTCACCGGAACCAGGACCAGCACGAACACCTGAACGAACTTCGCGGGGTGGAAGACGACCGCCGCGCTGTCGTCCAGGAATACCGCGTAGGAGACGGCGACGACCACCGGCAGGGTGAACACCGCCAGCACCGAATTGATTGCCGTCAGCGTGATGTTGAGGGCCACGTTTCCGCCGGCGATATGGCTGAACAGATTCGCCGATGTTCCGCCGGGCGAGGCGACCAGCAGCATCATCCCGACCGCGAGCACTCCGTCCAATCCGAACAAGTGCACCAGGCCGAAACAGATCAGCGGCAGCACGACCACTTGGCAGAGCAGCGCGATCACCGCGGTCCTCGGATGTTTCACCACCCGGGTGAAATCATCGATCGTCAGTGTCAGCCCGAGGCCGAACATCACGATCCCGAGTGCGAGCGGCAATGCTACCGCGAAAAGCGTCGAACCCATCTGCCATCCTTCCGGCGGCCGAATCATCCCGGCTCCGCCGGCAGTGTCCGACCTGCGCTGTGCGCCGAGCCGATACCCCGGGGTCGAGGGTTCATCCGCTGGGCGCCTTACATCTTGGTGCCGACTTGAATCTTGTCCCTGTCGTTCTCCCGTGCAAGCCGGGGAACCGGGGCCGACAGGAATCGGCGGGGCGCTGTCGTCGTGACGGCGCGGCGTTGTTAGAGTCCGCCCTGTACACGTTCTCAGGGCGGGGTGGAATTCCCCACCGGCGGTAATGGCATCCGGGCCGATCCGGAGGCACGAGCCCGCGAGCGCCACCCTCCGGGGTGGGTCG
Source organism: Nocardia carnea (assembly GCF_029868855.1). Lineage (GTDB taxonomy): Bacteria > Actinomycetota > Actinomycetes > Mycobacteriales > Mycobacteriaceae > Nocardia > Nocardia carnea_A. The sequence continues at coordinate 34,759 of NZ_JARWOV010000063.1, read as the reverse complement.
AGCAGATTCCGGTGCGATCCCGGAGCCGACGGTCACAGTCCGGATGAAAGAGAACGCGGCAGCGGAGTGCCCCCGCGCGGGCCGCTCCTGTTCGCGTTGCCATGCCCTGGGTGACATAGCGAAGAGGAGTAAATATGTCGCCCACCTCGAACCGCATCGCTCTCGTCGCCGCCCGCTGGCACGCCGATATCGTCGACCGGGCGGTGGAGTCCTGCCGGGACCGGCTCGCGGAGCACGGGTTCACCGACGTCGACGTGATCGAGGTTCCCGGGGCGTTCGAGATTCCGCTGCGCATCAAACGACTGGCCGCCACCGGCCGGTACGCCGCGCTCGCCGGTTGCGCGCTGGTGGTCGACGGCGGTATCTACCGGCACGATTTCGTGGCCTCGACCGTGGTGGACGCGCTCATGCGGATCCAGCTCGAGGCCGATGTCCCAGTGTTCTCGGCGGTGCTCACTCCGCACCACTTCCACGAGCACAGTGAGCATCTGACGTACTTCACGCGGCATTTCGAAACCAAGGGCACAGAACTGGCCGACGCCATCGCGGCCACGGTTCAGCTCGCGGTGCCGGCGCCGTCGAAGTAGGCCGCGGTCAGCTTCTCCCGGTCGGTGAGCAGCTGTCCGGCGGGACCGGACAGCACCACCCGGCCGTGGTTGAGCACGACCGCGCGGTCGGATACGGCGAGCGCAAGATCCACATGCTGTTCCACCAGCAGGACCGCGATACCTTCCGCGCGGGCCATCTCGCGGAGCGCGGGCAGGATGTTCTGGACGACCATCGGCGCCAACCCGAGACTCATCTCGTCGACCAGAAGAGCCTTCGGACGCGCGACCAGCGCCGCGGCGATGGCCAGCATCTGTTGTTCGCCGCCGGACAGCAGCCCGGCCTTCCGCCCCCGCAGATCCTGCAGAGCGGGGAAGCGGGCGAGTACCGTCTTCTCCCGGTCCGGGTCGAGTTTCGGGGTGGCGAGGCGCAGATGCTCCTGGACGGTCAACGGCGGGAAGAGTCCGCGGTCGTCGGGGACGAGGCGCATTCCTCGCCGGGCCGTCCGATACGGCCGCCGATGGTCGACCGGAGCATCGAGGACCGATGCCCGGCCGCCCATCAGGGGTAGCAGTCCGGCGAGCGCGAGCAGTGTCGTGGTCTTCCCGGCGCCGTTCGGGCCGAGCAGGGTCAGCACCTCACCGGCGGATACCCTGAGATCGACTCCGTCGACCGCGGGGATTCCGTTGTAGCCGGCGACGAGTCCATCGGCGACCAGCACAGTCTCAGACATCCGCCTGCTCCTTCGGCGCGCCCAGATAGGCGGCGATCACGGCCGGATCCACTCGCGCCTCGGCCGGTGTTCCCGAGAAGATGATGCGGCCGAATTCCATCACGTAGAGCCGGTCGCATACTCCGAGCACCAGCGATATGTCGTGGTCGATCAGCAGCACTCCCGGGCCACTCTCGGCGACGCCGCGGATCCGTTCCGCGAAATCGCGACTCTCCTGGCTGTCGAGTCCGGCGGCGGGTTCGTCCAGCAGCAGGATGCGGCAGTTGCCCACGAGGGCCCGAGCGACCCCGGCCAGCTTCTGCCGGCCCAGCGTCAGGTCGCGGGCCGGGGTGGCGCCCGCATCCGCCAGCCCGACCGCGTGGAGCGCCTCGGTGACGGCGGGGTCGGCCCGGTGGCGGCGCCGCCCGAACAGGTCTGTGAGCACGGTCGAGAAGCCGCCGGGGCGCAATGCGGCCGTGACATTTTCGGCGACGCTGAGGTTGCCGAACAGCTCCCCCGATTGCCAGGTCCGGGCCAGTCCCACACGACGTCTCCGATGCGGGGCGAGGTGGGTGATATCGGCTCCGTCGAGAGTCACGCTGCCGGCGGACGCGGTGAATCCCGTGATCGCATCGACGAACGAGGTCTTGCCGGCACCGTTGGGCCCGATGAGCCCGACGATCTCCCGGGGTTGCACTGTCAGGGAGACATTGTGGTTCGCCACCACTCCCCCGTACCGAACGGTCAAGTTCTCCGTCGACAGTCCCGCCCCGCTCCGATCCGTCATGCTCGAGCCACCGCCTCTCCGGCCTTCTCCGCGGTCTGCTGGCCGGCCGTCCCCTGGACAGGTCTGCGGCGAGCCCGCAACCGATCGGCGATCCGACCGGCTTCGCCGGCCATTCCGACCGGGTTGAGCACGGCGGTCACGATCAGCGCGATACCGGAGATCAGCGCGTAGTAGTCACCGAGCTCGAGCACCTCGTGCACGAGCACGTAGAGAATTCCGAGTGGTCCGAGCACACCGGCGATGGCGGCTCCGCTGAACGATGTGATGCCACCGAGGTAGGCGACCGCGAGCACCTGGAGACCGACGAACACCGTGAACGATTCGGCGGACAGTTGGCCGGCGCTGTAGCCGATCAGGCATCCGGCGAGGCCGGCGATGAATGCCGACAGTCCGAACCCGAGCAGTTTCGTCCGCCGCACATCGATACCCACCGACGCGGCGGCACGCTCGTTCGCCCGCACCGCGAGGAATGTACGGCCGGTATCGCCGGAAGCGATCCGGAGGAACGCCCAGACGACCAGGGCCGCGATCGCGAGCACCATCAGGGAGAAGGGCAGCCGGGCGATCTCGCTCCCCTCGCGGACACCGAGATTCAGCCCGAACAGGGCCGGGTTCGCGATCGGATTGCCCGAGGCCGGCGTCAAACTGTAGTTGTTGAACACGAATCGCTCGATGGCCAGCGCCGCGGCGATGGTCACGATGGCGAGTTGCGCGCCGCGGATCCGGAACGCGGGCAACGCGACCAGCATCCCGAGCAGCGCCGCGACCAGGGCGCTGAACAGCACCGCGAGCACCATGGGCATATTCCAGTCGGTGGTGAGTTTCGACAGGGTGAAGCCCGCCGCGCCGGCGAATGCGGTCTGTGCCAGTGAGATCTGGCCGAGATAGCCGGTGATCACCACGTACGACAGGGCGAGCAGCATCAGGATCATGGAGTAGGTGAGACCGAAGCGGTAGGTGCTCGAGGCCACCGCCAGCAGGCCCCCCGTCACCACGAGCAGGACGAGGGCCGGAATCGGCCGGAACGCGGAAATTGCGACGTCCGGCAACTTGATCGTCTGCAGTGCGCCACGGGACGGCAACCGACGTCCGAAAACGAGCAGGATCACGATGACCACCACGAACGGCACCACTTGGTCCAACCCCGAGGCCGCCCACACCGGCCACCATTCCTTGCCGGTGAACAGATTCACCAACGACTGGAAAGCGCCGAGAACCAGTGCGGCGACCGCGATCACCCCGACCGATTCCATCCGGGCGACGAGCAGCACCGCCAGCGCCGGCACGACGAGGAGGGTGTAGTTCAGCGGGTTGAGGCCGGTCAGACTCGAGCCGAGCATCACCCCCAGCGTGCCGACCACCGCGGCCCCGACCGTCGCGAGCGCGGCCAGCCTGTCCGGTGCGAAGCCGAGCAGGGTCGCACCGCGTTCGTTCGCGGCGGCCGCGCGGGTCGCGGCACCCAGCCGGGTGAACCGGAAATATGCCCAGATCAGCACCGACGTCAGCACCATCAGCGCCGCCATGATCAGCTCGGCGGAGGAGAGCCGGGTTCCGAAGAGCTGCACCGAACCCGAGGGGACCAGTTCGTCGACGGGAATATTGTTCGGCCCGAACCGGATCACCACCAGCGCCTGCATGGTGAGCATCAACGCGACGGAGACGACCACCTGCGCCAGCGCCGGGGCGTGCCGTACCGGGCGGAAGACCAGATAGTGCGTGATCAACCCGACCGCGACGGCCGAGACCAGTCCGAGCGATACGGCCACCCACGTCGCCGGTGGTTCCGGGAATCGCACGCTGCCGATCGGCAGCACCAATGTGCCGTCCGCGCAGAGTTGAGCGAACACATACGCACCCCACATCGCGGTGGCGCCCTGCGCGAAGTTGATGATGCCGGTCGCCCGGTAGACCAGCAGCAGGCCGTTCGCCAGGCCGATGTAGACGGCACCGAGACCGAGACCGAGCACTACGAACTGCAGATAGGTATCCATCGCCGATGCTCCGTTACCGCCGGTGATCAGGGTTGCGGTAAGGCGGACAGGTCCAGATCGACATAGCCGCCCTCGTGCACCGGGGCGAGGCTGCCGTCGTCCTGGACCTCGAAGAAGATCGCCTGGGCGTTGCAGGTGGTCGCGACATCGGGCCACTGTTCACCGTCGCAGGTGACGGTCGGCCCCGCGAACGATTCGAAATCGGTGACCTTCGTCAACGCCGCCGTGACCGATTGTGCCGTGATCTCGCCGGCCGGAGCCGCGTTCAGGATATCCGCGATGTTCACCAGCGCGGCGAAGGTGTACAGCGAGCGGGACGAGAGTTCGTCACCGTGCCCGACGGCCTGCATGGATTTCTCGAAAACGTCCAACTGTTCCTGGACCCTCGGCGGCGCGGAGTCCTTCGCGAGCGGCACCCACAGACGCGGCTGGGTCACGATACCCGCGCCCTGCGCACCCATGCGCTCGATGAACTGGGAGCACGACCCCGCCAGGATCATGCCTTCGAATCCCTGCCGCCGCAGGGCGGTGAACAGATCGGTGCAGGCATCCTCGGGCAGCGCGATCACTCCGGCGACGTCGGGCTTGTCCGAGATCTGGGTGGCGGCGATGACATTGAGGTTCGCGCCCGCGGCGGGCGGGTACTGCACCTTGACGTCGATCCCCAGGTTGTCGGCGATGGGCCTGATCAGGTCGTCCACATACGCATGACTGGTCGGTGATTCGTTGACCGCCAGCGACGCCGATTTCTTACCCTTCGAATCGAACAGCGTCATACTGCTCAACGAGGCGAACGATACCGGGCCGGTGAAATAGAAGGCCTTGCCGTAACCGGCCTGGTCGGCCAGGAAGGACCCGGCCAGGGTGCCGACGATCGGGATATCCGCGGACCCGAGGATCGGTACCGCCGCCCCCATACTCTGGTCCACCGCGTCGATGACCAGCGGAACCTGCTTCGAGACGAACCCGTTCGCGCAGTTGATCGAAGTCTCCGGGCTACCGTCGCCGCTGCACACATCCACCTCGAGGGGACGGCCGTGCACGCCGCCCAGTACCTCGTTGATGTAGTACTCGGCCGCCTCGATGCCGAATCCGGTCTGCGGATACGCCGTGGCACCCTTCAGCGGCGCCTGCGCACCGACAACGATCGGGTCACCGGTGGCCTTCGTCCCACTGAGCCCGGTCCCGCCACCGGAGCCACCGCATGCCGAAAGAACGAGTACCGCGGCAATTCCCAGCGCGCCCATCGGAAAGATCTTCTTCACGTCTGCCATCCATCATCGACATTGCCGCGTTTCCGATTACCGGACGTTGCCCAGTGCGTGAACCTACCTCCCGATCGCCGCCGGACCGGCCGAATCACGAACCGAAAGACAGACCGATCCTCTCGGGGAACGACAGCGGAAAACACCTGGCCGGCAAGCCTTTCCGCCTACGACAGGCCCGGCTTCCAGCGTGACCCACATTACATCAATCCTAACAAGGATAACAAGGATTGCTGGCCGGTTTCTCGCGCGACGACGACAGACACCGCCCTGATCGATCCACCGTCGGCGCGATTTCTCCCGGAGGGGATCGGACCCGTGGTGGACAGGCGGGCGGAGCCGGGCGAGCTGCGGGGCCGGCCTGCGGTACCCCGGCACCGGCAACGCGGCACCCCACTCACCTCACCGTCGATCGTGCTCGGCGCGCGTAGGGTCGCGCCATGGCGACTGTTGCTCAACATATGATCTCTGCGTTGCAGGTCAGCGGGGTCAGCCGCGTGTACGGGCTGCCGGTGACAGCCTGAACGGGTTCACCGATGCCATCCGGCGATCGAAGGGCATCACCTGGGAGCATGTGCGGCACGAGGAAGCCGCCGCGTTCGCCGCGACAGCCGATGCCGCGCTGACCGGCCGGCTCGCCGTATGCGCCGGTAGCTGCGGGCCCGGCAATCTCCACCTCGTCAACGGCCTCTACGACGCGCAGCGGACCCGGGTTCCGGTACTGGCCGTCGCCGCGCATATCCCGATCGCCGAGATCGGGTCCGGATACTTCCAGGAGACCCATCCCGAGGAGTTGTTCCGCGAGTGCAGCGTGTACTGCGAGCTCGTCAGCAATCCGCACTCGGCCGCGCGGATCGTGGAGATGGCGATGCGGGCGGCCGTGGAAGAACAGGGCGTCGCCGTCGTGGTTATCCCGGGTGAGGTGTTCCAGAGCCGGCTGCCCGACCAGCGGTGGGGCGCCAGCGCGATCCTGCCGTCCCGGTCGGTGCGACGGCCGGACGACACCACACTGCGCCGGGCGGCCGACGTCCTGAACGCCGGCTCGCGGGTGACGATCCTCGGTGGGGCCGGCACGAGCGGCGCCCACGCCGAGGTCATGCGGTTGGCCGCTACTCTGCAGTCCCCGATCGTGCACGCGTTCCGCGGTAAGGAATACCTGGAATACGACAACCCGTACGACGTCGGCATGACCGGATTGCTCGGATACGCCTCGGGATACAAGGCGATCGAAGAAGCCGATGTACTGCTGATGCTGGGTACCGATTTCCCGTATACACAGTTCTATCCGGAGGACGCCGCGGTCATCCAGGTCGATATCCGCGGCAGCCATCTCGGGCGGCGCACTCCGATCGATGTGGGCATGGTGGGCAGCGTGCGGGATACGGCCGAAGCGCTGCTGCCACTCCTCGCGCAGAAAGCCGACCGAACGCACCTGGACCGGTCGCTGCGCCACTACCGGCGCACCCGCAGATCACTCGACGAACTCGCGGTCAACGATCGGGACCGCACCCCCATCCGGCCGGAATACGTTGCCGGGGCGGTGAACCGGTCGGCCGCCGACGACGCGGTGTTCACCTTCGACGTGGGGTCGCCGACGATCTGGGCGGCGCGCTATCTGACCATGAACGGCCGGCGGCGGCTGACCGGTTCGTTCACCCACGGCACGATGGCCTGTGCCCTGCCGCATGCGATCGGCGCGCAGACGGCCTACCCCGGACGCCAAGTGGTCGCCCTCGCCGGAGACGGCGGTTTGACCATGCTGTTCGGCGAGCTGCTCACCCTGGTGCAGAACAACCTGCCGGTCAAGGTGATCGTGTTCAACAACTCCTCACTGAACTTCGTGGAGCTCGAGATGAAGGCGGCCGGAGTGGTGAACTTCGGTACCGGCCTGCACAATCCCGACTTCGGTGCCGTCGCCCGGGCAATGGGGATCTGGGGCCGCCGCGTGGAGCAGCCCGGCGATGTGGAGCCGACGATCGCGGACGCCTTGGCCCACGACGGCCCCGCCCTCGTCGACGTCGTCGTGGCACGGCAGGAGTTGACGATTCCGCCGGCCGTCTCGGCGGAGCAGGCCAAGGGCTTCACCCTCTACGCCATTCGCACCATCCTCGCCGGACGGGGCGACGAACTGCTCGACCTGGTCACCACCAACGTTGCCCGGCGAATTCTGGACTAGGCGGGCACATCGGCAGGTCGGCGAGGGGCCGGCCTGCCGGACGCCGGGATCGTGCCGATACGTGCTCCGGGAATTTCTGCCCGCCGACCCGGTTGATCCCGGAGTCGGTCGGATGCCGGATACCCGCGGACCGACCGGCCCGATCGGAAGGCACAGAATGCCCGAGCACCTGGTGCTGCATCCCGGTGCACAGCTGCACGGCTTCGAGGTGCCGCCCACGCTGCCGTTCCTCGACCCGCTCGAAACGCTCGCTTACGTAGCGGCGGCGACCGATCGTCTACTGCTGGGGACCGGCGTCCTGCTAGTGCCCTACCGGAACCCTGTCGTACTGGCCAAACAGCTGGCGACCATCGACGTCCTGTCCAAGGGGCGGATGCGTCTGCTGACCGTGGGACTGGGCGCTGTCCCGGCCGAGGCCGCGGCCACCGGGGTCGACTTCCGGACCCGGGGCCGCCGGGCCGACGAGGCCATCGATATTCTGCGGCTGCTGTGGTCCGGCGACGAGAACGGTGTGTCCTTCCACGGTGAGTTCTTCGCCTTCGACAACCTCGTCCAGTTCCCGAAGCCGTACAGCGACACCACCCTTCCGATTCATATCGGCGGCTCCAGCAAGCCGGCCGCCCGCCGCGCCGGACAGCGCGGCGACGGATACTTCGCCGGCGGTGCCCTGCTCCCGGACGAGCGCATGGCCCAATGGGAGCTGGCGCGGAAAACCGCCACCGATACCGGCCGGGATCCGGACCACCTCGAGTACACCCGCTGGAGCGGATTCGATATGACCGACGAGCGACTCGCGGCCTTCACCGCGCAGGGTGTGGACCGGGTGGTGATGAGCGCCGGCTCCGCCGACCCGGCCGAACAGCGCGACGAACTGTCACAGTTCGCCGAACGGTTCATCACTGCCGAACGGTGAGCGGCCGCGCCGAGCCCCGGCCGGAACCAGTCCGGGAACCTCGGCGCACTACCGCTCGGCGCGACAACTGTCGCCTCGGCACTCCACCCGGTCAGACCGCGCGGACGAGAGCCTGGCGCCCGCGCAGGTCGGCGAGCAGGATCTCGCCGCTGTGGAAGATCTCGAGGTCTTCGTCCGCCTGCTCCGGAATCCCCGCCGCGCCGAGCGCGCAGCGTTTGAACGCCCGGGCGGCGGTGCTCAGCCGGTGATGTGCCGAGAACACCCGGCAGGCGAGTTCGCCGGGCAGGTCGTCACCCCAGACCGCCAGTTCGGACAGCCCCTTGTCGAGACAGTCGATGGCCCCTTTGCGGACCCATTCGTTGGAGGCGAACACGTCGGGGGCCAGCAGCACGCTCTCCGGCCAGGTGGCGTGTACCGGCGAGGCGAGGGCGGTGGTCAGGTCCAGGACGGTGGCGCCGAGGATCTCCAGGGGGCGGACGTCGTCGTGTTCGGTGAGTACGGCGACCACTTCCCAGCCGCCCATCATCCGGTCGAAGATGAAACCGCCCGCGTACCGCACCGCGTCCACGGTGTTCGGTGCGACGATCGCCAGCCGGTGCCGCAGCGGGTGGCGGCGGGCGTGCGCCCGTACGAGGTCTACCGGATGTAGGCCCGCGCGGATGCCGCACTCGGTGTCGAAGAGGCAATCAGCCTGCTCATCCCGTGAACCGATCACCGGGTACTCCGTTCGATAAACCAACTGCTGAAACAGTAGGGTCGAACGCTGGCCTGTGACGTGCATCTCACCGAAATACCCAGTGTGCTATACATCACAAACCGAGGTCTTTGGCAATGATAACTTTCATGACCTCGCTGGTACCCGCGTAGATACGGGCCACCCGGGCATCGGTGTAGAGCCGGGCGATCGGATATTCCATCATGTAGCCGTAGCCGCCGAACAATTGCAGGCAGCGATCCACGACACGGGCCTGCGTTTCGGTGGCGAACAGTTTCACGCGGGCGGCGTCCGCACCGGAGAGCTGTCCGTCCACCAGATCCAGCACGGCCCGGTCCACCATGGTCTGCGCGGCCTCGACCTCCGCCGACATGGCGGCGAGCTCGAACTTGGTGTTCTGGAACGAGGCCACGGGTGTTCCGAAAGCCTTGCGTTCTTGCACATATTCGATCGTCGCGGTCACCGCGGCCCGGGCCTGCGCCACCGAACCCACCGCCACCGTCATCCGCTCCTGCGGCAGATTGTGGCCCAGATACCCGAAGGCGACGCCTTCCTCTCCCAGCCGGTTGGCCACCGGCACCCGCACATCGGTGAACGACAGTTCCACCGTGTCCTGGACTTTGCAGCCCATTTTGTCCAGCACCCGGCCGCGGGTGAAACCGGGCATCCCGCCCTCGACGACGAGCAGGGTGAGCCCGGCGCGCCGGTTGGCGGGGTCGGTTCCGGTCCGCGCGACCACGATCACCAGATCGGCGAGCAGCCCGCCGGTGATGAAGGTTTTCGCGCCGTTGAGGATGTAGTCGTCGCCGTCGCGGACCGCGGTGGTGCGGATACCGGCCAGATCGGAGCCGGTACCGGGTTCGGTCATGGCGATGGCGGTGAGCAGGCTGCCGTCGGCCAGGCCGGGGAACCAGCGGGCCCGCTGCTCGCGGTCGGCGTACTCGAGGAAGTACGGCAGGATCACATCCAGCTGCGTGCGGACGGTACTGAGGGTGACCAGCGCGCGCTGGGCCTCCTCTTGTAGTACCACGTTGTACCGGTAGTCCCGGGTGCCCATACCGCCGTATTCTTCGGGTATCGCGGTGCCGAGCAGCCCGAGCCCGCCGAGCCGGCGGAACACCTCGCGCGGCATCTGCCCCTGCTTCTCCCAGTCGGGATAGTTCGGGACGACTTCCTTTTCGATGAACTCCCGGGCGAGGTCGCGGAAGGCCTCGTGGTCGGGGGTGAACAGATCGCGGCGCATTGTCTTCCTAAGAGATCAGTTCGACGACGGTGGCATTGGCGGTGCCGCCGCCTTCGCACATGGTTTGCAGTCCGTAGCGAATTCCGTTGTCGCACATGTGGTGCAGCATCCGGGTCATCAGCACGGCACCCGAGGCGCCGAGCGGATGGCCCAGTGCGATCGCGCCGCCCAGCGGATTGACCAGCTTCGGATCGGCCCCCGTTTCGGCGAGCCAGGCCAGCGGAACAGGTGCGAAAGCTTCGTTCACTTCGAAAACCCCGATATCGGCGAGCGACAGGCCTGCCTTGCGCAGCACCTTCTCGGTGGCCGGAATGGGGCCGGTGAGCATGAGCACCGGATCGGAACCGGCCACCGCGCCGGCCCGGTAGCGGGCCAGCGGGCGCAGGCCCAACTGGGCGGCCAGATCGGCGGTGGTGATCAGCAGAGCGGCGGCGCCGTCGGAGATCTGGGAGGAGTTGCCGGCGTGGATCACACCGTCGTCCTGGAAGGCCGGTTTCAGGTTCGCCAGTTTCTCCACGCTGGTGCCGCGCCGGATCCCTTCGTCGGCGGTGACCACACCGCCCTCGGTGAATTCACCGGCCGGGGCCGTGACCTCGACGATCTGTTCGTCGAATGCCGAACGGTCCTGAGCCGTGGCGGCCAGTTCGTGCGATCGCGCCGAGTATTCGTCGAGAACAGACCGGCCGAAACCCCATTTCGCGGAGATCAGTTCGGCCGATATGCCCTGGTTGAAGGAGAAATCGTTGTAACGCGACAGGACGGCCGGGCCGTACGGCTGCCCGGTGGCGCGAGCGGCGCCGAGCGGGACCCGGCTCATCACCTCGACTCCCCCGGCCACGACCACATCCTGCTGACCCGACATCACCGCCTGCGCCGCGAAGTCCAATGCCTGCTGACTCGACCCGCAGGCCCGGTTCACCGTCGTGCCGGGAATGGATTCGGGCCACCCTGCCGCCAGAACGGCGTACCGGCCGATATTGCTGGACTGGTCACCGACCTGGGACACACAACCCCACACCACATCGTCGATGAGCTGCGGACTCACACCGGTGCGCTCGATCAGTTCACGCAACACCACCGCGGACAGGTCCGCGGCATGCATCGCGGAGAGACCGCCCTTCCGTTTACCGACAGGCGTACGCACCGCACCGGCAATCACTACTTCCCGCATGTACCCACTCCGTTCCGAGACGTCCCCGCCGTTGCTGTCCGTACCGGCGCGCCTGCGCGGCGCCCCTTGTCGATCGGCTCGTTCACCGTTGCCCCACATCATCGCGATCCGGCGGCCCCCACACCCGCGCCCTTCTCCGGCGGGACAGGTCACCTGCCATTCGCGGATCCCGCGCTCTTCTGAGTGCTGGTGCCGACGCCCCTTCCCGGGTGCCGCAACACGGGCACCTACCCCAACCGAGCACCCGATACGAGACTCGGTCCCGCAACGATTGCGCGGCAACCCGCGGCTCACCCTCCGAACCGGCGCGCGCGGGCCACGGCACAACCGGGTCACTGCTCATTCTTTCGGCCCCTGACTGCCTGCGTTGCCGCCGCGGGTGCGCTGTTCCCCGGCGGGCGGCAGGGACCATTCGCCGGTGAAACGGGGGGCGCGTTTCGTGGCGAAGGCCGCATAGGCTTCGGGGGCGTCGGCGGTGGCGAAATTGACGCCCTGAGCCCGGGCTTCACCGGCCAGGGCTTCGCGGAGCGTCGCATCGGCACCTTCGTTGAGCAGTGCCTTGGTCTGGGCGAGCGCCACCGGGGGCCCGGCCGCCAGCCGGGCGGCGAGATCATCGGTGAACTCGTCGATCTCGTCGGCGGCGACGACCCAGGTGACCAGCCCGAGCGCTTCGGCGCCCGCTGCGTCGAGAGTTTCGGCCAGCAGGGCGAGCCGTTTCGCCTGCTGTAACCCGACCAGTTTCGGCAGCAGCCAGGAGCCACCCAGGTCGAGCGAGAGGCCCCGCCGGGCGAAGATCTGCGCGAAGGTCGCGTCCGGAGTGGCCACCACGAGATCGCAGCCCAGCGCCAGATTCCAGCCGGCCCCGACCGCCACCCCGGTCACCTTGGCGACGGCCGGGACCGGCAATTCGTGCAGTTGCAAGGCCAGATCGCTGAAGATCCGCATCTTGTCCATCGGGTGCCGGGCGTCGGGCACCGAGATATCCGCACCGGAGCAGAAGGCACCCCCGGCGCCGGTGAGCACCACGGCACGCACCGATCGGTCCGTGCCGGTATCGCGCAGAACATCCGCCAGATCGCGCCACAGTGCCCAGGTCATCGCGTTCTTACGGTGCGGACGGTTGAGGGTGATGGTCCGTACGCCGGCGTTGTCGGCGACGAGTAGTTCCGCCGCCGCACCGTTGCCCGCGGCGTTCACGGCCGGTTCCGTTCGGCTACCGGTGCGGTGTATTCGGGGCCGATCACCTTCGCCGCCCGCAGATCGGCGATTTCCGACGGCGTCCGGCCCAATTCCCGCAGTACCGAGTCGGTGTGTTCGCCGAGTCCCGGTACCGCGCCCATCGGCGGTTCGAAACCGTCGATCACCGCCGGTGGCAGCAACGCCGGGATCGGTCCGCTGGGGCTGTCGATATCGCGCCAGCGATCGCGGGCCGCGAGTTGGGGGTGGCCGAGGACGTCGGTGGTGGTGTTGTACCGGGAGTTGCCGATTCCGGCGTCGTCGGCAGCTTTCTGAACCTCGGCGAGAGTGTGTCCGGCGCACCAGGCGCCGATCGCTTCGTCGAGGTCCCGGCGATTGCGCACCCGGTCGGAATTCGTGCCGAACCGCGGATCCTCGGCCAGATCGGCCCGGCCGAGTATCTCCCGCGCCAGGCGCTGCCATTCGCGGTCGTTGGTGGTGCCCAGGACGACAGTCTGCCCGTCGCCGGTGGCGTAGGCGCCGTAGGGCGCGACCGCGGGCGAGCTCATACCGAGCGGCTGCTGTTCGACACCGGAATGCCGGGTGTAGTTCAGGTGATAGCCCATCATTTCGGCCATGGTGTCGAAAAGGCTGAGACCGATGGCGCCACCGGCCGGCCCGGTGTCCCGGTAGCGACCGCACAGGGTGGCCAGGATCGACAGTGCCGCGTACAGTCCCGTGGTCACATCGGCCACCGCCGGACCCGGTTTCGCCGGTTCCCCGGGCCGGCCGGTCACCGCGCACACCCCGGACTCGGCCTGGACGAGCAGATCGTAGGCGCGTTTGTGCGAGAGCGGTCCACCGGCGCCGAAACCATCGATTTCCAGGGCGATCAGCCGGGGATACCGCTCGGCGAGCGCGGCCGGGGACAGTCCGAGGCGCGCGGAGGCACCGGGGGCGAGATTCGATACCAGCACATCGGCGCGGGCGAGCAACTCGTGCAGGATCTGCAGGCCGCGTTCGGATTTGAGGTCCAGGGTCACCGATTCCTTGCCCCGGTTCACCCAGACGAAATGCGCGGCCTGCCCGGCCACCACATCGTCGTAGTGCCGGGCGAAATCGCCGCCCACCGGGTTCTCCACCTTGATCACCCGGGCCCCGAAGTCGGCGAGGGTCCGGGTACACATGGGCGCCGAAACGGCCTGTTCCAGCGCCACCACCAGCACCCCGGCCAGCGGACCGGCGGCCGGCATCACATCACCATGCCGCCGTCGACCGGCAGCACCTGGCCGGTGACGAAGGAGGCGGCGTCGGAGGCCAGGAACACGAACGCCCCGGCCACTTCGTCGGGTTCGGCCCAGCGGCGCAGCGGGATCCGGTTGATCATCTGCTCCGCAAATTTCTCGTCGGTGCGGATGGTTTCGGTCATCGGGGTGGCCGCCAGCGGGGCCAGCGCGTTCACCAGAATGTTCTTGCGGGCGAGTTCGCGGGCCAGCGATTTGGTGACCCCGATGATCCCGGCTTTGGCGGCGGAATAGTTCACCTGCCCCAGCGTTCCGGTGAGACCCGCCGACGAGGTGACATTGATGATGCGCCCGGTGCCGTCCGTCGCGAGATACGGCAGTGCGGCCTGGCTGCAGTTGAAGGTTCCCAGTACATGGACATCGAAGATCTTGCGCATCGATTCCGGGGTGGTTTTCGGGAACATGGCCGGTGCGGTGATCCCGGCATTGTTCACCACGATATGGATTTTCCCGCCGCCCAGTCCGGCCGCCTGCTCGGCGGCCGCCACCGCTGATTCCGGGTCCGCGACATTCAGCGCGCAGGCCCGGGCGGTACCACCGTCCGCGGTGATCTTCTCCGCGACTGTCCCCGCCGCAGCACCGTCGAGATCGGTGACCAGCACCGCCGCGCCGTGCGCGGCCAGCGCCCGCGCCACGGCCGAACCGATACCGCCGGCGGCACCGGTGACCAGGGCCGCGCGGCCGGTCAGATCGAATAGTCCGTTCTTCGCTGCCATCAGTAACTCCTCGGCATTCCCAACACGTGTGACCCCAGATAGTTGAGGATCATTTCCTGACTGATCGGCGCGATCCGCATCACGCGTGACTCCCGGAAATACCGGGAGATGTGATACTCCTCCGAATACCCCATTCCGCCGTGTGTCTGCATCGCCCGGTCGGCGGCTTCGAAACCGGCTTCCGCGCACAGATATTTGGCGGTATTGGCCTCCCGGCCACAGGGCTTGCCCTGGTCGTACAACCAGGTCGCTTTCCGCAGCACCAGTTCGGCCGCGTCCAGCCGGGCCAGCGAATCGGCAAGCGGGAACTGGATTCCCTGGTTCTTGCCGATGGGCCGCCCGAAAACTTCCCGCTCGTTGGCGTAGCGCACCGCGCGATCCAACGCGACCCGGCCGATCCCGAGCGCTTCGGCCGCGATCAGCATCCGCTCCGGATTCAGGCCGTCGAGCAGGTATTCGAACCCGCGGCCCTCCTCGCCGACCCGGTCCTCCACCGGAATCCGCAGATCGTCGATGAACAGTTCGTTCGACGAGACCGCATTGCGGCCCATCTTCGGAATCGGCCGGATATCGACGTGATCGCGGTCGAGATCGGTGAGGAACAGCGTCATACCGCCGGTCTTCTTCTCGACCTCGTCGTACTTCTGGGTGCGAGTCAGCAGCAGGATCTTCTCCGACTCCAGCGCTTTGGAGATCCACACCTTGCGGCCGTTGACCACGTAGTGGTCGCCGTCGCGGCGGGCGAAGGTGGTGATCCGGCTGGTGTCCAGGCCGGCGCCCGGTTCGGTGACGCCGAAGCAGACGTGCAGGTCACCGCGCGCAACCCGGGGCAGCGTGCGCTGTTTCAGTTCCTCCGAACCGTGCACGATCACCGGTTGCATACCGAACAGGGACAGGTGGATCGCGGTGGCGGCATTCATCGCGCCCCCCGACCGGGAGACCTGTTCGGCCAGGATCGAGGCCTCGGTGATCCCGAGCCCGTGGCCGCCGTACTCCTCGGGGATGCAGATACCCAGCCAGCCGCCGTCGGCGATGGCCCGATAGAACTCGGTGGGGAATTGGTGCTCCCGGTCCTTCTCCATCCAGTACTGATCGTCGAATTTCCGGGCCAGTTCGGCCACCGAATCCCGGATCAGCCGCTGATCCTCGGTCAGCTCGAAACTCATTCCGCCGGACACATCAACTCCTCTCGTCGTCGCCGCCGCGCGGCCGGGGCGGTTTCCCCGCTGCCGCTGCCGAACGGCTCACCGTTGTGGCACACCGACCTCCCCGAGTTCCTGATCCGACCCGCCGGGCAGGCGGCCGGCGAGCTGGGCCAGGTCGTAGGACTGCCGCGCCATCCAGTACCGCAGCACCCCGGTCAGCGAGTAGCGCAGAAAAAGCGCCGCCCCCACGATGCTCAGCGCCACGCCCGCCAGCGCGATGATGATCGCGTCACGCTGGACCAGCGCGTCGGAGGTGTTGTTGGACATCAGATAGCCCAGCACGATCACCACCGGGCCGAGGATCAGCAGGGCGACACCGACCCGCAGCCACAGGCCACCGCGGCCGGCGGCAGGATCGGGGATCTTGAGCTCCGCGAGTTCGGCGACGAAACGGTCCGCGCGAGTGGATTCGGTCATGAGGGACTTCCTAGATAGAGAGTGGCCAATTGGTTGCGGAGCTCGAGATCGGGCGGGCCCCGGTGTTCGACGCGGCCGCGTACCAGCACCGCGGCGGTATCGGCGATATCGAGTACCGCGGCGGCGAACTGTTCGACGATCAGTACCGCCACACCTTGACGGGCGATTTCGGCGACCTGTTCGTAGAGCCGCTCCACCACCAGCGGTGCGAGTCCCATGGACAATTCGTCGAGTAGCAGCACAGCCGGGTCGGTCGCCAGGCCGCGGGCCAGTGCCAGCATCTGCTGTTCGCCGCCGGAGAGCGTGCCCGCGGTCTGCCCGGCCCGCTGCGCCAGGATCGGGAACCGCGCGAACGCGATATCCTCGATCTCCCCGACCGGGCGGCCGGTGAACGACATCATCAGCAGGTTGTCGCGGACGGTGAGGTTGGGGAAGATCCCCCGGCCCTCGGGGATCAGGCAGACACCCGCGCGGGCGAGATCGCGCGGATCGACTCCGTTGACGGTGCGCCCGCCGAGCCGCAGTTCACCGTCGGCGATCGGATGTACCCCGGCCGCCACCTTCAATGTGGTGGTCTTACCGGCGCCGTTGGGTCCCAGCAGCGCGACCACTTCGCCCGCCCGCACACTCAGGTCCACACCGTGCAGGACGGTGATGGCGTCGTAGGCGGCGCGGATTCCGGTCAGTTCCAGCAGTGCGGTCACGAGTCCCCCAGATAGGCCGCCAGGACCTGTTCGTCCCGACGGATCACCTCGGGCGGTCCGTCGGCGATCACACTGCCGAGGTCGAGGACGTAGACCTGATCGCAGACGCTCATCACCAGGCCCATATCGTGTTCGACCAGCACCACCGCGGTGCCGTCCCCGGCCACCGAGCGCAGCAGTTCGGCGAAGCGATCCGTTTCGGCGCTGTCCTGCCCGGCGGCGGGCTCGTCGAGCAGCAGCAGCGTGGGCCGCACCGCGAGCGCGCGGCCGACCTCGACCAGCCGGGCCAGCCCGGTGGGCAGCGAATCGGCCAGATCCCCGGCGCGTTCACCGAGGTCCAGCCGGTCGATGATCTCGTCGACGACCTTGTCCGCCCGGCGGCGCCGCGGGCCGAGTTCCGCGGCGACCAGCAGGTTGTCCCGGACCGAGAGGCGGCCGAAGAGTTCGAGCCGCTGGAAGGTCCGCGCCATGCCGCGCCGGGCCCGGCGTGCCGGGTCGAGGCGGGTGATATCGCGGCCGGCCAGCCGGACCCGGCCACCCGCGGGCCGCCGCAATCCGCAGATCACGTCGAACAGGGTGCTCTTCCCGGCACCGTTCGGCCCGATCAATCCCGTGACCTCACCCGCCCGAGCCTGTAATCCGGCGCCGTCGAGGGCGCGGCGGCCGCCGAAGGAGACGGTGATATCGCTAACGTCCAGCAGCGATGGCATGATCGAGCACCTCCTTGTCCGCCGGCCGCCACGGCCGTTTCACGCCCCACCATTCGACGGGCACATCGGGTTCGCCCGCGGCGGCGCGCTGTTCCCGGTTGTTCGCCCATATCCGGATCGCGAACACCGCCAGGACCGAGCCCCAGAAGAACATCCAGCCGTCGATCACACCGGCCAGCCGCACCAGCCACAGCGCCACCGGTACGGCGACCATCAGCACCAGCGTCCCCCGATTGCGGATCGCCGCCTCGAATCCCTCCCGGATGCGGGCGACCGCCCCGTGGCTCACCACACCACCACCGAAGGCGATACCGGCCAGCGCCGGGAGCACGTGGACGAGGTTCTCGGTCGAGGGGAACAGCACCGGGATCGCCAGCATCGGCCCGTAGAGCGCGACACCCACGAACAGCCCGTTACCGAGGGCACCGAGCCCGGCGAAGACAGCCACCAGGAAGATCGGCAGACCGGCCACGAAATTGAACTGTTCGGGGGTGATCGAGCCCATCTGCATCCCGAACAGCGCGCCACCGAGTCCGGCCAGTCCGGCGCTCAGCGCGAAAACCGCCACCTTGGCCCGCAGCAGGTTTCCGCCGAGGGTGGCGTAGGCGGCTTCGCTGTCGCGTAACGCGATGAGCCGGCGGCCGAACCGCCCGCGCCGCAATGCCGCGACGCCGAGCGTGGCCACCGCCAGGCAGACCGCCGCGAAAACGGTGATGCTCTCGGCGGTGTCGAGCCGCAGCCCGAACAGGTTCGGTCCGTACACCTCGACCGAACCCTGATCGAAGAACGAGATCTGCACGCCCGCGATCTCGAACGACGGCAGGGTGAAGATCCACCGATCGAGTACCACTGCGAAGGCCGCCGTTCCCAGCGCCAGATACACACCGGACAGGCGCAGCGCGGGCAGCGCGATCAAGGTACCGGCCAGCGCCGCGATCACCACGGCCGCGAGCAGACCCCACAGTTCACCGTCGGGTGCGAGTTGCCCGTAGGCGATCGCCCCGATCCCCGCCATGCTCAGCTGGCACAACGAGATCTGCCCGGCGTACCCGGACAGCGGCACGAACGACAGCGCGATGACACCGAAGGCGAACATCGGCCCGTAGGCGATGAGATCGCTCTCCCCGAGCGTGGTCGCGACCATCAGGCCGAGTATCACGATCACCACCGCGAAGAACACCGCACCGCCGCGCGAGGGTGTGGGCACCGGGCTGAGTTTGCGGTCGCGACCGCGCAACCGCCCGTGCGGGAACAACAGCAGCGCCGCGAACAGCAGCAGTGCCGGCGCGGCCAGCCGCAGGCCCGGCAGGTATTCGTTCTGCGGCAGATACCCGGTCAGGTAGCTCTCCATCAGACCGACCACGACCGCGCCGAGAAAGGTCATCGGCAGGCTGCGCAACCGCCCGAAGATCGCCGCGGTGTAGGCACTGACGATCAGCAGCGACAGCGTCGCGGCATCCAGCGAGACCGTGGGTGCGATGAGAATGCCGCCCACCGCGGCCAATTCGATACCCAGGATCCAGGCGACCCGATTGGCGCGCACCGGATCGGCACCGGTCAGCCCGGCGAGAGCCCGGTCGTCGACGGTGGCCCGCATCTCCGCACCCGTACGGGTGTTGAACAGCAGCACCCGCAGCGCCACCGCGACCGCGATCGCCACCAGCATGGTCAGGGCCTGATGCCAGGTGACGGTGGCGGCACCCAGCCGGATCGGTTCGGCATCGGCGAAGAAGGTGGGCAGCGTGCGTGCCTGCATCGGATCCCAGATCCAGCGAGCGGTGGCGATGAGACCGCTGAGCAGCGCGACCGTCATGACCAGTTTTTCCGCGTCACCCAATCCCTGCACGGCCCGCAGCGCCCGTTCGACGAGCAGGCCGGACAGCGGCGCCAGCACGAGCAGCACGATCGCCAGTGCGACGGGTACCGGCACACCCCAGCCGGCGGTGAGCTGCCAGTAGGAGAAGGCCGCCATCATCCCGGCCGCGCCGTGCGCGAAATTGAAGATTCCGGTGGTCGTATGGGTGAGCACCAGACCGCTGCCGATGACGGCGTAGACGGCCGCGGTGCTCAGCCCGACGATCCCGAAGGCGAGGAATTGATCCATGGCCGGTTACTCGACGTCCGCCATGGTCTTGCCCACATCGGCCAGCGTCAGCGGCTCACCGTAGTCACCGGTGTAACGGTAGGGCGGAGTACCACAGCGGAACAAGCCGTCGTTCGCGCCGAATTCGGCCGGCTGCCAGCCCTCGGGGGTGGCCCGCATGGCGTTGAAGCACGACGGTGCCGGGTCCTCCGCCGACAGATCGTTCGGACTGTGCAATCCGCCGCCGGTCCACTCGGTTTCCTTCTTCGCCGTTTCCACCACGCAGGTCCTGGTGAGCTCGGATCCGCACGCACTCGCCGCTTTGGCGAACAGCAGCCAGGCCGAGAACGCACGGGTGGCGGGCAGGGAGATCTCCGCATCCGGGGCGTACTGCTCGTACAGGTCCTGCAACTGTTGCATGGCCGGGGATTCGGCGGCCAGCTGCAGTGGCACCACACCGCCGAGGTCCACGATGTTGTTCTGGAAACCCGCCGAACGGCCCAGGAGTTCGATGTAGTCGGGTTGGAACGCGTTGTTGGTGGGGTCGATCCAGTCCAGCTTGTAGTCCATCGAGGTCAGCTTCTCCTCGAGCTTGGCCAGCGGGCCGTCCTCGCCGAGCCAGATCAGTCCGCGGACTCCGCTGTTCTTGATGGCCTGCGCGTACGGCGTCCAATCGGTGACGCCGCCCACCGGGTACAACTCGTTGTAGATGACCTTCGCGCCCATGGCCTCCAGTGATTCGACGGCCTTGGCGCCGAGGACCTTGGTCACCGGAGAGTCGCCGTTGATGATTCCGATGGCGCCGGCCGACTGCGGGTACGCCTCCTTGGTGAGCCACTGGCGCGAGGCGTTGTAGGGGTCGTAGTGGGCGTAGGTGCTCTGCGAGGCGATCACCTGCAGATCGGTGCCGAGATTCTGCTGCTGGGATACCTGCGCGGGAAAGTCCGGGAGGGTGCATTCCAGCCGTTCCTTCACCCCGAGCCCGTCGAGCCCGGAGCCACCGCCGACCAGCGCGAAATCGGTACGACAGGCTTCCACCATCTTCTGGCGTACGGCCATCAGCTTGGAATCGTGGACCTCGGTGGTGAGGGTGCGCCCGTTGATACCGCCGGCCGCGTTGCACCAGGAGGTGAAGACCTTGGCGGCGTCGACGAATTCGGGGTTCTTGGAGTAGCCGACATCGCTGAACACACCGACGGTGATCTCGCTGTCGGTGACGCCCTGAGTGGGGGCACCGGAGGCGTCCCCGTCCTGGCAGACCCCGCTCAGATCGCCGAAATCGGCGACCACGGTATCGCCGGAGGACGAGTTCTCGGTTTCGCTGCCGCTGCGGCCCGAGCAGCCGGCGGCAGCCAGTAACGCCACGGCGAGCAGGGCGGCGGCTATTCGCTTCGGTCTCACGATTGTCCTTTCTGCGCTGACCCCCATCGGTCAGCCGATCGTGATCGGGCGAGGAAAAGCGGGCCCGCCCATACACCGAGTTCGCGTTCGGACACTCCGGCCGATCGACCATGTACCCAGCTCTCGGTGAATGAAAACTAGCTTCTCACTTATCGAGAATCAATATCCTGTTTTTGGGTACGCATCCATGCAGGCAACCGCATCCCATCCCGACACCACCGGCCGCGGAGGCCGCGGCGGCAGGCTCACCACCTGTAAATACACCTTCGCGTTGACTATCCGGCCGCCTCATGGAAACCTGTTATCCGAAAGCGAGAATACCATTCTCATCGAGAGGAGGCGCGATGCGAGTACCGCCGTTGCCCGCGGACCGGTGGGACGAGGACGTCGACGAGGCGCTGCGGGTCATGCTGCCGCGCCGGCTGCGCAACCCGGAGAAGGCGAGCAACGCCCTGTCGACACTCGTCCGGCACCCCGCGCTGACCAAGGCGTTCCTCACCCTGAACGTCCACCTGCTGTTCCGGTCGTCGCTACCGGCCCGGCTGCGCGAAATCGCCATCCTGCGCGTCGCGCACCTGCGGGACTGCGTCTACGAGTGGAACCACCATCGCGAAGCCGCGCTCGCGGAGGGGATCACCGCCGACGAGATCGCCGGGGTCGCCCGGGGCGAGGCCACCGACGTGGTCGACCAGCTGATCCTGCGCACTGTCGACGAGCTCGACGAGAAATCGAACCTGTCCGACGCCACCTGGGACGGACTGTGTGCCCATCTCGACGAGCAACAGCGGATGGATCTGATCTTCACCATCGGCACCTACAACACGCTTGCCGCAGCCTTCAACACCTTCGGCATCCGATCCGAGTACGAGAGGTAATCCCTTGGCACACTTCAACAAACCGGCAGCGGGTAGCTGGACCGAACACTACCCCGATCTGGGTACCGAGCCGGTCGACTACTCCGATTCCATCGATCCGCAGTTCTACGAAGACGAGCGCGAAGCCATCTTCAAGCGGACCTGGCTCAATGTCGGCCGGGTGGAACGGCTGCCGCGTAAGGGCAGCTACTTCACCAAGGAACTCTCCGCCGCCGGCACCTCGCTGATCATCGTCCGCGGTAACGACGACCAGATCCACGCCTACCACAACGTCTGCCGCCACCGCGGCAACAAACTCGTCTGGGACGATTACCCGAACGAGGAGACCTCGGGCTTCTGCAAACAGTTCACCTGCAAATACCACGCCTGGCGCTACAGCCTCGAGGGCGAGCTGACCTTCGTCCAGCAGGAGAAGGAATTCTTCGGCCTCGACCGCGCCGACTACGGACTCAAGGATGTGCGCTGCGAGGTGTGGGAAGGGTTCATCTTCATCAACCTCGACCACGACGCGGAACCCCTGACCACTTTCCTGGGCCCGATGATCAAGGGCTTGGAAGGTTATCCGTTCCACGAGATGACCGAGGTGTTCAGTTACAAGGCCGAGGTCGGCAGCAACTGGAAACTGTTCATCGACGCGTTCGCCGAGTTCTATCATGCGCCGATCCTGCATATGAAGCAGGCGGTCAAGGACGAGGCCGACAAGCTGGCCGGTTACGGCTACGAGGCGCTGCACTACGAACTGCAGCCGCCGCATTCGATGATCTCCTCGTGGGGCGGGATGGCTCCGCCCAAGGACCTGAACATGGTCAAACCGATCGAGCGCGTCCTGCGCAGCGGCCTGTTCGGCCCCTGGGACCGCCCCGATATCGAGGGCCTGGACCCGCTGCCCGTGGGGATCAATCCCGCCGGCCACCGGGCCTGGGGTGTGGACGAGTTCGAGATCTGGCCGAACTTCTCGCTGCTGTTCTGGGCACCGGGCTGGTATCTGACCTACCACTACTGGCCGACCGCGGTGAACCGGCACACCTTCGAGGCCAATCTGTATTTCGTGCCCGCAAAGACGGCGCGGGAGCGGCTGGCCCAGGAGCTGGCCGGGGTGACCTTCAAGGAGTACGCGCTGCAGGACGCGAACACCCTCGAGGCCACCCAGACGATGATCGCGACCCGCACGGTGACCGATTTCCCGCTCAACGACCAGGAGATCCTCCTGCGCCACCTGCACAAGACCGCCCAGAAGAAAGTCGAGGAATACCGCAATGGCAACCGCTGACAACGAGTCGAAGGCACTGCCCGCCGAATTCGCCGATCTGGCACAGTTCGCGGACTGGATCCTGCCCACCGAACCCGAACGGTACGCCAAACGGCTGGCCTCCACGATGCCGGAGATGCAGGCCTTCTACGACGCCGGGATGGCACGCCTCGAGGATGCCATCGCCTACTGCGACCGGTTCGACCTCGACGATCTGCCCGACGAAGCCCGGAACCTGTTCCATCTGATGCAATCGCTGGTGATGGCCTCGTTCCCGGTGGAGGTCTGGAAGCAGCCGCGGGTGCCCGACAGCGGCGCGGCCTATCTGGATATCGTGCGCGAACCGGTGGTGTAGCCATGCTGACACTGCGGGCCGCCGGGCTGCTCGATGTGGACTCCGGCGAAATCATCCGGCCCGGCGTCCTGCGTGTCGACGGGGACCGGATCGTCGGCATCGGCGGGGAACCGGAAGGGGAGGTCATCGATCTCGGTGATCTCGTCCTCCTGCCGGGGTTGATGGATATGGAGGTCAACCTCCTGATGGGCGGCCGGGGCGAAACCGGGCTGAGCTCCTCGGTCCAGGACGACCCGCCGCTGCGGATGCTGCGCGCGGTCGGTAATGCCCGGCGCACCCTGCGCGCCGGGTTCACCACCGTGCGCAACCTGGGCCTGTTCGTCAAAACCGGCGGATATCTGCTGGATGTCGCGCTCGGTAAGGCCATCGACGCCGGCTGGATCGACGGGCCCCGTATCGTGCCGGCGGGTCATGCCATCACCCCCACCGGCGGACATCTCGATCCCACCATGTTCTCGGCCTTCGCCCCCGATGTGCTGAAGCTGACCCTCGAAGAAGGCATCGCCAACGGTGTCGACGAGGTACGCAAAGCGGTGCGATACCAGATCAAACACGGCGCCCAGCTGATCAAGGTCTGCGTATCCGGTGGCGTCATGTCGCTGACAGGGGCGCCGGGCGCACAACACTATTCGACCGAGGAACTGCGGGCGATCGTCGACGAGGCGCATCGCCGAGGCCTGCGGGTGGCCGCGCACACCCACGGCGCGGAGGCGGTGAAGGAGGCGGTCGGAGCCGGAATCGACTGTATCGAACACGGTTTCCTGATCGACGACGAAGCCATCGACCTCATGGTTCGGGAAGGCACCTATATGGTGCCGACCACGCGCCTGGCGGATGCCATGGATGTCTCCAAGGCGGCACCGGAACTGCAGGCCAAGGCAGCCGAGATGTTCCCGCGTGCCCGGACCTCGGTGAAGGCCGCCTTCGACGCGGGCGTGAAGATCGCCGTCGGCACCGACGCACCGGCGATCCCGCACGGCCGCAATGCCGACGAACTGGTGGCCCTGGTCGAGCGGGGACTCGACCCACTGTCGGTGCTGCGCGCGGCGACTGTCGTCGCCGCCGAGCTCATCCAGGTCACCGACCGCGGCCGGCTCGCCGAGGGACTGCTCGCCGATGTGATCGGGGTGCCCGGCGATCCCCTGGCCGATATCACCGTCACCCAGCAGGTGCGGTTCGTGATGAAAGGCGGAAAGGTCTATGGCGGCAATCGATGACCTGATCGAAATCCAGCAGTTGCTCGCCCGCTACACGGTGACCATCACCAAGGGCGATATCGACGGACTGATCGGCGTATTCACCCCCGACGGCAGCTACAGCGCGTTCGGCGACACCTACACCCTCGACGTGTTCCCCGAACTCGTCGATGCCGCGCCGAAGGGCCTGTTCCTCACGGGCACCCCGCTGATCGAACTGGACGGCGATACCGGAACCGGTACACAGCCCCTGTGTTTCGTGGAGCAGTCGACCCACGATATGCGGATCGGGTACTACACCGATACCTACCGCCGCACCGACAAGGGCTGGCGCCTGGCCACCCGCGCGATGACGTTCATCCGGCGCAGCGGTATCCACGACTCCGGGATCCCACACGCCTTCGAGCGGCCGTCGGCATGAGCGAGTCAGGCCCGGAGGCGGCAGCTGACATCGGGGAGTTCCGGTCGCGGGTGCGCACCTGGCTTGACGAGAACGACCTCTCACCCGGACCCGAACCCGGTTTCGACGCGCAGGTCGCGCAGCTGGGCCGGGTCCGGCGGGCGCTGTTCGACGCCGGCTGGATGCGCTACGGGTGGCCGGAGTCCGTGGGCGGTCTGGGGGGACCGGCGCTGCTGCGGGCGGTGCTCGGCGAGGAGGTCGCGACCCGCGGTCTGGCCGAACCGGGGATCTATTCCATGGTGGAGGTGCTGGCCCCCACGATGATTTCCTACGCCCGCCCGGAGTTGGCCGCCGAGATGGTGCCCCGGCTGCTGGACGGCAGCGAACAGTGGTGCCAGGGTTTCTCCGAACCGGGTTCCGGTTCGGATCTGGCCTCCTTGCGCACCCGTGCCGAACAGCGCGGCGACCGGTGGGTGATCAACGGGCAGAAGGTGTGGACCAGCCTCGCGCAGTTCGCGTCGCGCTGTGTGCTGCTGACCCGCACCGGCCCGGGTCACGACGGGATCACCGCGTTCTTCGTCGATATGGACACCCCGGGGATCACCGTCCGGCCGCTGCGCACCATGCACGGGGTCGACGAATTCGCCGAGGTGTACTTCGACGACGTGGTGGTCGACGAGGCACGTATGCTGGGCCGGCCCGGTGACGGCTGGCGGGTCGCGATGGATCTGCTGCCCTACGAGCGGTCCACCTGCTTCTGGCATCGGATCGCGCATCTGTTCACCCGGCTCGACCGCGTCCTCGACCAGACCGCCGACGCCGACGATACCGATCTCGGTGCCGCCTACCTGGCGTTGCACACCGTGCGCTGCCGTTCCCGCATCACCCAGCGGCGCCTGGCCGGTGGCGCCGCATTGGGCCCGGACACTTCGATCGACAAAGTACTGCTGGCCACCGCCGAACAGCAGCTCTTCGATACCGCCCGCGACCTGCTGCCCGGCGAGATCGAACTCGCCGATTCCGAATGGCGCTCGGAATTCCTGTATTCCCGCGCGGCGACCATCTACGGCGGTACCGCCGAGATCCAGCGCAATATCATCGCCCGCCGCCTGCTCGACCTGGGAAAGGAGTGAGCGGTGGACGCCGCCGAACAGACTCTGCTCACCGATACGCTGCGCAAGACGATGGCCACGGCCGCCGGCGCCGAACTCTATCCCGCGCTGCGTGAGCTCGGCTGGTACGAGCTGCTCACCGACAGCGCCGATATCGCGGTCCCGCTGGTCTTCCGGTTGCTCGGCGAGACCGGTACCCACGCACCGTTGATCAACGATGTGCTGGCGTACGCGGCAGGCCGCCCGCTCGGTGAACCGATACCGCTGCCGTTCGCCGGCGGCCGCTGGGTGCTCTGGACCGAAGAGACCGGTTCGGGCTCGGCCGCGGTCCCGCCGGAGCCACGGTACGGCGCCGAGCCGAGCGTTCTCCTCGATCCCGAACTACCATTGTCCGTCCTCGTCGATACCTCCGAATCGACTGCCGCCGAGTCGGTTCCACTCGCCCAGGCGCGCCGCGCCCTGGGCTGGTGGCTGACCGGCTCAGCGCGGGCCATGCTCGCACTTGCTCGCCGTCACGCGCTCGAACGGGTGCAGTTCGGCAAACCCGTCGCGGGTTTCCAGGCGGTCCGGCACCGGCTGGCCGAAACCCTGGTCGCCATCGAGGGAGCCGAGGCCGCCCTCGCGGTCGGCCCGTCCGATGCGCACCATCCGGCCCACCCGGCGGCCGCTGTACCGCAGGACTACGATTCCCTCGCCGCCGCGCTCGCCAAGGCCGCCGCCGGCCGCGCGGCACTCGTGACCGCGCGGCACTGTCAGCAGGTGCTGGGCGGAATCGGTTTCACGGCCGAGCACGAATTCCACCGCCACTATCGGCGGGCCCTCGTGCTGGACGGATTACTCGGGAGTTCACGCGACCTCACCCGCGAGGCCGGCGCGACACTGCGCGAGCTGGGCTACGCTCCGCGGCTGGCACATCTGTAGAGATCGCCGTATCGGACGTTTCCACACATCCCACCGGTGCAGGGATCACCGTGGCACCACAGGCTTTACCGCACACGGTGGCGCTCGGCGCCGTCATGCGAAAGTCCGCGTTCGTCTCCGGCCGCGGCGGTGACAACCCGCGGCAGCCGTGCGGTTATCCGGCGGTGCGGTATCTCGGCAGTCGAGCCGATCGTGCACGCACCGCCGCCCCGGACGGGTGATATGCCGGTGGACCGCGGGTTTCTCTTACGCGCAGGCCTGTGACATCCCCCCGGAAATCGCGACCAGCCCGCACATGGTGGTGGCGGAGATCTTCCAGCCGTTCGCTTCCCGCACCGCATGACCGATCTGGTTGCTCACCACCGGATTACCGGAAATATTGAGGGTGAACCGCAATTCGGCGTGGGCCGGGTCGAGTACGACCACATCGGCGACCTCGATCGTGGTGAGCGCCGTGCGGATATGGTTCGCCATTCCGGAGATTTCGGTTTCGAAGTCGGTTCCGCGTTCCACCAATGCCATCCGATCCTCGGTGGCGGTGGCGGGGGCGAAAAACGCTTCGTACACCCCGGTGATCGCCGCGGCGGCGACGGCCGGCGAGTCCGAGGTGGCAACGCCCGCGCCCGGATTCGCCGCCCCGGGGCTTCCGGCGGCGACCTCGGTGGCGGGCGCCTCGGTCGTCGGCAGTACATAACAGTTCTCGGGCCCGAAGAAATTGCCGCAGGCGGTGATCGCGCTCAGCGAGAGCGCGACTCCGCAGGCAGCGGCAGTTCGCGCTACCCGGTGTCTTCGTGACATCGGTTCGTCTTTCTGGAGAGTGATGATCGACGTCTGCGAAAACCACGTTCCACGGCCGCCGCGGGGAGTTTAGCCCGGCACCACCTCGGGAAATGACGAATCCGGCAAATTTGCCGCATAGACTTCCGGTTAATTCATGAGGCCGGTGCCGGAGTCCGGCGGACCGGAGCGGGAGTCGTATCGATACTGCGCAACCGATACGACGTTCCTCCTCCGGCCCACCGCGAAAGCGCGACCCCGCAACGCCGACTGTCCCGAGCCGAAACAGGCTCCGGCGCAGCGCCGTCCGTGGTCGGTGACGAGATCAGCCGCAGGCGGGGACGACTTCGCCCGTGCCCTGGACCGCGAGCAGCGCACAGAAGGTCATCGCGGCGACCTTCCAGGTATGACCCTCTTTGATCGCCTGCCCGGACTGGTCCGGCAGCACCGGATTACCGCCCAGCAGCAGGGTATAGGTCACGTCTGCCGTCGTATCGTCCACGACCTCTACGGCGGATACGGTCACGCTCGTCCCCTGGGCGCGCGGGTCGGCGGCCATTCCCTGGAGCATGGGTTCGAATTCGCCGCCCTTCTCGACCAGCCCGGCCCGGGTCGCGGGGGCGGCTTTGCCGTCGAAGAAGGTGACGAAAGCGTCGGTGATCGCTTTCTCGGTCTCCGGCACGGCCGCGGCGGGGGCGGCGGAGCTGGTGGCGGCCGGGGCGGAGGTGGACGCGGCCGCGTCTTCTCCGGAATCACCACAGCCGACAACGGCCGTGGCGGTCAGCGCCACCAGGCCGAAGAGAGTGGTGGCACGCCGGATTCTGCTGTAACGCATGGCGGAAACCTTTCCGATGGACTTCGGGAATCGTCGTCCATCCGGGAAATTCGAAAACGGGGTTCCGGGCGGTCGTCATTCGGTTACGCTGCCCGTGTCGAAAGAATCCCTGACCGCCGGTTCCGCCTCGGCGTCACTTCTTCGATACGGGGGATCGGCACCGCGGCGAACGGTGCCGATCCCCCGTTTCGTTACTTCATATTCGTCTTCATCTGGTCGAGATCCACCAGAATCGGATAGCCGCTCACACTGAGAGCGTTTCCATGCCCGGTGGAATGG
Organism: Nocardia carnea; assembly: GCF_029868855.1. Taxonomy (GTDB): domain Bacteria; phylum Actinomycetota; class Actinomycetes; order Mycobacteriales; family Mycobacteriaceae; genus Nocardia; species Nocardia carnea_A. Next base: position 5,525 of record NZ_JARWOV010000063.1, on the reverse strand, counting down.
ATATCGAATACCGATTGGATCGCGGCGTAGAAACCCTGGACATCCATGGTCTGATTCACCGCACGCTTGGCCTGGCGTAATCCGAACGGCGGCATCTGCGCGATCTGCCCGGCCAGTTCCGCGGTCTTGGCCGGCAACTCCTCGAGTGGCACGACCATATTCACCATCCCGGCCTGTTCGGCCTCTTCCGCGGTGACCGGACGGCCGGTGAACAGGATCTCCTTGGCCTTACGGTGACCGAGTTCCCAAGTGTGACCGTGATATTCGACGCCGCCGATACCCATCATCGCCACCGGATCGGAGAACAGCGCGTTGTCCGCAGCGACGATGAGGTCACACGGCCAGCACAGCATGAGCCCGCCGGCGATACAGCGGCCCTGCACAGCCGCAATGGAGGGTTTGGGCACATTGCGCCACCGCAGTGTGTATTCCAGATACCGGCGGCTCTCGGTCTGATAAATCCAATCGAGAGTTATCTTTTCCGGTTTGGGCCAGCTGTCGTCTTTGAGGTCGTGCCCGGCCGAGAAATGTTTCCCGGCCGCATTCAAAACGATCACCACGGCATCGTCGTCGGTGGCGGCTCGCGTCCACGCGGCATCCAATTCGTCCAGCAGCGCGGAATTCTGGGCATTCGCCGCTTCGGGCCGGTTCAGCGTGATCGTCGCGACCTTATCGGCGACAGAATAGTCGATATAAGACAAAACAGTGCTCCTCGGTTCCGGGGAACACCGGGCCCGACCCGGTGCTCGTATTCCGTTTGCTGCGCCACCCGGCCGTTCGCTGTGGTGCCACCTGGCCGCGCGCCGGCGATCTGCATCCGGGCGCGCACACCCATGATGTCGCCGGATCAGCGATGGGCGGCGAGATATTCGTGGGCCACCACCGCCCGGTGCCCGGCCGCGCCGCCGAACAGCAGTTCGCCGGCCTTGGCCCGTTTGATCGCGAACTGCAGATCGTTCTCCCAGGTGAATCCCATGGCTCCGAACAGCTGCACCCCGTGCCGGAAAACCACCGACTGGCACTCCCCCGCCGACGCCTTGGCCATCGCCGCCGCCAGTGTGCGGCGCGGGTCGTTCTCCGCCAGGCACAGGGCGGCGAAATACCCGAGGGCACGCGCCCGTTCGATGGCCAGATGCATATCGGCGGCCTTGTGCTGGACCGCCTGGAACGCCCCGATGGCGGTATCGAACTGGCGGCGCGTACGCACATGGTCGAGCACCAGGTCGAGAATCCGCTGACAGGCGCCCACCGTCGTCAGCGCGAGACCGGTCAGGGCCAGTTGCCTGGCACGGTCGGGGTCGGCGTCGGTGCGGTCGGCATCGGTGACCCGCACATCATCGAAGGTGACCTCCGCGACATGCAGCACCGGATCGAAGACATCGATCCGCCGGGTGGTGACCGCATGTGCGGGCACGACGAAGACCCCGGCCGTGGTGACCACCGCGATCCGGTCGCAGCGGTCGCCGTCGAGAACTTGACCGGCGGTACCGCGTAGCAGCCACTCTGCACCGTCGCGGACCGCGGTGACACCGTCGAAGACAGCGGCGCCGGTTCCTTCCGCGGTACCGAAAGCACCTGCCAGCGGCGCGAACTGGGTCATCGTGGCAAGATAGGGCGTCGGGTCGGTGGCCCGGCCCAGCCCCTCGAGCACGATCCCGAGCTCCACGGTCGCCTCCGGCTCCACGAGTTCGGTCCAGCCGAGTTCGACATAGGTTTTCCACAACCGGCTCGGATCGGCCCCCGCGTCCACGATCTCCCTGATCACCGAGGGGGGGCATTCCTTGGCGGTGACCTCCCGGACCGTATCGCGCAGCAGCCTCTGGTCGGCATCGAACTCGAAGAGCATCCGGGCTGCCTCCTGTTGGGCGGGGTTGCGTTACGTTCAGGAGAATAGCATTCTCTTGAGATGAAATTAATAGTCTCCCCAAGGGCGCGAACACCGGACGTGCCTGCCCGGACATGGGACGTTCTCCGGTACAGTGCACCCATGTTCTCCTCATATGGGATCGATGGGATCGGATGGGCCGGCCGGTGACCGCCCCCAGCGAAGAGCCCGCGTGGAAGCAGCGTGCGGTAGAGCGCTCGATCCGCACCGCGAAACTGCGGGCCGAACAGCGCGTGCAGCGATTTCTCGATGCCGCCCAGGCGATCATCACCGAAAAGGGCACCACCGATTTCACGGTCCAAGAGGTCGTGGATCGGTCGAAACAGTCGTTGCGCAGCTTCTACCTGCAGTTCGACGGTAAGCACGAACTACTGCTGGCACTGTTCGAGGATGCCCTGAGCCGCACCGCGGACCAGATCCGGGCCGCCGCCGCGGGCAAGGACAATGCCCTGGACCGGCTACAGCTGGCCGTGGAACTCCTCTACGAACTGTGCCGCCCGGACCCGACCGCGCAGCGCCCGCTGTTCACCGATTTCGCCCCGCAACTGCTGGTCAGCCATCCAGCACAGGTGAAGGTCGCGCATACGCCACTGCTGGCACTGTTCACCGAGCTCATGATCGACGCCGAGAAGGACGGGCTGCTGCGTGAAGAGCTCAATCCGCGCCGGATGGCCGCCATGGTGATGCAGACGGTGATGTTCACGGCCCAGTCCAACGGCGGAATCGACGACGAGACGGCCTATCCGATCTCGGCCGAGGAGATCTGGGAATTCTGCGCGAAGGGGTTCGCCCGCGGAATCTAGAGGAGAATAGCGTTCTCCAAATCAGAGATACGGGTTTACACTCACTGTATGCCCGATCTCTGGACCGATCTCCTCGCCTGTATGGATCTGCGCCTGCGTCCCACCGCACCGCAGGCCGACGACGACACCGAGGCGCCCGCCCCTGATCCGCAGGCCACCCTCTCGGTATTCGAGGGTCCCAATCAGCAGCTGGAATACCATCGGCTCTTCGGTGGGCAGCTGCTGGCCCAGTTCCTGCGCGCCGCGGTCTTCGCCTGCCCGGACAAGACGGTGAAATCCGTACACGTCATCTTCGCCCGCGAGGGCAAGAGCGACGCCCCGGTCTACTACGTGGTGCAGCCGCAGCATCGCGGGCGTTCCTTCGCCACCCTCACCGTCGTCGCCCGGCAGAAGGGTGATGTCATTGCCACCGCCCTGCTGTCGATGACCGCGCTCGAGGACGGGCGGGAGAACCAGGAAATCGGCGCGGTACCAACGGTTCCGGGCCCCGAGCACACCGTCGATATCGGCCTGATCCCCTGGGAGACCCGGTCCCTCACCGACCTCGGCGACAAGGCCGCCGGCCCGGCCGTATACGACCTGTGGATGCGCACACCCGAGGTCGGCGCCGAACTCGCTCCCGGCCTGGTGTCCTACGCCACCGATCTCAATGTCATCGGCACCGTGCTGCGCCCGATCGAAGGTTTCGACCACAGCGGTAACGGCACCGAATTCACCTCCGCCACCACCTCGCACACGCTGTGGTTCCACCGCCCCTTCCGTAGCGACGACTGGTTGCTGTTGCGGCACGAGGGCCTGGTCATGGCGCATGGCCGTGCCTACGGTCGCGGTGATGTCCTCACCGCGGACGGCACCCTGGTGGCCTCGTTCGCGCAGGAAGCCCTGCTGCGTTTCCGGCCCTGAATCCGCCGGCCCGCCCGACCGATAGGCAATCGATGCAACCCTCTCCCCTGGCCACCCCGGCCGCGCACCCGGCCGCACCGTTACGGGTCGCCCAATGGTCCACCGGCACCATCGGCTCGCGCGCCCTGCGCGCACTCGTCGACCACCCGGAATTGGTACTGGCGGGGGTGTATTCGCACACCCCCGCCAAACAGGGTCGCGATGCGGCCGAATTGTGCGGATCGCCGGCCCCGACCGGGGTCCCGGCGACCGGCGATATCGGCGAAATCCTCCGCGGTACGCCGGACTGCGTGCTCTATATGCCGCAGACCTGCGATATCGACGAAGTCTGCCGGATCCTCGCCGCCGGTACGAATATCGTGACGACCGCCGGTGTCTTCCACCATCCCGGCAGTATGGATCCCGGCGTCCGGGCGCAGGTGGAGGCGGCGTGCGCGGCCGGTGGCACTTCGATCCACAGCACGGGCAGCAGCCCCGGCTTCATCACCGAGGCCGTTCCCCTCGTACTGGCTTCGATCCAACGGCACCTCGACAAGCTCTCCATCCAGGAGTATGCCGATCTGTCCCAGCGCAACTCGCCGGCGATCCTGTTCGATGTCATGGGATTCGGCGCGCCGCCGGGAGATTTCGCCCAGGTACGGCTGGACCATCTGCGCAACAGCTTCGGTCCGTCACTACGGCTGCTCGCCGACGGAATCGGGCTACCGCTCGACGAGGTGACCGCCACGGGTGAGGTCGCCACCGCGGCGCGCACCTTCGATATCGCGGCCGGCACGATTCCGCAGGGAACCGTTGCCGCACAGCGCATAACGATCTCCGGAATACACAAAGGCCGGCCCGTCCTGCGCTTCCAGGCGATCTGGCATTGCGGCGCCCAGGCCGAGACCGGCTGGGAGATCCGCCCCACCGGCTGGCATCTCAGCGTCGAAGGCGATGCCCCGCTCGAGATCGATATGGTTTTCCCGTTCCCGCTCGACCGGATGGCCGAGCACTCTCCCGCCTACACCGCGAACCGTGCCGTCAACGCCGTCCGCTACGTCTGCGCGGCCGCCCCCGGTATCCGCACCGTCCTCGACCTGCCCCCGATCACCGCAACCCTGGGACGAGCATGAACGACCACGAAGCGATCCGCGCCCTCAAAGCCCGCTATTTCCGGCTGATGGACACCAAGGACTGGGCCGGTTTCCGGGAGCTGTTCTGCGACGACGTCGTCATCGACGTATCCGGCTCGGGTGGCGAAGTGATCACCGGCGCCGACGAATTCCTGGCCTTCCTCACTCCCCGGATCGGCGAGGCGATCACGATCCATCACGGCCACACCCCGGAGATCGAACTGCTCTCCGATACCGAGGCCACCGGGATCTGGGCCATGGAAGACCGGCTCACCTTTCCCGACGGCACCCGGCTCCACGGCTTCGGGCACTACCACGAAACCTACGTCAAGTCCGACGGCCGGTGGCGTATCCGCTCGCAGCGCCTGACCCGCCTGCATATGGACTTCACGCCCGGCCAGGAGGGCACGGCAGGCGGCACCGCCGAATGAAGTCTGTGAGGCGCTGATCCGGTTCGGGAGCGCCGCCTGCGGAATCCGCGGTCTCGGGCCGTGCACCGGCTCGACTCCGGTGCGGTCCGGGATGAATCCCGCCCGGTTCGATGTTGATCGAACCGGATCGTACGCGGGAGAGGATTTTCCGGATGCACACCGATATACCTCGATTCGAGGGCAAAGTCGCCTTGATCACCGGCGGTAGCAGCGGGATCGGCGCGGCCACTGCGCAGCGGCTGCTCGACGAGGGCGCGCAGGTGGTGATCACCGGCCGCGATACCGACCGGCTCGATACCGCCGTGCGGGAGCTGGACGGCGGGGCCCCCCGAATCGCGGGCGGGGCCGGGGACCGCGGGATAGGCGGCCGCGGGTGCCACCAGCGCGGCGG
>NZ_JARWOV010000062.1 GCF_029868855.1 Nocardia carnea | reverse complement strand
GACGCAGTATCCGCTCCTGTAGTGCCCGGAGTTCTTGCGGCGCGTCCATACCCTGGTCGTGCAGCCGGTCCAGGATGACCCGGCATGCCCCGGCGGCGTGCGCGGGGGGGTGGCGGGGGGGGGGGGGCGGGGGGGGTTGGGGGGTCCCCCCGGGTTTGGGGGGGGGGGTGCGCACGGCCGATATCCGGCCCGGCGAGGATGTCGCGATCATCGGCCTGGGCGGGGTGGGCATCTCGGCACTGCAGGGAGCCGCCCACGCCGGTGCCCGATACATTTTCGCGGTCGACCCGGTGCCGTGGAAGCGTGAGCAGGCGCTGAAATTCGGTGCGACGCACGCCTACGCCACCATCGAGGAGGCCACTGCCGCGTGCGCGGAGATCACCTGGGGCGGGATGGCCAAGAAGGTGATCGTCACCGTGGGCGAGGTGCACGGTGCAGATGTCGACAGCTGGATGGGGATCACCGCCAAAGCGGGCACCTGCGTGCTCACCGCCATGGGCAGCCTCACCGAGAACCAGACCACCCTGAACCTGGCCATGCTCTCGCTGCTGCAGAAGAACTTGCAGGGCACCATATTCGGCGGCGGCAATCCGCACTACGACATCCCACATCTGCTGTCGATGTACCAGGTGGGCAAGCTCAATCTCGACGATATGGTCACCCGCCAGTACCGGCTCGAGGACATCAACGACGGCTATCAGGACATGCTCGCCGGGCGCAATATCCGGGGCGTGATCCGCTACACCGACGCAGACCGCTGACCGGTACGAGACCGGAATCGCCGGGGGGCGCTCGCCCGGCGAGCCGAACGAGGCCGAACCCGCCGACCGAGCGGCCTGCGAAGCAGGTCCACCACTGGTCTTACCACTTGACCTCTTACCAATAACGGTTCTAGAGTCGGGCAGATGGCCCTGAAACGGATCGCCCGGCGCTCGGTGCCGGACGAGATCTTCGATCAGCTCGTCGACGATGTGCTCACCGGCGAGCTGGAACCGGGGTCGGCCCTGCCTGCCGAACGGCAGCTCGCCGAGGCGCTCGGCGTCTCCCGGCCGACAGTCCGCGAAGCCGTACAACGGCTCGCGCGCACCGGCCTGGTCGATATCCGGCAGGGCGGCAGCACCACGGTGCGCGACCCCCGGCGCTACGGCGGTCTCGACCTGCTGCCACGCCTGATCTTCCGCAGCGGCATACTGGACCACGGCGTAGTCCGCAGCATTCTGGAAACCCGGGCGTCACTGGGCCGGGAGGTCGCCGCCCTCGCGGCCCACCGCCGCGGACCGCACCTCGGGCAGGAACTCGCCGCAGCGGTGCGCTTGCTCGACGAGGCTGCTGATCCCCCGGCCCGGCAACGCGCGGCGCTCGCCTTCTGGGACCATCTCGTCGATGCGGCCGATTCGATCGTCTACCGCCTGCTCTTCAACCAGTTACGCGATATCTACGAACCCACGATGACCGCACTCGCCGGTGTGATGGACGCCGAAGTCGGTCGCCCCGAGCCCTACCGCGCACTGACCGAGGCAGTCACCGCGGGTGATGCCGACGCGGCCCGCACTCACGCCGACGCACTGCTGTCCGCGGCCACGGCCGAATTCGACACGCTGCTGCACCGTCTGGAGCAGAACGCCCCATGAAAATCACCGATTCACTGCGCGCCCGGCGCCTGCGCAATTCCGAGATCGATCGTCTCGCGCGTCGCCGGCTGTCCGCCGACGAGGCACGCGCAGGCCGGCGCTCGCAGGTCACCCTCGCCCAGGTACTGCGGGATTTCGCACACGCGCCTTCCCCGTGGATCATCCTCGCACTGCCGGTGTGCGCCGCGATCGCTCGTCTTCTCGTGGGTGACTGGCAGATCACCGATGCGCTCATACCGCTTGTCGCGGTGGCCGCGTTCCCCTTCGTCGAATGGGTGATCCATGTCTGCGTCCTGCACTGGCGCCCACGCACGCTCGGCCGGTGGCGTATCGATTCCCTGCTCGCCCGTAAACACCGCGAGCACCACGCCGACCCGCGGCTGGCCGAACTGGTTTTCATCCCCTGGCAGACATTCCTCTGGTTGCTCCCCGCGCTACTACTCATCGCGTTCGTGGCGTTCGGGCGTATCGGTCTCGGGCTGACCTTTCTGATCACCGTCGGCGCGCTCGGCCTCGTCTACGAGTGGACCCATTTCCTCGTGCACACCGACTATCAGCCGCGCGGCGCAGTACTGCGTTCGGTGCGGCGCAACCATCGCCTGCACCATTTCAAGAACGAGCACTACTGGTTCGCGGTCACCACCGCCGGCACCGCCGACCGGCTACTGGGCACCTATCCCGATCCCGCCCGGGTCCCCAACTCCCCGACAGCCAAAGCGCTGCACCGGCCGCGCTCGGGGTAATTACGCTCGCCGCAGTGCCAGCACCGGGATGGTACGGATGCCCCGGGTCTTCTCCTCGTATTCGTCGAAACCCGGGTAGCGCCGGGCCTGTTCAGCGTAGATGCGGTCCCGTTCGGCGCCCGAAACCTCGGTCACGAGCACCGGATAGCTTTCGGTACCGCGCTCGACGGTGGCCTTTCCCGCCGTGGTCAGGTTGTAGTACCAGTCCGGATTCGTGGGCGCGCCGGCCTTGCTCGCGAATACGTAGATCAGCTCGCCCGGATTCTGCTCGTCGGGCAGATACATCGTCGGAGTGACCGATTCGCGCCCCGATTTCCGGCCACGATGGTGCAGCAGCACCATCGGCGCACCCTCGAACGGGCCATCGACACGGCCCTCGTTGGCCCGGAATTCGCTGATGATCCGATCGTTCCAGTCGTCTGCCATAGCTGGGATTATGCAGTGAACCGCACCGTGACAGCCGTCGCTGTGCCCGCGTGGCGAACGCATTTCCGCCGACGCCGCGCCCGGTGTCACCCGGTTGCCACACTGTGGGGTATGGCGTTCACGAACGACCCCGACGGCGACCGGTTCTTCGCACTGCGCACCTTCCGCGGCGACGGCACCGCGGTCAGCACCCCGATCTGGCTGGCACCGGCCGGCGACCGCTGGTACGGCTATACGCCGGAGCGATCCTGGAAGGTACGCCGGATCCGGGCGAACCCCAGGGTGGAGGTCGCCCGCAGTACCTTCGACGGCACACCGACCGGCCCTTGGCGATCCGGCACCGCCCTGGTTCTACCCCGGGACCAGGTACGCAGGGCGAGACAGGCGCTGACAACCGCGTACGGCAACAAGTTCCGAATCTTCGTCCTCGTCACACTGCTGGGTCGTCTGCGACGTCACGGCGGGCGCGCAGTGGGACTGGAGATCGAGATACCCGGAGGCCTGCCGCGGATCCGGCGGTAGCAACAGGCGCACCGGGCGCACACGTCCTGAGCGAGCGGATCCGCACACACCGGTCGACAAGGTCAGCGCAGGCACAACGGGGCGATATCGGAGATACCGCCGGTGACCGGTGAGGTGAGGTACATACACGGACTCTGCCCGGCGGCTTCGATCGCGACGCGGATTCGCTGCCGGTCCGGCACATCCAGCGCTGCTTCGCGTGCGAGCACGAAACCGGACAGCCTGCTGGGATCGGTGACCAGCGCCCACGAATAGTCCGGGGCGAGCGCGGTGACGATGTAGTTGGTCGGACCCTCGACCGCGTCCTGGGTCGGAACACCCGGGAAACTCACATGCAGTTGGGCCCGGGTCACCGGGTCGTTGACCACGGCGGTCCCCCGGATCTCGTTGGTGCTCCCCGACCATGTCGTGCACTGGTTGCGCACACCGATTTCGCCCTGCGGTCCCAGCGTGTACTCGGCGCGGGTATCGCGGGCGCATTCCAGGTTGAACGGCTGCGGCACGGCGGCCAACTGGTTCCAGGTACCGAGGTACCGGTCCAGATCCAGGGCGGGTACGGGTGCCGGACCGGCGGGCGGCACGGGTTGCGCCACTGCTGCTCCGCCGGTCAGCGTGCCGAAAGCGACGAGTGCGGAGACGAGGCCGACAGTGCGGCGAGCTGCTCGGAATGCGGTCACGATGACTCCTCGGGGATTGGCGGTGGTTTACACCCTACCAATATCGATGCATAATCGACGCATATCGATCAGCACAGACAGAAGGTATGACAGCGATACAGCCCTACCGGATCATGAGCCCTGCCCCCACCGGTGCCGCAATCCGGAACGGGCAGAATAGGACGATGCCCGCCGACCCCGCAGCCGCACCCGACGCGGCCGGTTTCACTGTCCGCGCGGTCGCGGACCGCCTCGGCGTTCCGACGGCCACACTGCGGAGCTGGAACCGGCGCTACAACATCGGCCCCACCGGCCACCAGCCCGGCACCCACCGCCTGTACAGCGAAAACGATATCGACCAGTTGCAGCGGATGCTCGGGCTCATCCAGGCCGGCGCCACCCCCGCGGGTGCGGCAGCAGCCGTCCGGATCCCGGCCGCCACACCGGGCGACCCGAGCACTCTGCTCACCGCCGCCTTCCGCCTCGACTATCGCGCGGTCAGCACCCAGTTGACTTCCCATCTGCACGTCCACGGCGTGGTGGACACCTGGGAACTGCTGTGCCGCCCCGCATTCGCCGATATCGTCGGACGGCAACTCGGCGGCGAGGGCTGCGTCGACGTGGAACATCTGCTGTCCTGGTGCATCACCTCGGCCCTGCACAGTGCATACCCGGCCGACCGGCTGTCCCCGCATCCGATCGTGCTGGCCTGCACCGCGGGTGAGAATCACGCACTTCCTCTGGAGGTCCTTCGCGCCGCGCTGGCCGAACGCGGGGTGGGCGCGCATATGCTCGGCGCCGACGTCCCCACGACCGCGCTGACGGATACACTCGCCCGCCTACCCGCCGGCGCCGATCTGGTGCTGTGGTCGCACCACGAATCGACCGCGCCGACCTCCAGCGTGCGCGCCGGAACCGGCGCGGGCGCGCGGGTCTTCGCCGGCGGCCCCGGATGGGACGAGGTGATCCTGCCGGCCGAGGTCCACCGGCCGACGAGCCTCGCCGACGCGCTCGAGCGTTTGACCTGATCGACCCACCGCAATCACCGGGATGCCGACGACCGGGCACCCGCACGCCTCCACCACGGGGTCGAGGGCCGGGTCACACCGCCTGAACCACGGACCCGCGCGGCTTCACCGACAACTGTTCACGTCACCACTGCCTCAGGTGAGCAGTCGAAATCCGACCCCCGTGTCGCGCTGGAGAATGAAACGATGCATACTCGATGCATACCGGGTCGTTCAGCGCCCGCCGATCGGAGGAATCGTGACAGGACATCGGACCGGGTCCACGCCCCACCGTCCAGCACGGTGTGATGCAGAAGATCGCACGGCCCGCCGCCGTCCGAGTACGCGCGGGGGATACCCCGACCGGACCCTGGTACATCCAGGTACAACCGCTCGATTCCCGCCGGCCGGGCGGCGGACGCGCGGAGGTTGTGGCTGCGATCGAGGCAAACTGTTTGATGCGAATATCTGAATATCTATTTTGTGTGAACGTTTCTCCCAGTCCCCGTTCCGATTGCTCCATGCGCAGGTGATCCAGGCGGCCCGTACAGGTGACCGCGCCCGATTCACCGGCCGCGGTCACCCGTTGCCGCACCGAGGTCGCGATTACAGCGGCTCCGATCTGTTCTTGCCCCTCAAAGGAAATGAGGACCCGTGATCCGCGTACTGGACACCGTGCTCGATCGAACGCTGGTTCTCGGCCACAGCCGGCCGGGATTCCAGCTGCGCGCACGATGCTGGACTTCCGGCGATCCACCAGCCCGCGTACTACTCGGCAGGACGGCATTGGTGACCGGCGCAGATACGGAAATCGGCCGGTCGATCGCCACCCGCCTGGCCGCACTCGGCGCGTCGACCGTGCTGGCTGTCGGCGATGTCGACCGGGGTGCCCGGGCCCGGCGGGAGATCCGTATCGCTGTGCCCTCGGCCGATATTCGTGTGGTGCAGTGTGATGTGGCCGAACCGGACAACATAGACGGCTGCTGCACGGTCCTGAACCGGAACCTGCACAGCCTGGACGTACTCGTCCACGCAGGCGGGGTCATGCCGTACGAGCGCACCGAGAATTCGTCCGGCCACGAAATGACTCTGGCCACCAACGTGCTGGGGCCGCTTCGCCTCATCGACCGGCTGACGCCACTGCTCACTGCTTCGGGCACGGCACGAACAGTTTTCGTGGCCTCCGGCGGTATGTACGCCCAACCGCTGCCGGTGGCCGACCCGGAATACCGCCGGGGTGTGTATCGAGGTGCGGTCGCGTACGCACGCGCCAAACGGATGCAGGTGGCATTCACGCCGCTGCTCGATCACCTGCTCGCCGACCGCGGTATCAGCGTGCACAGCATGCATCCGGGATGGGTGGGTACGCCGGGCACCGGTACGGCCCGGCGCCTGTTCGGTTCCGCGCTGCGTCCCGTGCTGCGCACCTCGGAACAGGGCGCCGATACCGCCGTCTGGCTCGCCGCGACCCGGCAGTTGCCGATGGCCGGTCATTTCTGGCACGACCGGCGGATCCGCGGGCACCACTATCTGCGCTCCACCCGGTACACCGAGGAGCAGTTGCTGTCACTCTGGGCCTATTGCCTGAACGCGGCCGGGGCCGGGCCGGGAATCCGCGCCGGGCACCCGCCGCACCGCTCGCCGCGCAGATGTCGGGCCGGCTTGGTATGAATCCCTCGGCGAACCGGACAGTCCGGCCGGTATGACGAGAGGCGGCACACAGGAATGATCGGCGACCACCTGGAAGAATTCGGCGGATTGCCGGCTTTCGACTTCCCGGAGCCCGGCACCCCGGCAGCACCCGCGGCGACGGCGTTACCCGATGCCGCGACGGTGGCCTGGCGAGTTTCCGAGACCGGCTGGGAAGGCGACCGCACCTGGGAGCAGACCTTCACCCGGTTTCTGGATTCCGTGGATACCACCGCGGTGACATCCCTGATCGTCGGAAACTGGCCGGAGTCCTACGATTCCACGGCCGACGCGGTGATCGGCACTCTGATCGCGGCCCGGGAACGGCTGCCTCGGCTGCGGGCCGTCTTCCTCGGCGATATCACCTTCGAGGAATGCGAGATCTCCTGGATCAACCAGGGACATATCGCACCCCTGCTGGCGGCGTTCCCCGACCTGGTGGAACTCGGCGTGCGCGGTGGCACGAAACTGGTATTCGACGCCGTCCGGCACGAACACCTGCGGAAACTGACCATCGAGGCGGGCGGGCTGCCGGCTGCGGTCGTCCAGGGCATCGCCGCGAGCGAGCTCCCCGCGCTCACCCATCTCGAATTGTGGCTGGGCACCCCGGATTACGGCGGTGACGCCGAACCGGCCGATCTGGCACCCGTACTCGGCGGCGAACTCTTCCCCGACCTGCGGCATCTGGGATTGCGCAACAGCGAGATCCAGGACCGGATCTGCGCGGCGGTCGCCGCCGCACCTGTGGTGGCCCGGCTGGAGTCCCTGGATCTGTCGATGGGTGTGCTCACCGACGAGGGCGCCGCCGCCCTGCTCACCGGTCAGCCGCTCACCCATCTGCGCAGCCTGGACCTGCACCACAACTATCTCAGCGACGAAATGGGCAGCCGGTTGCGTGCGGTGTTCGAACCGGCCGGGGTGCAGCTGAACCTGGATCCCGGCGATGCCGAGGAGGACAGCGACGACAACGAGGTCTGGCGTTACGTGTCGGTCGGCGAATGAACCGGTGGCTCATACTGTCCCGAGCGTCTCCGCAACGGCCAGCAGATCGGCCGGAGTGCCACCCATGATCAGTGCCGCGTGCTCGGTGATCACCTCGGTCGGCCAATCCCACCACCGGGCCCGCAGCAGCGTCGCGACCTCATCGGGGGCGAAGCGGGCCCGGACGGCCCGGGCGGGGTTGCCCGCCACGATCGCGTACGGTTCGACATCCTTGGTCACCACGGAATGCGCGGCGACCACGGCACCGTCCCCGATCCGCACACCGGGCATGATCGTGGCCGACCGGCCGATCCAAACATCGTTGCCGATCACCGTGTCGGGCAGCGGATCGATCCCGGTGAAGACCTCGAGCGTGTTCTCCGTCCACTCGCCGCCGAACATGGTGAACGGGTAGGTGGACGGCCCGACCATCGGATGGTTGCCCCCGGGCATCAGGAAGGTGGTCCGGGGCGCGACAGCGCTGAACCGGCCGATCACCAGCCGCTGCGGTCCGTAGTTGTAGCGGACATTGCCTTCCTGGAACGGCACACCACTGCCCTCGTCGTCGAAGTAGGTGAACGCTCCCACCTCGATGAACGGGGAATCGACCTGATTGGCCAGGAACACCACGTTCGTCAGGTCCGGACGAGTGGACGGATGCAACTGCATCGGATCGGGCGCGGCCAATGGTTCCTCCCTTTTCGCACCGGCGCCGGCGCCTCGCGCGCCGGCCGACCGCGCCGACTCTACGGAGCACGACCGATAACCGGCCGAACCGGCCCGCGAACCCGCGCATGAGCACGGGCACCCTCGACCCACAACTGCCCGGTCGGCGCGGCCCGGCATAAGGTGTGCCCATGTCCGACACACGCACCGGCTATCTCACCGACGCGGGCGAGATCTATCGCCGATCGTTCTCGATCATTCGCTCCGAAGCCGAGCTGGACCGGTTTCCGGCGGATATCGCGCAGGTGGTGGTGCGGATGATCCACGGCTGCGGACAAGTCGATCTGGCGGGCGATATCGCGTTCACACCCGGTGTGGTGGCGGCAGCGCGACGCGCCCTGCGGGGCGGAGCGCCCATCCTGTGCGACGCGAACATGGTGGCCTCTGGGGTCACTCGCACCCGGTTGCCCGCCGACAACGAGGTGCTGTGCCTACTGCGCGACCCGCGTGTTCCCGATCTCGCGTCCCGCCTCGGGACCACCCGGTCGGCGGCCGCGCTGGAACTGTGGCGTGACCGCCTCGAGGGTGCCGTGGTCGCCATCGGCAACGCGCCGACCGCGCTGTTCCACCTGCTGGACATGGTCGCGGGCGGCGCCCCCCCCCCCCCCCCCCGGCCGGGGGTGGCGGGGGGCGGGGGGGGGGCGCGCGCCGCCCACCACCCCCCCCCCCACCCCCGCGGGCCGGGGGATGTAGTGAGGGGCGCGCGGGGCG
>NZ_JARWOV010000061.1 GCF_029868855.1 Nocardia carnea | reverse complement strand
CGCGCCGGGGGGGCCTACCCGCGTTCGGCGTGGGCCCCACCCCCGGGGGGGGGGGGGGGCGGGTGGCCGGGCCCCCCGCGCGGTCAGCACCTGGCGGATGGTTTGTTCCTGCCGGTAGTAGCGGTCCAGGTAGAGCAGCGGGCCGACACCCGGCCGGGCCGGTTCGGTGAGCCGCAGCGGGCGCAGCGGTCCGGCCGGGCCACCCCGTACGAGCGGGCTGTCGCGTACCGCGTCGATCACCGACTGCTCGTCCGGCCACGGCAATTCGGCGAGGTCGAGCTGATCCGGATGTTCGTCGTCGGTATCCACACCGATATCCCGCATCCTGGTCAAGTCCAGGCAGACCGATCCGGATCGCACCGCGCGCACCGCCAGCGCCGCCGCGAACAGCACCGGTTCGCGGTCCTCCCCCGCGAGCCGGCCCAGCCGGGCGGCCACATGCACGTCCGCGGCCGACAGCACCCCGGCCTCGTTGAATTCCCGCAGTATCCCGCGCCCGCGCTGCGCCACCCGGATCGGGATCACGCCGCACCTCCGGCCAGCAGTTCGGACATCTCGGTGATCAGGGCGGGCGGCGGCGTCCAGTCGAACACCCCGGCGCCCTCCGGGGTTTCCGGTCCGATCATGCCGCGCACGAACAGGTAGCGGATACCGCCGAGATGTACCGCGGGGTCGTAGCCGGGCAGCCGCCAGCGCAGATACCGGTGCAATGCCACCGAATACAGCAGGGCCTGCAACGGGTAGTGCGAGCGGATCATTTCGGCGGCCATCCGGTCGCGGGTGTAGTGCGCGACGGTGAGATCACCGGTGCCCAGCCGGTTCGTCTTGTAGTCGACCACGACGAAACGGCCGTCCGGTGTGCGCAGGACCGCATCGATACTGCCGGTAAGATATCCGCGCAACGGGGTGTCGTCGAGGTGGCCGAGTTCGTCGGCGTAGGTGTGGAATACGTCCCCGGGAGCGAGCCGGGACCGCACCAGCGCGGCGATCCGGTGCAGGGTGGCAGATACGGTGGCGGGTGCGTCACCGCCCGCGAGAGGCAGCTCGAATTCGAGTTCGCACAACCGGTCCCGGTCGGGGATATCGGCGAGGGCGCCGAAACCGATCGGAGTGCGCAGGACGGCCAGCAGTGCCTCCGCCAGCATATCCGGGTCGGCCTCGGACAGCATCTCGCCCACCGCTTCGGTGCAGCGGGCCCGGACCTCGGCGGCCGGATCGGCGGTATCGGTACTCACCCGCTCCAGCACCGCATGCACCAGGGTGCCGAATTCGGCACCGTAGGGCAGGTCGTTCATGAGCGAGGCGGCACCCTGGCCGGGTTCGGGCGGGGGGGGGGGCGCCGGCCCCGGGGGGGGGGGGGCGGGCGCGCGCCCCCCGAGGGGGGGGGGGGCCCCCCCCCGCCCGGGGGCGGGGGGGGGG
>NZ_JARWOV010000060.1 GCF_029868855.1 Nocardia carnea | reverse complement strand
CCGCGGCCGGGCGGGGGGGGGGGGGGGGCGGGGGCGGCCCGCGGGGCGGGCGCAATCCCGGGGGGCGGGGCGGCCGCCCCCCCCCCCCCACCGCTCGCGTTACTGCGGCCAACCCCCGTACGGGACGGTGATCAACTCCATGTAGTGCCCGCTGGGATCCAGGAAGTACACGCCGCGTCCGCCGTCGTTGTGATTGATCCGGCCGGGCGTGTTCTGATGCGGATCGGCCCAGTGCTCGAGTCCGTAGCGCTGGATCTTGGCGTAGGCGGCGTCGAATTCGGCTTCCGAGACCAGGAATGCGTAATGCTGGCCCTGGATCTCGGTGATATGCGGCGGGACCTTCGCGAAATCGAAGGTCGTCCCGTTCGCGGTGGGCAAGGGAATGAACGGTCCCCATTCGGGGCCTGATTCCAGGCCCAGGATATCGGCCCAGAACTCGGCCGATACCCGGTTGTCACGGCAGCCGACAATCGTGTGGTTGAACTGAACGGTCAAAGGAAAATCTCCTCGGATCGTGACGATCCCGACCCCGGGCTCGGTACAAGGCGGCCAACGGGAGCACCGTCACGGCAGATCAGGATAGTCCGATCCGGATAATGAGCAAGTTCCGGTCGCGGCCTACCGTGGTCGCATGAGAATTCGTGGGGCAGTCCTGGAACAGATCGGCGCACCCGGGCCGTATGCCGAGTCCACGCCGATCGCCGTCGGCGAACTCGAGCTGGCCGAACCCGGCCCCGGCGAGATCCTGGTGCGGATCGAAGCGGCCGGGATCTGCCATTCCGACCTCTCCGTGGTCGACGGCAATCGGGTCCGGCCGGTGCCCATGCTGCTCGGTCACGAGGCCGCCGGGAAGGTCGAGGCCGCGGGTCCGGGTGCCGGGCTGCCCGTCGGACAGCGGGTGGTGATGACGTTCCTGCCCCGCTGCGGCGAATGCGCCGGTTGCGCCTCGAACGGCCGGACCCCGTGTGTTCCCGGCAGTGTCGCCAACAATGCCGGGGAGCTCCTGTCCGGTGGCCGCCGGTTGCGCCGTGACGGCGCAGAAGTCCACCACCACCTCGGCGTTTCCGGATTCGCCACTTATGCGGTGGTGGATCGCCGCTCGGTGGTCCCGGTCGACGACGACGTGCCGCCGGACGTCGCCGCGGTATTGGGCTGCGCGGTCCTCACCGGCGGTGGGGCACTGCTGAACTCGGCGAAACCGGCCGCTACCGACCGTGTGATGGTGGTCGGGCTCGGCGGTGTCGGGATGGCGGCGGTGCTGGTGGCGGTATCGCTCGGCGTCCGCGAGGTGATCGCCGTCGATACCGTCCCGGAGAAACTGGAGCTGGCCCGCGATCTGGGTGCCACCGGCGCCCATACTCCGGCAGAGGTCGCCGACGGGGAGATCCGGGCCGAGGTGGTGGTCGAGGCCGTGGGTTCGGCCCGGGCGTTCGAGAGCGCGGTCGCCGCGACGGCGCCGGGTGGTACCACGGTGACGGTGGGCCTCCCGTCACCCGAAGCCCGAGCCAGTATCTCGCCGCTGGGGTTGGTCGCGCAGGGGCGCTCGATCGTGGGCAGCTACCTGGGTTCGGCTGTTCCGTCCCGCGATATTCCCGAGTACGTGAGGATGTGGCGGGAAGGCCGGTTGCCGGTGGAGAAACTGATCTCCGCACGGATCGGGCTGGACGATATCAACCGGGCGATGGACGAATTGGCCGCCGGGCATGCCCTGCGTCAAGTGATCGTCTTCTGACCCGGCGCGGTACGCGCCCGGTGCCTGGCGACGTTCACCCGGTTGGCACACCGATCGGAGCAGAAGCGCCGCCGCCCGTTTCGCGAGGTGTCGACGAAGACGCGGGTGCATTCCGGTCGCGCGCACCGGCCGATCCGGTCCGGCGCCGTGCAGAACAGTTCGGCCAGCCCGGCGGCGGTGTATGCCTTGACCCGTTCGTCGATCGGGGCGTTCTCGGCGGCGTAGTGCAGATGCGGTGAGCGCCCGTCGTGGGTCGAGATATACGGGCGGCTCGTGGTCTCGGCCAGCAGCGCGTTGAGCAGGTCGACACCGGGTGCGCGGAAGACCTCGTCGAGCCGTTGGATCCAGCTCCGCAAGGTGGCTTCCTGCCGCGGGCTCACCGGGCCGATCGGTTTGTACCCGGCCTCGGCGAGTAGCAGCGCGAGGTCTCGGCCGGGGTCTGCGTTGACCAGCCGGGCCGCGAGTTCGGCCGCGGCGCCACCGTAAGGGTTGAAATGCATAGAACCATTACACCAGGCTGGCGATATGACGATCACCTGCTCCGCCTGTGACTGGCCCGCGCCCACCCTGCTGTCCGCACACGGTGCGGTGCGCTACTGGCGTTGCGTCTGCGGGCAATGGCTGGTGAGCGAGGCGAATACGGTCACGGCCACACCCGGGAACAGTGATTTCGCCGTGGTCCCGGTGAGCTGACCCGTGCCTGAGGTCCGGGTCCCTCCCTCGGTCCGGGGTCGGCGTTGTCCGGTAGCCGGGGCCACAGCGACCACTAGGGCGGGGCCGAGTGCGGGCCGATCGCCGTGGCGGGTCGATCGGGCGCCGGCGGGCGGCGAATCCGGACGGATCGAGTCGCGCCGGGCGCAGAACATCCGCTGGACCCGCTGAACGCGTGCTCGCCCGGTGCGTTCGCGCCGAGACTTTGTCGTGCCCGCGCGGCTCCTGGTGGTCGCGCCCACCGTCGGTTCACACCGCGGAGTGAGTGGTGCCACGAGAATGTCGAGGGGGCCCGTCTTGCGCCGGCCGGCGCGCCATAGACTCGCTGGGTCCGGCTATCAGGTAGGAGTGGTGAGGTGACGACACCGATTCGGGTGGGTGTTCTGGGGGCGCAGGGCAAGGTCGGTCAGGCCATCTGCGCCGCGGTCGAGGCGGCGGGAGACCTCGAACTGGTCGCCGCCGTGGACAAGGACGATCCGCTGACGCGTTTCACCGAGACCGGCACCCAGGTCGTGGTCGATTTCACCCATCCCGACGTGGTGATGGGCAATCTGCGCTTCCTGGTGGACAACGGCATTCACGCCGTGGTCGGCACCACGGGATTCGACAGCGCCCGCCTCGACGAGGTGCGGGGCTGGCTGTCCGGCCGCCCCGACGTGGGAGTGCTGATCGCCCCGAACTTCGCGATCGGCGCGGTTCTGTCGATGCGGTTCGCTGAACAGGCGGCGCGATTCTTCGAATCTGTCGAAGTGATCGAATTGCATCATCCGAACAAGGCCGACGCCCCGTCCGGCACCGCCTACCGGACCGCGGGGATCATCGCCGAAGCACGTAAACAGGCCGGTGCCGCGCCCGTTCCGGACGCAACGACCACCGAACTCGATGGCGCGCGGGGCGCCGAGGTCGACGGGGTACGGGTGCATTCGGTGCGGCTGGCCGGGCTGGTCGCCCACCAGGAGGTGCTGTTCGGCACCCAGGGGGAGACGCTGACCATCCGGCACGATTCCATCGACCGCTCGTCGTTCGCGCCGGGGGTATTGCTGGGGGTCCGGCAGATCGGCGGGCGGCCGGGCCTCACCGTCGGGCTCGATCCCTTCCTCGACCTGTGAGCGAGTCCGGCGGCGCGACCGGCGATCCGGCCCCGGACCGCTCGGTGGTGAAGGTCGTCGCCATGGTGGCCTTTCTCGTCCTGGCGCTGATCTTCTACTTTCTGTGGCTGGGCCGGATCGCCGTGGAACTGCTGACCTCCGGCGATATCGCAGCCATCGGTCTGGGTGCCGGGGTTCTGATCCTGCCGCTGCTCGGTGTGTGGATGGTCGTGTCCACCATCCGGTCCGCGCTGGATCATCAACGGCTGGCCCGCCGCATCCACGACGAGGGGCTGGAATTGGCTGTCGACGATCTCCCGCGCCGTCCCTCCGGCCGGATCGAGCGGGCGTCCGCGGACGAGTTGTTCCTCACAGTGAAAAAGGAATGGGAGGCCGACCCCGACAACTGGCGGATCTCCTACCGGTTGGCTCGTGCCTACGATTACGCCGGCGATCGGGCCCGGGCGCGCAGCACCATGCGCCGCGCGGTGGAACTGGAACGCCACGAACGAAACTCGGGTACGGGGTAGCGGGGCCGAACCACCGCCTCGGCGCGGTTCACGTGTGCACCGGGAGCGGTCACCCAGACTAGGCTCGCCGGTGTGCCGACGTTGCTGATCATCCATCACACACCGTCGCCGTTCATGCAGGCGATGTTCGAGGCCGTGGTGTCGGGTGCCACCGATCCGGAAATCGAAGGCGTGGAGGTGGTGCGCCGAGCGGCGCTGGCCGTATCGCCGGCGGATGTACTGGCGGCGGACGGATACCTGCTCGGCACCCCGGCCAACCTCGGGTACATGAGCGGCGCTCTGAAGCACGCCTTCGACGTGATCTACTACCCCTGCCTCGATTCGACGCGGGGGCGGCCGTTCGGCCTCTACCTGCACGGCAACGAGGGCACCGAGGGAGCCGAGCGCGCAGTCACCTCCATCACGACCGGTCTGGGGTGGGCGAAAGCCGCCGACTACGTGGTGGTGTCGGGTAAGCCGGGCAAGGACGACCTCGAAACGTGCTGGGAACTGGGCGCGACCGTAGCGGCACAGCTGATGCAATAGAGAATTCGTCGCAGCGGTTCGGCGGTTCCCCTGGAATCTGGGGCTCACTTCGGCGCGCGCACACCGCCATACTGCTCTGGACGGGGGCGTGCCTGATGGGAGTTGTGGAGTGACGGACAGCGTCGGGGACCGGACGGGACCACGCCGTATCGGTCTGGTCGAGGACCACGAATCGGTGGCGATCGGCCTGGTGGCGATGCTCGAGGCCGAGCCGGACCTGGAATTGGTGGCGACCGCGGGCACGGTCGCCGGGCTACTGGACGATCCGGCCTGCCGGATCGAGGGTGCGCCGGCCCTGGACCTGGTGGTTCTGGATCTGCGACTGGCCGATGATTCCACCCCCGAGGACAATGTGACGGCATTGCGCGAGCACGGCGTCGAGGTGCTGGTGTTCACGGGCGCCGACAATCCGTACCTTGTGCGTTCGGCCGCCCGCGCCGGAGTCCTGGGTGTGGTCCGTAAATCAGAGGATGTGGCGACCGTGGTCGGCGCGGTGCGCCGCGCCGCGTCCGGGGAGCAGGTGGTGACCACCGATTGGGCCGCCGCCATCGACGGCGATCCGCAGTTGTCCAGCGTCGGGTTGAGCCCGCGCCAGGAAGAGGTACTCACGCTGTACGCCTCTGGGGAGAAGGCATCCCGGGTGGCGCGCCTGACCGGGCTCTCCGAACAGACAGTGAACGACTATCTGGGCCGGATCCGGCAGAAATACGCCGACGCGGGCCGGCCCGCACCCACCAAGACAGACCTCTACAAGCGGGCGATCGAGGACGGCTGGTTGCCGGTTCCCGAACATCGCCGGTCATGAGCGCGACCTTCTCCGTCGAGGTGCCGTCGCACCCGGGCCTGTGGCCGCGGCGGCTGCGAGACCTGTGGCCGGTAGCGGTATCGCTCGTTCGTTCGCGTAATTCCGGTCCCGAATCGGCCGCTGATCGGGTGGTCCGGCGGTTCGGCCTGGTGATCGGCCTGGTCGGGACGATCGCCGCGGTGCTGGAACTGCCCGAGATCATCGTGCAGCATCGGCCGGTCCCGTTGGTCTGGACCTTGATCGCGGTGACCGTCGCGTTCGGGATGCTGCCGGTACTCGCGGTGGTATCGCTGATCGCGGGACCGCAGCTCGTGCGTGCGGTCGCGGGTGCCGCCGCGCTGGGCTATCTCGCCGGGATGGCGCTGGTGATGCCCTATTACTACGAGATCGCGGAAGCACCGGGGCTGATCTGGGCGCATCGGCTGATCATGATCGGTGTGCTGGCGGCGGCGGTGGCCTGGCGGCCTTGGCTGGCGGTCGGCTACCTGGCGGTCACTGCGGCGACGCCGGGTATCGCGCTGTATGTGATGTTCGACGACACCACGGTGCCGGCCGTGGTGGACAACGTCGCCCGCAATGCCGGTTTGTGTCTGCTGTTCCTGTGGTGTGTCGTGCACGCGCGAGCGGCGGGTGCGCGGGTGGACCGGGAATCGGTGATCGCGGGCGAACGCGCGGCGGCGGTCGCGGGGACAGCGGCCAGGGAGCGAGAACGCGCACGCTTCGCCGTGCTCATCCACGATGCGGTGCTGTCCACACTGCTGGATGCCTCCCGCTCCGGTTCCGGCGTCACCTCGGCGGTGCTGCGGGCACAAGCGCGGCGCACGCTCGACCAGCTCGACGCCACCCGGTTCGCCGGTGCCGATACCGGATTGCTGGACGCGAACTCGGCCGTCGGATTCCTGCGGGCCGCCGTGCACGAGGTCAACCCCGACATCGAGTTCACCGTGCACCGTGGCGGGAACGAGAACGAACTGCGGATGCCGTTGTCCGCGGCCGGTCCGCTGGCCGCGGCGCTCACCGAGGCGGTTCGCAACAGCCTGCGGCATGCCGGAGTTCCGGGTCGTCCGGTACGCCGTGAGGTGATCGCTACGGTCGGCGCGGGCGGGCTGCTGGTCGTCTTCCGTGACGACGGTGCGGGTTTCGACCGGTCGGCTGTACCGGCCGATCGGCTCGGTATCTCGGCGAGCATTCTGGGCCGGATGCGTCAGTTGCCCGGCGGCGCAGGCTTCGTGGAATCGGAACCGGGACACGGGACAACGGTCACCTTGATGTGGGGAAACGCAGGAAGTGTCGACGATGACCGAGAAACGTAGTGGGCACGCCCGGCCGTTCACCAGGGTGGCGCAGTCCAGGACAAGGCCGGAGGGGATGCGGCATACGCACCGCCGGGCGGGTGGAGAGGCCGGCCACCGATGGGAGCCGTGTGAAACCAGGATGTGTGTCGGCGGTGGCCGGTGAAGCAACAACTCACCGAGAAACCGGGTGGTGGTGTGGCGGGGGCGCCGGTCGTTCACGGCAGGGCGGGCCTCGATGAGCGAGCGGTGGATTTCGAGCTACGCTCCCTGCTCGGTATGCGCGGCCGGTCCGGCTGGGTGTTCCGGGTAGGTCTCGCCGCGACCATCACGCTGTACACCACCCCGTCCTGGAACGAGGTTCCGGTCGCGCAGTTCTTCGTCGCGATCACCGCGATGCTGGGTGCCGGCGCGATTCTGGTCCTGCTGCCCGGCGACCCGCTGCCGTGGCCCGCCACTGCCGCGGTGATCGCGGCGGGGCCGGTGGCGGTGCTGGCGACACATCTGAACTCCGCCGAGGACGCGGTGCGCCAGCCCTGGGCGGCCTTCGCCGCCTCCTACGTGCTGGCTGTATTGGCGGTGCGCGGCCGGATCGTCGCGGCGTGGGCGGGCGCCGCGGCGGTGGCGGCAGTCGTCGGTTTCGTGGATATCGTGCTGGATATCTCGGTCGGATCCCTCTTCGTATCCATCCTCGCGCTGGCCTGCCTGGCCGGGGCCACGGTGTGTGCGCTGATCCTGCGGCCGACGCAGCGTTCGCTGCGCCTGCTGCACGACGACGTCGCCATGCGGGCGGCGGCCGAGGCGACCATGGCGGCCGAGCATTCCGAACGGCTCCGCCAGCTGAGCCGGTTGGACGAGCTGGCCAGGCCGATGCTGGAGCGAATCGCCCGCGGGGTGGAACTGACACCGGCCGATCGGGAGACATGCCGCCTGCTGGAGGCCGAATTACGGGACGGTCTGCGGGCACCGCAGCTGGTCACCGATCAGCTCAACGCCGCGGCCCGCGGTGCGCGGTCGCGCGGGGTGGAAGTCCTCCTGCTCGACGACGGCGGATTCGCCGGCGTGGCGGTGGCACTGCGCGCGCGGGTGCTCGATCTCGCCGTGCGCGAGCTGGATGCCGCCAATTCCGGGTCGGTCACCATCCGGGTGCTCCCGGCCGGACGGCGCAATCTGGCGACCATCCTGGCGAGCGCACCCGGCGGGGATCGGCGTACCGAGATCGGCAGTACCGGCGAAATCCTGGTCTCGACCTGATCAGGGTGTGGTGTCGTCGCGTTTACCGGTCCCGTAGCCGCCACGCATCTGATCGCGCAACGCGCCCGACACCACCCCGGCCATCCAGGAGTTCAGGGATTGCCCGCTCTGCGCGGCGGCCTCTTCGGCCCGGGATTTCACCTGTTCGACCAGCCGCAGGGTCACCCGGCTGATATCGCCGGTCATTTCCTCGAAGGTGGGGTTGTCACCGGCCGGGGCGCGGCCCACTTCGACAGTGGCTTCGTCGTCGTGCAGCGAGACCCGTACGGTGCGGTCGCCCAGCTCGGTCGAGACGGTATCGGCGAGTTCGGTGAGCGCCGCGAGCAGGGCCAGCCGAGCCGAGTTCTCCACCGCCTTGGCGAGCGCCTCGGCCGTGGCCTGCGTTTTCTCGTCGCCGAGGGCGGCCGCGGCGATCAGGTCGTCGCGAATTCGGGCGGTGTATCGGGTCAGATCCATGACATCAGTGTGGCGCCTATTGTGATGTCATACAACCCCTGGAGCGACATCATATAGATGTCGGAATGATGTCATAACTCGTTCCCGCGGCCCAGAACACAGACGAGGGTGTCGAGGCCTGCCCGGCGACCGGGTAGCCTTTCTGACCATGACGAACGGTGAATCGACGCCTCCGGTGTTGAGCGCGTCCGGCACGGTAGGTGTCGCGATGGTGACCCCCTTCAGCGCCGAGGGCAAGCTCGACATAGACACCGGCGTCACCCTTGCGCACCGTCTGGTCGAGCGGGGTGTCGACCTGCTCGCGATCTCCGGCACCACCGGCGAATCGCCGACCACCACCGAATCGGAGAAGGCGGATCTGTTGCGGGCGGTGGTGGACGCGGTCGGTAACCGGGCCACCGTTATCGCGGGCGCCGGAACCTACGACACCGCGCATTCGATCGAACTCGCCCGTAATGCCCAGCGCGCGGGCGCGCACGGCCTGCTGGTCGTGACCCCCTACTATTCGCGGCCGACCCAGGAGGGTCTGTTCGCACATTTCACCGCCGTCGCCGATGCCACCGATCTTCCGGTGACCCTCTACGACATTCCGCCCAGATCGGTGGTGCCGATCGCCTCGGATACGATTCGCCGACTCGCCGAACATCCGCGGATCGTCGCGGTCAAGGACGCCAAGGGTGACCTGAACGCCGGCGCCGCACTGATCGCCGAAACCGATCTCGCGTTCTACTCCGGCGACGATATGTTGAATCTGCCGTGGCTGGCGATGGGTGCCGTCGGATTCATCAGCGTGATCGGCCATCTGGTGCCGGAGCGGCTGCGCGAGATGGTTGACGCATTCGCCGCCGGCGATGTGGTGCGTGCCCGGGATATCAACACCAGCCTGCTCTGGCTGAATGCCGCCATGGCGCGGCTCGGCGGAGTAGCGATGACGAAGGGTGGACTCCGATTGCTCGGCGTGGACGTGGGGGAACCTCGACTGCCGCAGATCATGCCGAGCCCGGAACAGCTCGAGGATCTGGCCGCCGACCTGCGTGCCGCCGGGGTGCTCGAATGACCGACCCCGCTGCCCGCCGTCCCCGGCGCACCGCCCGCCGCGACGCCGGCCCCGCGGCGCCCGCGCCGGCCCCGCGGCCCGAACCCGCCCGCGCGCCGGAACCGGCGCCACCCGCGGCACCGCCCGTCGCCCGTGAGCCCGAGACCCCGGCCGCACCGGATCCGGTAGTCGCGGCGCAGGAACCGGAAACCACGGCGGTACGGCCGGAGACGGCACCGGACGCTCGCTCCACGCGGGACAAGCCGCGGCGGGGTAAAGGACGCCCGTCCGGGCGTGGCCGCGGTGATTCCGCTCGCTCTGTTCCCGCGGTACCCCCGGAAACCGCCGCGCAGGACCGCCTTCCGCTGCCGCCGAAGCTGCCACGTCAAGGACTGCGGGTGTTCGCACTCGGCGGTATCGGCGAAATCGGCCGCAATATGACCGTTTTCGAATACGGCGGCAAACTTCTCATCGTCGACTGCGGTGTGCTGTTCCCCGAGGACCAGCAGCCGGGCGTGGACCTCATCCTGCCCGATTTCCGGCCGATCGAGGACCGGATGGACGATGTGGCCGCGGTGGTGCTCACCCACGGGCACGAGGACCATATCGGCGCCGTGCCGTTCCTGCTGCGCCTACGGCCCGATATCCCGGTGGTGGGGTCGAAGTTCACGCTCGCCCTGGTCGCCGCGAAATGCCGGGAGCACCGGCTGCATCCGCGGCTCGTCGAGGTCACCGAGGGGGAGCATACCGAGCACGGACCGTTCGACTGCGAGTATTTCGCGGTCAACCATTCCATCCCGGATGCGCTCGCTGTCGCGATCCGGACGCCCGCCGGGACGATCCTGCACACCGGTGACATCAAACTCGACCAGCTTCCGCTCGACGGCCGGCTCACCGATCTCGCCGGTTTCTCCCGCCTCGGTGACGAGGGCGTGGATCTGTTCCTGGTCGATTCCACGAACGCCGAGGTCCCCGGATTCGTCACTCCGGAACGGGAGATCGGCGGTGTGCTGGACACCGTGATCGGCAAGGCGCGCAGCCGGGTCATCGTCGCGTCCTTCGCCAGTCATGTGCACCGTATCCAGCAGGTCGTGGATGTGGCCCAGAAGTACGGCCGCCGCGTCTGCTTCGTCGGCCGGTCGATGGTGCGCAATATGCAGATCGCGCAGGATCTCGGCTATCTCACGGTGCCGGACGGGCTGGTCGTCGATCTCGACCAGGCTGCCACCCTGCCGCCCGCCAAACTGGTCCTCATCTCCACCGGCTCCCAGGGCGAACCGCTTTCGGCGCTGTCGCGGATGGCGCGCGGTGACCACCGCCAGATCCATATCCGCGCCGACGATCTGGTGGTGCTGGCGTCATCGCTCATCCCGGGTAACGAGAACTCGGTGTTCACCGTGGTAAACGGGCTGGCCCGGCTCGGCGCGACGGTGATCACCCAGCAGAACGCGAAAGTCCACGTCTCCGGGCACGCTTCGGCCGGGGAACTGCTGTACCTGTACAACGCGGTCCGCCCGACGAACGCCATGCCGGTGCACGGGGAATGGCGGCATCTGCGCGCCAACGCCGCGCTCGCGGTCGCCACGGGAGTTCCCGAGGACCGGGTGGTGCTGGCCGAAGACGGTGTCGTCGTGGATCTGGTCGACGGGATCGCCTCCATCGTCGGCCGGGTACCGGTGGGGCATGTCTATGTCGACGGCCTGTCGGTGGGCGATGTCGGCGAATCGACCCTGTCGGATCGGCTGGTCCTCGGTGAGGGTGGTTTCATCGCCATCACCGTCGCCGTCGATGCGACCACCGGTAAAGCGGTGAGCACGCCCGAGGTGAGCGGTCGCGGTTTCTCCGACGATCCCACCGCGCTGGCCGAAGCCGCCGAACTGGTGGAGGCGGAACTGCTGCGTCTGGCCGGAGAAGGCGTCACCGAGACCCACCGTATCGCCCAGAGCGTGCGCCGGGTCGTGGGGCGCTGGGTGGCCGATACCTACCGGCGCCGGCCGATGATCGTGCCGACCGTACTCGGCGTCTGACACCGTCCCGCCGGCGCGGGTGACGCCCGGCGGGCACAACGCGGAAAACCCGCCCGGGGTAACCACCACCCCCCCCGCGGGCACGGCTCAAAACCCGGGTCGGGGGACCCTGCTGTGGGGTGGGCAGGGGGGCCCACCCACCAAAAAACCCCCGCCCACAAACAACCACGACGGCACCACAAACGGCGGTACAGCCCCACCCGTGATCGCTTTCCCTGAAC
>NZ_JARWOV010000059.1 GCF_029868855.1 Nocardia carnea | reverse complement strand
GCCGGTGACGGTTCGGTGCGCTACCGCACGCCCGCCCCCCGGGGCCCGGGGGCGCGGGCCCCCCCCCACCACCCCCCCGGGGGGGGCGCGGCCCAACCCCCCCCCCCCCCCCTGTCCGGGTGTCCGGCGGAGCCGACTCGTCCCATTGCCGGGCAATGCCACTGCGGGCCCGGCCCACCGCTGCGGACCGGGGTGCTTGCCAGCTGTGGTGCGCGCGGACAGTGCGCATCCCCGGAACCTGGCAGGTGCCGGTGCCGGGGTCGTAGCCTCGAAACCATGACATCGAGCGATCAGGCCGGCGCGGTCACGCCGGTCGGTGCTCCTGGCAGCGGCAGGACATGCGGCGCGAACACCGGCGCGGCGGTTGCGGCGAGATCGGATCCGGCCGAGACGGCGGAGTGCGCCGTGGGAATACTGGCGGCGAGTCGATCGGGCCACGCCGCCGGGGCGAGCGGGTGGCGATGACCGGGCGAAGACGAGTCACGGGGCGGCGTTTCACCGGGCTCGCCGGCGCGATTCTGGTCGCCGGTGTGGTGGCCGCGTGCACGCCCGGCCCGGGCACCGATCCGACCGAACCGACATCGGCCGACGCCCCGGCCGCCTCGCCTTCCTCGCCGGACGGGACGGTTACGACCGTCACGACCGATCTCGCCGCGCCCTGGTCGGTCGCGTTCCACGGGGACACCGCGCTCGTGAGCGAACGGGATTCAGCGCGCATTCTCGAACTCGACGCCGACGGCAACCCGCGGGAGGTCGGGGTGATAGCGGGCGCCGCGCCCGCGGGCGAGGGCGGTCTGCTGGGTATCGCCGTGCGCGACAGCAGCCTCTACGCCTATTACACGGCAGGCGACGAGAACCGTCTCGAACGATTCGAACTCACCGGAGTACCCGGCGGTCTGGGCCTCGGGTCCGGGGAAACGCTGCTGGCCGGTATCCCGGCTGCCAGGTTCCACAACGGCGGCCGGATCGCCTTCGGTCCCGACGGGATGCTGTATGCCACCGTCGGCGATGCCGGGGATCGCGGCAGCGCGCAGGACCGTAACGCACCCACCGGCAAGATCCTGCGGATGACTCCGGACGGGCGGGCACCCGAGGACAATCCTTTCCCCGGCTCGCCGGTCTACAGCTACGGCCACCGCAACCCTCAGGGCCTCGCGTGGTCCGCGGACGGCACCCTGTACGCGAGCGAGTTCGGGCAGGACACCTGGGACGAGCTCAACGTGATCGAGCCGGGCGGCAACTACGGCTGG
Organism: Nocardia carnea; assembly: GCF_029868855.1. Classification (GTDB taxonomy): domain Bacteria; phylum Actinomycetota; class Actinomycetes; order Mycobacteriales; family Mycobacteriaceae; genus Nocardia; species Nocardia carnea_A. The sequence continues at coordinate 24,071 of NZ_JARWOV010000059.1, read as the reverse complement.
CCCGAGGTGGAAGGTATCGCCGGCCGGGCGGAATTCATCGACCCCGTGCAGCAGTGGCGCCCAGCCGACGCGAGTCCCAGCGGTATGGCGATCCGGAACGGGGTCGTATACCTGGCGAACCTGCGGGGTGAGCGACTGCGTCAGATCCCCCTCGACGATCTCGCCACCTCCACCGAGCACCTGGTCGGTGCGTACGGACGGCTACGCGACGTCACCCTCACACCCCGTGGCTCGCTGTGGGTGCTGACCAACAACACGGACGGTCGCGGGAATCCCGCCCCCGGCGACGACCGAATCTTGCAAGTCGAACCCGGTAACTGACCCGCTGCGTACCGGCCGGGGTGGCCGATTCGCCCTCGCGGGATGTGCCGTCGTGTCGTGTAATGCGCCGACTCCGGTGCGATTCCGATTCGGATCCGTGTCCCGGGCAGCGCGGCGGTAAGGTCATCGGTGTCCGCTCGCGCAGGTCGTGGCGGTGCGTGTCTCGATCGAGGCAGCCGGGACAACACCGGGCGAGGTGAGGTAATGCTCGACACTGTGCGTGCGACCGTTCTGATGGCGGCGACACTGGCAACCGGACTGATGGCCGGAGTATTCGGAATCTACGCGCTGGCGATCATGCCGGGGCTGCGGACGACCGACGACCGCACGTTCATCGCTTCTTTCCAGGCGATCGACCGTGCGATCGTGAACCCGCTGTTCCTGCTGACCTTCATGGGTGCGCTTGTGCTCGCGGTGGTCGCCGCGCTGTTGCAACTCGGTTCGGGGCGGGGCCAGGTGCTGATCTGGACGGCCGCGGCGGCGGTGCTGTATCTGGTGGCGGTGGTGATCACCGTCGCGGTTCACCTGCCGCTCAACGATGCGCTGAAGGCGGCGGGTGACCCCGCGGAGATGGCCGATCCAGCGGCGGTGCGCGCGGCATTCGACGAAGCGCGCTGGGTGACGTGGAATATCGTCCGCGTGCTGACCAGCGGCGTGGCGTTCGGCTGTCTGGCATGGGCGCTGGTGCAGTGGGGGCGGGTGCAGGCGGCCGGTTGAGTACTGCTCACCGCTCCGGGGACAGTGAATACTCCTGTTCGGGGCGACCCGCCTGGCCGTAGCGCAGGCGCATCCGGAGTACGCCGTCGCCGGCCAGGGCGGTGAGGTGGCGCTGTGCCGTGGGACGCGAGACGCCGATGGCGTCGGCGACCTCGCCGGCGGACATCGGCCGGTGGGAACCCGTGATCGCTTCCAGGACGAGGTCTTTCGTCGGTGAGGTCACCGGTGCGGGCGCGCCGGGGGTAGGCGCCGGGCGGAGTGCGGCCAGAGCGGCCTCGACCCGGGCGTGGTCGACCTGCGGATCGGCCAGCAACCGCCGATAGCGGGCGTACCCGGTCAGCCGGGAACTGAGGGCGGTCGGCGGGAAGGGTTTGACGAAATAGCCGAGCGCGCCGGCGGCGAGCGCCGAGCGGACGGTTTCGCCGTCGGAATCGGCGGTGAGAACCATGGTGTCGCATCTCATTTCGCGGACGAGGTCGATGCCGCTGCCATCCGGTAGGTAGACATCGATCAGCGCGAGATCCAGGGCCGGGCCGGGATCGCGGGCCCGTGCCGCCGCGATGGTTGCCACCGTCGCGGTCACCGTGAAACCGGGTACCGACTCCACGATCTCGGCGTGCAGGTCGGCGATGCGGAAATCGTCCTCGACGATCAGCACACGCAGCGGCTCGGTCCTCATTCCGCCTTCCTCACCCTCAGTACGCCGGGAATACGGGCGACGAATTCGGCCCCGCACAGGACCGCGGTACCGCCGCCCGGACTGGACAGCAGGACATCGCCGCCCCGGGCTCGGGCGAGCTGGCGGATCAGCGCCAGCCCGACCCCGCGGCCGCCGGGGACCGCGGACCCGTCGCGAGTGGATATCCCTTCGGTGAAAATGCTGTCGACGAGTTCCGGGGCGATACCGGGGCCGCTGTCGGTGACCACGATGTACAGCGCGGATCCCTCCTGCACCAGTTCGGCCTCCACCCGTTTCACCGGGGCGCCGGCGACCGCGTCGAGGGCATTGTCCAGAAGATTCCCGAGCACCGTCGTGACATCGACGGGGTCGATGAGATCGCCGTCGACCTCAGTATGCGGGCCGAGGACCAGTTCGGCCCCGCGCTCCCGGGCATGGGCGGCCTTGGCTGCGAGGAACGCTTGCAGGTACGGGTCGCCGATGGCGTCGATTCCCGGCGCGGCGGCGCCCAGCGGGCCCGATCCCAGGACACCGTCGATACGGCGGGTGGCCTCGTCGATACGGTCCCGGTGCAGCAGGCCGCTGATCAGATGCAGCGTATTGGCGAACTCGTGCCGCTGGGCGCGCAGGACGATGCTCATGGACTGCACCGCGTCGAGCCGGCGGGCCAGCGATTCCACATCGGTGCGATCGTGCACGATCAGCACCGCGCCCAGATCGCGGCCGTCGTGCCGGACCGGGCGGGCGGCGACCACCACGACCCGGTCGTGCACGGTGGCCACGGTCGGGTCGGGCGCCAAGGTGCGGAACAGGTCCAGCACCCGCGGTGTCAGGCCGATCTCGGTGACCGGGCGGCCGGGGTCCGGCGCGATACCGAGCAATCGGGCAGCCTGCTCGTTGACGAAGGTGGTACGCCAATCGGAATCGACGGCGACCACGCCCTCGCCGATACCGTGCAGGATCGCGGCCTGGCCGCGCACCAGCTCCGCCAGTTCGGCGGGTTCGAGTCCGAGAGTGAGTCCGCGCCACCGGCGGGCCAGCAGGAGTGCACCCAGAACGCCGAGCACCAGTCCGCCGCCGATAACCGGCACGGCATTGCGCAGATCGGTGGCGAGCCGGGCGGCGGCGGGTTCGGTGGCTACCCGAACCTCCACCGTCCCCGCGACCCGGTCGGTGCCGAACGCCAGGATCGGCACCCGCGCCCACGCGGAGTCGTGGCCGGTACCGTATTCGTCGTCCGTCGCGTGGCCGCTGTGCGGCTGCCCGCCGACCGAGATCCGGCCGGTCGGAAGGCCCGGGCCGGCCAGGACTGCCCCGCGGGAATCGGTGACGACGATGGAGTTCGCGCCGGTTCGCTGCTGGGTGTCGGCGACGGTGCGCTGGATGGATCCGGCCGAGTCCGCGGCGATGCCACCGGTCTGTGGCGGCGGTTGCGCCGAGAGCCGGGTGGTCTGCTCCCGGACCGCGGGTTCGGCGGCGAGGGCCTGGGCGACGGCCAGCGCCTGGCGCCCGTAACTGTCGCGCAGCCGGGTATCGCTGCGCAGCGCCCAGATCGCTACGGTGACGAAGAAGGCCAGCGCGAGGACGAGAACCTGCAACAGCAGAACCTGCGTACCGGCCCGGACCGCCGGGAATCGTGCGCTGACCACCCGTGCACAATACTGCGCACCGTTCCGGGTGAGCACAATGCACATTATTTTCGAATACTTCTTTTCGCATAGTGCGCACGAAATATTGCTATGTGACAGCCGACACGGAATCCTCTTTTCGTCAGAACTCCTTTCCGGGAGGTATTCGGCGAAAGAAGTGACGAGAAATCCCCCGACAGTCGTCGTCCGGTCCAACGGCGTACGGGCAGTTCGCCGCTGCGGCCCGTCGAATGGTCCGGCTGCTGTTCGCGGCAGGATTCGGGGCGGTGGCAGTACGCGCGGTAATCCTGGCTCGGCGCGGGCTTCGAGGGCCCGATCGCGACGTAGCCGTTTCGGCGGTTATCCGGTCCGGAACAACCGGGCGATAGGGTTTCGACCGCCGTGGATATTTCCGTTCGCGTCGCCGAATGTGTTTTCCAGCGAGTAGGTGGTGTCAACGATGACAGAGAGTGGTGGCATGGGAATCGGCGATGCCGAAGCGAATACCGGAGACGGCCGGAAGTTCTCGCGGCGCGGAGTTTTCGGAATAGGGGCGGCCGCGCTGGCGGTGACCGCGGTGGGTGCGACGGTGACCGGTTGCGATTCCGCCGGGTCCGACGACAGCACGTACGCCGAGGTCACCGAACCCAGCGGTCATATCCTCGAACAGCAGCGGCGGGCGGCCGAAACGCTGCCGATGTCGGATACCGCGGATTTCGCCGACGCCGACCGCGGCTTCCTCGGGGCGCTCGAACCGGGTGTGGTGCGCGGGAAGGACGGCGATGTCGTCTGGGACAACGACTCCTATGCCTTCCTCCGGGAACCCTGCCCGCCCTCGGTACATCCGAGCCTGTGGCGGCAGTCCGGGCTGGTCGCCCGGCAGGGACTCTACGAAGTGGTTCCGGGGATCTATCAGGTGCGCGGCCTGGACCTGTCGAATATGACGCTGGTGGAGGGCCGGACCGGTGTCGTGGTGATCGACCCGCTGATCTCCCGGGAAACGGCGGCGGCCGCGCTGGCGCTGTACCGGGAACACCGGGGTGATCGGCCGGTCACCGGACTGATCTACACCCATGCCCATGTCGACCACTTCGGTGGCGCGCTCGGTGTGACGAGCCTCGAGGAGGTGCGGGCGGGCCGCTGCCCGGTGCTGGCGCCCGCCGGATTCCTCGAGCACGCGGTCGCCGAGAACGTCTACGCGGGCCCGGCGATGAGCCGTCGCGCCGGATATATGTACGGCGCGGCGCTGGCGCGCGGACCGCGGGGGCAGATCGGCTCGGGTCTGGGGCAGACCACGTCGACCGGTTCCATCGGCCTGATCCCACCCACCCTCGATATCACCCGCACCGGGCAGGAGGAGATCGTCGACGGTGTGCGGATCGTCTTCCACATGACCCCGGGTACCGAGGCGCCGGCCGAGATGAATTTCTACTTCCCGGACCACCGCGCACTGTGTATGGCCGAGAACGCCTGCCACACCATGCACAATCTGATCACGCTGCGCGGCGCGCAGGTCCGGGACCCGCGGATGTGGTCGGTGTACCTCACCGAGGCCATCAATCTGTTCGGTGATTCCGCCGAGGTGGCCTTCGCCTCGCACCATTGGCCGACCTGGGGAAAAGATCGCATCGTCGAATATCTCGCCCTGCAGCGGGATCTGTACGCATACCTGCACGACCAGACACTGCGGCTGATCAACCAGGGTTATGTGGGCAGTGAGATCGCGGAAATGCTGCAATTGCCGCCGGCGTTGCGCAAGGCATGGCACAGCCGCGGCTATTACGGCTCACTGAGCCATAACGTGAAGGGTATCTACCAGCGCTATATGGGCTGGTTCGACGGTAACCCGGCACATCTGTGGGAGCATCCGCCGGTCGAATCGGCCACCCGGCACGTGGACGCGATGGGCGGCGCGGACGCGGTACTGGACAAGGCGCGCGCCGCCTACCGCGACGGTGACTACCGCTGGGTGGTGCAGCTGGTGAACTACGTGATCTTCGCCGATCCGGCGAATACGGCGGCGAAACAGGTGCAGGCCAGCGCTTTCGAGCAGCTCGGGTACGGTTCGGAGAACGCCACCTGGCGCAACTTCTACCTCTCCGGCGCGACCGAACTGCGTAACGGGTCGTTCGGCACCCCGACCAGTTCCGACAACGCGGGACTGAGTGCGGCGTTGCCGGTCGAGATGGTCTTCGACGCACTCGCCGTCCGGGTCGACGGGCCGCGCGCCTGGAACCGGCGGATGATCGCGGACTGGCGTATCCGCGACGAGCACCGCACGCACCGGACAGAACTACGCAACGGTGTGCTCGTCCACTACGACCTGCCGCCCGGATTTTCCGGTCCCGGACCCGATACCTCGTTCGACCTGACCAGAGCGACACTGCTGCGGGTTCTGCTGGGCGGCGGGGATTTCGCCGCGGCCGTCCGGGCCGGAGATATCCGCGTCACCGGCGACCCGGCGGTGCTCGCGCAGTTGAAAGAACTGCTGGACGCCCCGAACCGGGATTTCCCGATCGTCTCACCCTGACCGGGTTGCCCGGTCCGGCCCGTCACCGCCGGGCCGGGCAACCGCTGCCGCCGACAGCCACTTCTCCGAGTGGTCGGGACCGGTTGGTCCGTGCCCGACCCGGGTCCGGGACCGGCGGAGCTGGGGGCGGACCCGGGTCCAGAGGGCCCCGGTCCCGTGGCGCCGGAGGTGGTGCAGATATCAAATGTCCGGCCGGGTGTACGCGCGCTCAGTCCGCGGCAGTCACCGGCGCAGACTTGGACAATCCCGCGGGCGGTTCCGGCCACCGTGCGGTGATCACCGCGCTGTCGTGCGCGTACGGCCGGTACAGCGCCGCGGAACACACACCGTTCGCGGTGGTCAGCGCCACGGTGATCAGGAGCAGCGTGGCCTGGAGCCCGATGAGATCACCGAGGAAACCGGCCAGCAGCGCGTAACCGGCGTAGGCCAGGGCTTCGACCGTCGAAACCGAGACCGCGAACGCCATCCCGCGCAGATGCGGTGGAACCACCGCCATGATCAGCGGCCGGTTGGTGACCGGGACCTGCCCCTGGAGGAAACCCAGCACCGTGAACAACAGCACGTAGATCGCGGTATTGCCCCAGACCGGCTGGATGGCGGCGAATGCGACCGCGGCGAAGGCCAGCTGGCTGACCTGCAACATGGCGACCCGCCCGGTACGCGGCCGGTGCCGATGCCACAGATCGTTGATCCGGCCGCCGGTGAACGTGCCGGCCATATAGCCGAGGGCGAACGGCAGCACGATCGCCGCGGCGGTGGCGGTGCTGAGGCCGCGTTCGGTGACCATGAAGGTCGTCGCGAAACTCATGATGATGTTCTGCCCGGAGAACACCCGCTGGACCAAGAGATACCGGTAGGTCCGGATCGCGAAGAGTTCGCGCAGTGCACCGCGCAGATTCCGGGCCTTGTCCTCGATACGGTCGAGTGTCGGTACCTCCTCCACCTCGTGGCGGGACCGCGATACCGGATCGTCCAGGGACACCAGGATCAGCACACCCAAGACGAGCGTGATCCCACCGGAGAGATAGAAACCGTAGCGCCAGCCGTCGGCGAATCCGGACAGCTGCCCGAAGACCGGGCCGGAGATCCCGGTGATCAGCGCGACGCCGCCGTACAGTGCGCCGGTCGCCCGCCCACGCCGGCTGTCGGGATAGATATCGGACAGGATCGCCAGGGCGATCGGTCCCGCACCGGCGAAACCGGCGGCGGCGATACCGTAGAGCACCACGAACTGGGCGAAGCTTCCCGACATGCCCGCCGCGATCGACCACACCCCCCAGAAACCCGCGCAGATCGCCAGCACGGTGCGCCGGGAGTACCGGTTGGCGAGCATCATCCACGGGACACCGGCGAAAACGCCGACCGCTTTCCCGACGGCCACGATCGTGCCGAGGGCGGAGGTGGACAGGCCGAGCGCCTCCCGCATCAGCGGGAACAGCACAGAAGTCACATTGGCTTCGGCGTTGTCCATGGCGGAGGATGCGGTGAGCAGGGCGAGGTTCTTACCCCGCCGGACCCGTTGGCCGGGCGCGGCGAAACCGGGGGAGTGCGTCATTGCAGTTCCTTGTCGATGAATCCGCTCGTCAGCCGGCGGAGAGGGCGGCGCCGATCTGGGCGAAGAGCAGTACCAGCGGCGGGGGTGGTACGGCGGGCGAGAGGATATGCGCGCCGTAGTGGACGATCACCAGTTCCTGTCCGGGGGAGACGTAGAGCCGCTGGCCGTGGATCCCGCTGGCCATGTACGAGCCGTGCCCGTCGTCGAGGATCCACCAGAAATCGTGGTAGCCGAGCCGGGGCGGGGCGTCGACGGGGTCGCGCGGCAACCGGACCTTCCGCGTCGGCCCCTCCGGAACCGCGGTGATCGAGCGGGCGACCGCCGCCGGAACCACCTGCCGACCCGCCACCGTGCCCTCGCAGCGCAGCATTTCGCCCATCCGGGCACCGTCGAGAGCCGTGGCGGCGAAACCGCCACAGGCCATTTCGGCACCGGCGGAATCCACGACGAAGTAGGCGTCCTCGGCAGCGCCGATCCGCGACCAGACCAGTTCGCCGAGCAGGTCGGCGATCGGCAGTCCCGTCACCCGGCGCAATATCTCGGCGATCACCTCGGTATTTGCGTTGTCATACCGGAATTCGGCGTCGAACGGTCCGGTCGCGCGGCTGGTGGTCAGATGGTCGAGGATCGTGGTGGGGCCGGTGTAGCCGGCCGGGCGCAACCCGGGGGAGACCACCGCCCAGAAGCGGTGCGCCTCGAGCACGCGATCGTAGGGCCGGCCACCGAAATCCACGTGGGTGGTCATATGCAGCAGCTGCTGGACAGTGGCCGCACCGAGCCCGGTCCCGGCCAGTTCCGGAACGTAGGTCGCGGCGGGCTCGTCCCGCCGGATCAGGCCCTGATCCTCGACGAGGGCGGCCAGTAGCCCGATATAGGACTTGGTCAGCGAGGCGTTCAGATGTGGTTCGTGCGGAAGGTATCCGTGTAGGTACTGCTCGTGCACCAGGCGGCCGCGGTGGACGACCACGAGTGCGTCGGTATCGGATTCGGCCAGCGCCTGCCGCAGCGGTACCGTGCGGTCCCACGTCCAGCGGACCGGTAGCTCGGCGAGATCGGCCGGGGCCGCGGGCAGCTGCCGCGCGGTTCCGGTGCCCCGCCAGACCCGGCGGGTGGGGCTCATCTCGCGGATGGTGGTGGCGTGCTGACGGACGTGGGCGGGGTCGAGGAATCCGCGCGTCCAGGTCATATCGCGCGGGTCGACGGTTCGGGTCATCGAGATCTCCTGTTCGGGCGGGAGAGCGGGCGGACCGGCTCGAGCGAGGGGCGGGAGTACGGCGCAGGCGGTGAGGCAGATCGCGGCGCAGATCACCGCGGCCGCCGGCACCGGGACCGGCCGAGGGTCGGCCGGGTCGCGCAGGTAACGCCTGCGCCGCAGGCGGGCGGTGACGGCGATGGCGGCCAGGAGGACACAGCCGGCACACAACCCGGCCGGCGCCGCCGGCGAGGGCGCGACCACGACGGACCGGACGAGCAGAACGACAACCACGGTGGCGGCCAGCAGGGTGCGCCGCCAGGCCAATGCCGTGCGTTCGGGTTGCAGTCCGGGAGTCGTGGTCACAGGGCGAGCAATGCCACCGAGAGCAGTGCTGCCACACAGACACCGGCGACGGTCGCGAGCACCAGCGGCGGCCGGGGCAGCGGGGCGTCCCGGCGCATGGCCTGCTGCACCCGCCGCCACTGCCGGAACGCGCCGACCGCGATCAGGCAGGCCAGTACCGCACAGACCGCGCCTATCACCTGCTGCGTGACCGGCTCGGATCCGGCCGCATACAACTGACCGACCACGATGCCACCGGCCACCAGGCCGAGCGCGGTGCGGATCCAGGCCAGAAAGGTGCGTTCGTTGGCGAGGGTGAACCGGTAGTCCGGTTCCCGGTCGAGCTCGATATCGGGTGCCGTGGTCATGAAAGCAGTAGCTCGCGCGCGATTCCGTTGCGCTGGATCTCCGAGGAGCCGGTGAGAATCCGGAACATCCGCAACTTCTGGAAAAGTCCCTCCACCTCGCCGCCGCGCACCACACCGGCCTTGCCGTGGATCTGGACCGCGTGATCGGCGATCGCGAAAGCCTTCTCGGCGACGAAGAGTTTGCACAGGAACGCTTCGGTCCGCGGCCGGGCGCCGGAATCCAGCGCGGCGAGCGCGTCGTAGGTCATCGACCGGGCGGCGTAATAGTCGGCGGCCATATCGGCGAGCCGGTGCTGGATGGACTGCAACATTCCCAGCGGGGCACCGTTGACCTGACGGGTCCTGGCGTAGTCGACCGAGAGTTGCAGGGCGCGGCGGGCGCCGCCGATCGCGGTCGGGCAGTGCAGCAGCCGGTTGACGGTGACCCGGCCCAGCCCGATCCGCAGACCCTGGCCGATTTCGCCCAGCAATTGTTCGGGCCCGATATAGCAGTCGTCGAGCACGATATCGGCCTCGATATGTTCGCCGGACATCGGAGTCTGTCCCTCGGCGACCGTACAACCCGGCGCGTCCAGATCGACCAGGAACGCCGAATAGCTTTCGGCCGGTACGCCGTCCGAGTCCGTCATCCGGGCTACGAGAATGGAGAAGTCCGCGAACGGGCCGGCGCTGGAGAAGACTTTGTGACCGTTCAACCGCCAGCCGTCGCCCTCGGGGGTGGCGGTGGTCAGCATTCCGCGCACATCCGAACCCGCATCGTTCTCGGTGAGCGAGAAACAGCAGGCCCGCTCGCCGCGCAGCACCGGCAGCAGATACTTCTCCAGCTGGTACTGGGTGGCGTAGTCGAAGATGGCGCCGATACGCAGCGGTCCGCCCATATCGCCGAGCACCGAACTCGAGAACAGCCGGGGCGAGGCGCCGATTTCCTCCTTCAGCGCGGCGAGTTCGGTATAGGTCAGTCCCTGCCCGCCGTATTCGGCCGGTAGATGGATACCGTAGAACCCGAGTTCCCGGCTGCGCTGCCATACCGGCTCCAAGATCTCCCGGCCGTACCGGGATTCGCGGGTGAGGCCGAGCCCGGCCTCGTATTCGGCGAGTTCGCCGTCCAGGTACTCGCGCAGCCGCCCGACGAGATCCGCCAGGCGCGGGTTGTCCGCGTAGTCCGGGGTGAGGGTGAAGGTCATATCGGGTTCCCTCTCAGTTGACGAGCCGGCCGGCGGCGGTCCAATAGCCCTCGCGGACGAGGCGGCGGTCGATCTTGCCGTTGCGGTTCACCGGTAGCTGCGCGACGAAATCCACCGACCGCGGCTTCTTCATCCGGGCCAGCCGGGCCGCGCAGTGGTCGATCAGTTCCTGTTCCGTCGGGGCCGCGCCCGGCCGGGGGACCACCACGGCCTTGACCGCCTCACCCCACTGCTCGTCGGGTACACCGACCACGCATACCTCGGCGACCCCGGGATGTTCGTACAGCGCGGCCTCCACCTCGCTGCAGTAGATGTTGAAACCGCCGGAGATGATCATGTCCTTCTTGCGGTCGACGATGAACAGATAGCCGTCGGCCCGGAAATAGCCGACGTCGCCGGTATGTACCCAGCCGTCGCGGAAGGTTTCCGCGGACAGTTCGGGTTCGTGCCAGTACTCGCGCACACAGTCCGGTCCGCGTGCCACGATCTCGCCGATCTCCCCGGTCGGCAGCGCGTTGCCCGCATCGTCGACAACACGCACCTCCGTATCGAAGACCGGTCGCCCGCACGACATCAGCAGTTCGGGATCGGATTCGATACCGCGCACCACATCCTCGGCGGTCAGCACGGTGATCCCGCTGGTGGTCTCGCCGAGCCCGTAGCCTTGGATGACGACCGGCCCGAATACCCGCACGGCGTCGCGCAATCGCTGCGGAGACACCGGGGCGCCGCCGATACCGACCACCCGCAGAGTGGACAGATCCACCTCGGCGATCACCGGGTGGTCCAGCAGCATGTTCAGCATGGTCGGGACCATGAAGGTCGTGGTGATGCGCTCCGATTCGACGGTGCGCAGGAACTTCTCGGTATCGAAGGCCGGCAGGATCACCACCGCCGCGCCGCGCGCCAGCACCGCCAGCAGCATCATCCCGGACGCGTGCGTGATGGGGCCGGGAGCCAGATACCGGTCGTCGGTCTCGGTGGCACCGGAGGGGCTCATCAGCCGTTTGCGCATATTGGCCAGCCGGTTGCCGTGCGTCTGTACCGCCGCCTTGAGCTTTCCGGTCGAACCCGAGGTGTAGTTCAGCACCGCCGGATCGTCGGGGTCCACATCCACGGCGACCGCGTCACCCGAGCCTGCCGCGAGGACCTCCCGGTATCGCAGTGCCTCCGCGACGCTGCCGGTGTAGTCGACCAGGGCACAGTCGACCCCGGCCCGGGCGATGGCGGCGGCCGCCGTCTCGGCATGCGCGGGATCGACGAACAGCACCCGGACCGCGGCATCGCGCAGGATATGCGCGAGTTCGTCGCCACCGAGCCGGGCATTCACCGGAACCCGTACGAAACCGCCTTTGGACAAAGCCATTTCGGTTACGACCAGTTCGCCGGAGTTCGCCGCGAAAGTGCCGACGGCCGTGCCGGGGGCGAGCCCCCGGCCGAGCAGTGCCGAGGCCAGCCGGTTGGATTCCTGCTCCAGTTCGCGGTAGGTCCAGCGTGCCGTGCCGCAGACCAGAGCCTCCCGATCGGGCCAGAAGGTGGCGCTGCGGGTGAGATAACCGCCCAGGTTCATAGAAACTCCATACCGACGTGGTGCCTGTAATTGGACAGAATGTCTAATTACGGCCGGAGTGTCAATGAGGGATATGCTCGGGGCCGGACGGCTCCGTACGGAAAGGGGGACATATGCCACCCGAAGACCGCCGTGTCCGGCGCAGCCGGCGGGCGCTGCGTGATGCGCTGATCTCGTTGATCCTCGAACGTGGGTACGCGAGTGTCACCGTCGAGGACATCACCGCGCGCGCCGATCTCGGCCGCGCCACCTTCTACACGCACTACACCGACAAGGACGATCTGCTCGAGCACATCGTCACCGACCTGATCGCCGAACTACAGGAACGGCAACGCCCCCTGGTCTCCACCTCGTCGGTCGGCTTCACCGGGAAACCGATCCTGGAGATGTTCCGCCACGCCGCCGAGGAGCGCGACACTTACCGGGTGATCCTGCGCGGTGAGGGCGACGGCCGCGCGCTGCGCCGGTTCACCGACGTTCAATCCGAGACGGCCGCAATGGTATTCGCGGCCCGGGCGGAGGCGCAGGGGGTGACTCCGAATGTCGATATCCCGCTGCTGGCCCGCGCCTGGGCCGGTGAGCAGATCGGCGTGCTGCAGTGGTGGCTGGAACCCGAAACCCCGCCCATGACCCCGGAAGAGGTCACCACGATGCTGCGCGATCTTTCCCTGCGCGGCCGGTTCTGGGCCTCCGGTTTCGCGGGGGAGGCGCCGAAGTGAAAACGCGCGGCGAGGTCGCCGGTTACTCGTAGCGGACCGTCACCGACGGGGTATCGGGCACGGCCTGGCAGGTGAGGATATAGCCCTCTTCCAGGTCGTCGTCGGTGAGGGCGTCGTTGACCCGCATCGTGGCCTTGCCCTCGGTGAGTCTGGCCATGCAGGTGGCGCAGTTACCGGATTCGCAGGAGAACGGGGGAGTCAGACCCGCCCGGCGGGCGCTTTCCAGCAGGGTTTCGCCGTCGCGGCGGGGAACGGATTTCTTCTTCCGGTTGATGAAGATGGTCACCGTGCCTTCGTCGGTGGCCGCGGGGGCGGGCGACGGGGCGGCCGGTGTCGAACCGGACTGTGCACCAGGGGTTTCAGCGGCCGGGGCGGGTTTCGCCGGGGCGGCGGCGCCGAAGCGTTCCGAGAAGATCCGGCCCGGGCCGGGCAGCGCGTTCTCGACCAGCTCCATGAACGGTTCGGGGCCGCAGATATAGGCATCGCCGGCGATATCGTCGCCGACGAATTCCCGGACCTTCGCGGCGTCCACGTAGCCGTGTTCGTCGTCGCGGTGCCGGACGACGGTCAACCGCTCGGGATACTTCGCCACCAGTTCTTTCAGCGCGGCCTCGAAGATGGCCGAGGGGCGGTCGCGGTCGGCGCACAGTAGCCGGACCTTGCGGTCGGTGGATGCCAGGGTGCTCTTGGCCAGCGAGATGATCGGAGTGATTCCGCTGCCGCCGGAGAAGCCGAGTACCGGCACATCGCCTTCGCGCAGGCAGAACCGGCCGGTGGGCAAGGTCAATTCGACCTCGTCGCCCTCGCTGAGGTTGTCGTGCATCCAGTTCGACACCGCCCCGCCCGGGACCCGCTTGACCGTGGTCATGAACTCGGTATCGGTTTCGGGGGCGCTGGACATGGAATACGACCGGAACAGCGGTTTGCCGTCGACGGTGACCTTGAAGGTGCAGAACTGCCCGGCCTGATAGGAGAACGGCCCGTCTTCCGGTTCCAGCACGAAGGTGCGGGTATCGGGTGTTTCCTCGACGATCCGGATCACCTTCGCGCGCCGGAACAACGGTGGTCTCGCCATGGTCGCCTCCTTCTGGTATTAAGATTCTATCCAGGCGAGAATAGTATTCTCAAATTCGGATAGGAACAGCGATGAAGGTCTATCGGATCGGGGGCCGCAGATGAGTGAGGCCACAGTGCCCGCGGGAACTCCCGGGTCCACCGTGCCCGAGGGCGTGCCCCAGGGCGCTCCGCCGGCGGAGTCGGCGGAGCGCACCGTGCTCGCGTTCGAGGAGAACCAGTACACCCGCAACCAACTGGACGCCATGGCCGACGGCCTCGCCGAGGCGCTGGCGGCGTGCGGCGTCCGGTCCGGTGAGCGGGTGGCGTTGATGTCGTCCAATCGGCCCGAATTCGTGACCGCGGTACTGGCGATCTGGCGGCTGGGGGCCGCGGTGGTACTGCTGAGCCCGGCCTGGAAGGAAACCGAGGTCGCGCACGCGCTGGAGATCACCGGCGCCCGGCATGCTGTCGGCGATCACCCTGTACTGGCCGGTCTCACCGAGATGGTATCGCTGGACGCGCCACTACCCGCCGTCACGCGCACCTTCACCACCCCCGAACCCGCGGCCGACGCCGTCCTCGTATTCAGTTCGGGCACCACCGGATTACCCAAGGCGGTGCGGCATACGCACGGGTCCTTCGCGGCGGCGGTGCGGCACTGGCAGGACGCCCTCGGACTGGGCCCCGCCGACCGCATCCAGGTCGCGACCCCGCCCTCGCATATCCTCGGCATCCTCAATATCGTGACCGCCCTCGAAACCGGTTGCTGGGTGCGCTTGCATCGCCGGTTCGACCTGCAGAAGGTGCTCGCGCATATCGAATCCGACCGGATCACCATCGAAATGGCGGTCGCGCCGATCGCGCTGGCCATGGCGCAGTATCCGGATCTCGAGTCCTACGACCTGTCCTCGCTGCGCTACATCATGTGGGGTGCGACGCCGGTGACGGCCAGCGTCGCCGAAACCGTGACCCGCCGCACCGGCGTCACCTGGCTCCCCGCCTACGGGGCCAGCGAGCTACCGGTGATCGCGTGCAGTCCGCTCGACGACCCCCGGCTGGACAGCGTGGGCAAGGCCGTGCCCGGGGTCGAGGTGCGAGTGGTCTCGCTGGAGGACGGTCGACCGGTCGCACCGGGCGAGGACGGCGAGATCCAGCTGCGCTCGGCGTCGGTGATGGCCGGATATCTGCCCGAATCCGCGACCGCGGCCGCCTTCGACGACGGCTGGTACCGCACCGGTGATGTCGGGAACCTGGATGCCGGCGGCTGGTTGCGACTCACCGACCGGTCCAAGGAAATGATCAAGGTCCGCGGTTTCCAGGTGGCTCCCGCGGAGATCGAAACGGTACTGCACGGCCACGACGCGGTCGCCGACTGCGCGGTGTTCGGAATACCCGACGGCGCGAACGGAGAGGCGATCGTGGCCGCGGTCGCGACCGCCGCGCCGGTGACGGCCGAAGAGCTGATGGCCACGGTCGAACAGCGGCTGGCCGGATACAAGCGGTTACGGCAGGTGCTGTTCGTGGCCGAAATCCCGCGCCTGCCGTCCGGCAAGGTGCTGCGGCGAGTGCTGAAGGAGCGTTATGGACGTCCGGCTGACGAGTGAACAGCGCCAACTCCGGGACGCGGCCGCGAAACTGGCCGATGAACTGGGGCCCGGGTCTGTCCTGGACCTGGCCGACGAGAAACGCCGGGCCCGGCTCGAGGAGGCGGTGGCGGCGACCGGGTTCCGGGACCTGCGATCCGACGGCGCCTCCGGGGTCGAGGTGGCTCTTGTCGCCGAGGAATTCGGGCGCGGGCTGGTGGATGTCGCGCTGCTGGGGCCGGTGCTCGCCGATGACCTGCACGGCCGGTCCGATGGTGATACGTCGCGGTGGACGATCGCGGTGGAGGGGAACGCGATCGACGCCCGCGGCAGCGACCGGGTGCTGAAACTGGAGGAGGGCCGGCTGCTCGCGGGGTCGGTCGGTGACTCCCGTCCCGGCGCCGACCTCACGCGCGGTATCGCGGCCGCCGTCGGCCCGTGGGAGGCGCGCGGGGATATCTCCGACGCCCACCGCGACCGCTGGCGGGCCCTGGCGCTCACCGTCACCTGCGCCGATCTGGTCGGCACGGCACGCGGTGCGCAGCGGCTCGCGGTGGAGTACGCGAAGATGCGCGAACAATACGGTAATTCGATCGGCTCCTATCAAGCGGTGGCGCATCTACTCGCCGAAAGCGAGGCCCTGATCGAAGGGTCGATCAGCGTGCTGTGGCATGCCGCCTGGGCCGTCGACGAACTGGACCCGGCCGAGGCGCTGCGCGCGGCCCGGATCGCCAAGATCTACGCCGCCCGCGCCGCCCGCACGGTCTGCGAAACCGCCATCCAGGTGCACGGCGGAATCGGCAACACCTGGGAGTGCCTGGCCCACGTCTATCTGCGGCGGGCCCTGGTGTCCACCGAACTGTTTCCCGTACGCCTGGAGGAGGCCGGTCTTGGACTATCGTGATTCCCCGGAAGAAGCAGCGTTCCGGCAGCGCCTACGTGATTGGCTCGCCGGTGTCGCGGGCAAGTACCCCACCTCCGGCGACGAATACTGGGCCCGGCAGGGCGAATGGCATTCCGAGCTGTACCGGGCCGGTTTCTTCGGATTGTCCTGGCCGCGCGAGTACGGCGGACAGGATCTGCCACCGGTCTACGACGTGATCCTGGACGAGGAGCTGGCCATTGCCGGCGCACCGCCCCGGCCGAGCCTGGGCTATCTGATCCAAGGGCTGGGCCGGCACGCGAGCCCCGAGCTGTGCCGCCGGTTCCTGCCCGGCATGATCGACGGCAGCCAGCGCTGGTGCCAGGGCTTCAGTGAACCGGGCGCCGGATCGGATCTGGCCTCGCTCACCACCGCCGCCACCCGGGAAGGCGATGAGTACGTCATCCATGGTCACAAGATCTGGACCAGCTATTCCGATGTCGCCGACTGGTGTCTGCTGCTGGCGCGCACCGACTCGGACGTCCCTCGGCACAAAGGTATTTCGGCGTTCATCGTCTCGATGAAACAGCCGGGCGTGCAGCAGCGCCCACTGGAAATGATGAGCGGAGTGATCACCGAGTTCGGGCAGGTGCATTTCGACGGCGCGCGGGTGCCGGCCGACCAGATGGTGGGCGCGCCCGGCGAAGGCTGGAAACTCGCGATGACCGTGGTCGGGCACGAACGCGAACCGGCCACGCTGGGCTATGCCGCGCGGTACGGAAAACTGGTGCGGCAGCTGGAATCCAGAGTGGAAGGGACCCCGCCGGAAGAACTCGCCTGGGCCGCGGTGCAGGCCGAGATGCTGCGGCTGCATGTGCGGCGGCGACTGTCCGAACAACTCGACGGCGTCACCCACGGACCGCAGGGATCATTGGACAAACTGCTCATGACCTGGGTCGATCAATCGGTCGGGCATGCCGCCCTCGCCGTCGCCGGAACCGGTGACCAGGAAATGTTCGGTTCCTACCTGTACAGCCGCGCACAGAGCGTGATGGGTGGGACCTCGCAGATCCAGAAGAACATCATCGCCTCGCGCATCCTCGGATTGGGAGTCTGAAATGTACGATATGCCCTCGGAAATCGACGTCCGGGCCGACGGCTCGCTGCGTATCGTCACCCTCGCCCGGCCGGACGCGCTCAACGCCGTGAACGACGCCCTGCACACCGGGCTCGCCCGGCTGTGGCCGCGACTGTCCGAGGATCCCGGGGTACGGGCCGTGGTGCTCACCGGCGCCGGTAAGGCGTTCTCGGCCGGCGGTGATTTCGCCTATCTGGAAGAGCTCGGCCGCGATACGGGGCTACGCGAGAAGACCATCGCGCACGGCCGCGATATCGTCCTCGGTATGGCGCGCTGCCGGGTGCCGGTGGTCACCGCGGTCAACGGTCCCGCCGTCGGCCTGGGGTGCAGCCTCGTCTCGCTCAGCGATATCGTCTACATGGCCGAAAGCGCCTATCTCGCCGATCCGCACGTGCAGGTGGGGCTCGTCGCCGCCGACGGAGGTCCGCTGACCTGGCCGCTGCACACCAGTCTGTTGCTGGCGAAGGAATACGCGCTCACCGGCGCCCGGATCTCCGCCGAACGCGCCCGGGAGATGGGCCTGGCCAATCACGTCGTCGCCGATCCGATGGCCGAGGCGCTGGCCTGCGCGAAACGGATCGCGGAAATGCCCCGCCAGGCTGTCGAGGCCACCAAGCGGGTACTGAACATGCAGCTGGAAAAGGCCGTACTCACCTCCTTGGACTACGCGCTCACCGCGGAGTACCAGTCGTTCCAGACCGACGATTTCCACACCACGATCACCCGGCTCACCTCGGGGAAGAAATAAGCTGTCGCGCCCATGTCACAGTGCCGGCGACCGTTTCGTCGATTCGATGTACTGATCATCGACAGGAACGGAGCACCACTCCATGGCGATCGACATCATCAACCCGCCGGAACTGCACGACCCGGTGCCGTTCGGATACAGCCATCTCGCACGCACGCGGGGTGAACTGGTCTTCGTCGCCGGCCAATACGATTCCGGCGCCGACGGGCAGCCCACGAGCGACGATTTCGCCACGCAGGTCGAGGCAGCATTCGTCAACCTGGGGAAGGCCCTTGCCGCGGTAGGGCTCGGGTACGCCGATGTGGCTGTATTACGCACCTTCATCGTGGGCCACGATCTGGACAAACTCGCAGTTCTGGGTCGGAAGATCGCCGAGCTCTGGGGTGGCAAGCCGCCGGTTCAGACCTTGCTGGGAGTTGCCGCGCTCGCGCTACCGGCGATGCAATTCGAAGTGGACGCGGTCGCGATACGCCCGCAGTGACCGACCGGGCGCCTGACCGGCCTGCCCGTCCGACCGGCACATTTCGGTAGGCGGGCCGTTCTCTCGGTAGTGCGCGGCCATGCGGTGCGGGGGTCGTGTCGATGCCGGTGCTGATGGTTTATGCCTCGATATCCGACGCGGTTTCGTGCCGATCCCTATGTCGAGCATATGGGCACAGCTGCCTGCGGGCACCAGCCGTATCCGAGGTTCCGGCTGGTCCCCGAGGCCGTGGCGCCGACGCCGGAATCATCGCCGGCCCGCGAATATAGTCGGTCCGGTCACTGTATGGCGAGCAGCGACTCCGAGCGTTGGACCGTGCCGGTGATTCCGGCGGCGTCCTGCGCGGCCAGCAGGGCAGCGGCCCGTCCCATCGTGTCGGGCGGTTCCACCATCTCGGCCGGGATATCGCTGCCGCCGGCGGCCCGCCACCCCTCGGTGAGTACGACGCGGGATGGGCTGAGGCAGTTCACCGCGATATTGTCCGGTCGCAAATCGGCGGCCAACCCCAGGTATAGGCGTTCCACCGCGGCCTTGGACACCCAGTAGGCATTGGCGCCGCGGTCGATCATGTCGACGCCCGTGGTGGTGACCGCGATGAGCGAGCCGCCGCCGCGGGCACGGATATGCGGGATCACCTCGCGGGTCACCAAGAAGACTCCGGTGAGATTCACATCCAGGCACAACTGCCAGCGTTTGAGCGGAGTACTCTCCACCGGGCCCAGCCACAGCACGCCGGCATTCGCGACGAGAATGTCGATACCACCGAACTCGGTGACGGTCGCGGATACTGCCTCGCGTATCGAATCCTCGCGGGTGACATCGCAGGGCACCGCGAGCGCCCGCCCGCCGGCGGTGTGGATCCGCGTGGCCACCTCGTGGATCGTTCCGGCGACCCGCCCGGCCTCCTCCGACCTGGCGGCCACGGCGACGGCCGCGCCCTGCTGCGCCAGCGTCTCGGCAATCGCGGCGCCTATGCCGCGGCTCGCCCCGGCGACGAACGCGACCTTGCCCGTCAGCGGGCTGTCGGTCTGATCTTCGAGCGGATCGGTGCTGCGGGCGGTGCTGCCGGGGCCCGGCTGTGGGGCACTCACTTCGGTGGGAACCGCAGCGCGCCGTCGAGGCGGATGACCTCGCCGTTGAGGTAGTCGTTCTCCACGATCGACTGCACCAGCTGCCCGTACTCCGGCGAGCGGCCCATGCGCTTGGGGAACGGGATCTGTGGCGACCAGTACTGTTCCAGCTGTTCGGCGGCTTTGCCGTAGGCGGGGGTGTTGAACGTACCCGGGGCGATGGTGACCACCCGGATGCCCAGCGGTGACAGGTCGCGGGCCGCGACCAGGGTCATCCCGATGACGCCGCCTTTGGCGGCCGAGTAGGGGAGCTGGCCGATCTGGCCCTCGTAGCCGGCGACGGAGGCGGTGTTCACGATGACACCGCGCGAACCTTCCTCGGTGGGCTCGGATTCGGCGATCGCCGCGGCGGACAGCCGCATGACGTTGAAGACCGCGGTCAGATAGAACTCGATCGTGGTGCGGAATCCGTCGAGTGCCAGGGGTGAGCCGTCCTTGCCCACCAGTCGCCCACCGCTGGCGGGGCCGCCGTGGGTGTCGACGGAAATACGCAGCGGGCCGAGTGATTTCGCTTCGTCGACGGCTGCCTGCACAGACTCCTCGCTGGTGGCATCGGTGTGCACGTACCGGATACCGAGCTCGCCGGCGAGTTCCTTGCCTTTGTCGTCGGCTACATCGGCGACCACCACCTTGGCACCGGCGGCGTGCAGTCGCCGGACCGTCGCCTCGCCGAGCCCGCCCGTACCGCCGACGACAATCGCCGAACTTCCCTGGATCTGCATAGCACTACCCTCTCTTGCGATTATCGCTCTCAGATTGAGAGAATACTATTCTCATGTATATCGGCAAGATCGTCGACGTGGCGGAAACTGGAGTGAACTGATGCCCGAAGCCGTGATCGTATCCGCGCTGCGTACCCCGATCGGTACCGCCGTGAAGGGAACCCTGCGCGAAACCACCGCCTTCGACCTCGCCCATCACGTGGTCGAAGCGACGACAAAACAGCTGGAAACCGATGCTCCCGTCGACGACCTGATCCTCGGCGAAGGCCGCTACGGCGGCGGTGTGATCGCCCGTCACGCCGCCGTCACCGCCGGGCTCACCGGAGTACCGGGCCTGGCGCACAACCGGCACTGCGCGGCCGGGATGGCGGCCGTGCAGACCGCGGCGGCAGGTATCCGGGCCGGAATGGACCGGTTGGTGCTGGCGGGTGGGGTCAACGCCGATTCCACCGGGCCCAGGGCGCGCTTCCGGGTGGGTCCGGACGAATGGGTGGATCCGTGGACTTCCCCCTCGCATCCGGACCGCCCCGACGCGCCGAATCTCGATATGTCGATCACCGTGGGCTGGAACGCCGCGGTGAAATCCGGCATCACCCGCGAGGAGTTGGACGCCTGGGCGTTGCGTTCGCACCGCAACGCTGTCGCGGCGATCGACGAGGGCCGGTTCGACGACGAGGTCGTGCCGATCGACACCCCGTTCGGGCAGTTCGCCGTGGACGAGCATCCACGCCGCTCCACCACCATGGAGAAACTGGCCTCGTTGAAGGTCCTGCATCCCGAAATCGAAGGGTTCTCGATCACCGCGGGCAACGCGGCCGGTGCCAACGACGGTGCCGCACTGCTCACCGTCGCCAGCGACGAACTGGGCCTGCCGGCCCTGGCCACCATCCGGTCCTGGGCCTCGGTGGGCGTCGACCCCGCCGATACCGGCCTCGCCCCGATCGAAGCGATCACCAAAGCCGCGCAGAAAGCCGGAATCTCGCTGAGCGAAGTCAAACTCTTCGAGATCAACGAGGCCTTCGCGTCGGTGCCCATCGCGGCGGTCCGCGCCCTGGACCTGAACCCCGACCTGGTGAATGTGAACGGCAGCGGCTGCTCGCTGGGGCATCCGGTGGCCGCCACGGGCGCGCGGATGATCGTCACGACCGTCCACGAATTGCGCCGCCGCGGTGGTGGACTCGCGATCGTCGCGATGTGCGCCGGTGGCGGCATGGGTTCGGCGACAGTCCTCGAGGTCGCCGCTCCGTGACGTTCCGGCCCCGGATCACGGCGCCGCGAGCCCATACCGTAATACCGCGGCCTCGCATCACACCGGCTCGGTCCCGGACCGGCGACCGCCGCACCCCGCCGGCACGGCGCCCCGCTTGTTTTCCGTCGCGACAACGCGAATGGGCGGCTGGGACCGGATCGGCCTCGTGTGCCGCCGAACGGCCGACGTTCGTGGCTGCCGAATCGGCCTCGCGCCGGCCGCCGCGGACAGGGTGCGCTGACACTGCGGCAGGCCTCGCTCTGTCCCCGAATCGATCGGCCTTCGTGGTCCGGGACCGTTTCGGTTTCCGGGCAGCGGTGCGGGGGATGCGGCGGAGGACCGAACAACCGAGACCGCAGCGGCCCCGAACCGCACCGTCCGAGGCGGCGCCGTGACGCTGTGGGTGCAGCGACGTGAAGCTGCGGCGGAGCAACGTGGAGGAGCGGAGAAGTGAAGAACCCAGGCCGAGTGGATCCCGAACCCGGCGTTACCGGAGTCGGGATCAAGGATCCGGCGGAATTGATCGCCGCCGCGCGTGGCGGATCGGTACGCGCGGCGGGCCGGCTGCTGACGCTGCTCGAAGGGGAGCGGCGCGACGAGGTACTGGGGCTGCTGGAGCCCGGGACGATCCGGGTGGTCGGGTTCACCGGTCCGCCCGGTGCCGGGAAATCCACCACCATCGCCGCGGTGGTCACGGCCTATCGAACGCAGGAACTGCGGGTTGCCGTACTGGCCGTGGATCCGTCCTCCCCGTACAGCGGCGGCGCCCTGCTCGGCGACCGGATCCGGATGGCCGCCCATATCGACGATCCGCAGGTGCTGATCCGCTCGATGGCCACGCGCGGCCATCTGGGTGGTCTGTCGGCGGCGGTGCCGGCGGCCATCCGGTTGCTGGCCGCGCTGGCCTACGATCTGGTGGTCATCGAATCGGTGGGGGTCGGTCAATCCGAGATCGAGATCGCGGCGGTGGCCGATCCCACCGTCGTGGTCCTCACTCCGGGCGCCGGCGATGCGGTACAGGCGGCGAAAGCTGGTCTGCTCGAGGTCGCCGATCTGCTGGTGGTGAACAAGGCCGACCGACCCGGTGCCGAGCAGACGGTCCGCGAACTGCGTGCCGAATCCGCCGTGCCCATTCTCACCGCGGTCGCCGCGGACGGTACCGGGATACCGGAACTGGTCGCGGCCATCGCCGCGCACCACCGTGCCGATACCGCCGACCGGCGGGCCGCCCGGGCCCGATCGCAGATCCTGTCACTGGTATACACACGCCTGCGATCCCATCCGGCCCTCGACTCCCTCGCCGCTGCCGTCGCCTCCGGGCGTTGTGATCCGTACACCGCCGCGGAAATCCTTTCCCGCGGGGACGGGGAGCTTCGGCACGAACTCGCGGCGCACGTGGAGGATATTGCGGCGGGCTGACCTTCGCTGTGGTGATCACTCTCGCCACATCAGGATTCCGGCCACGATCGGTCAGACCATCGTGCCGGGGACGGCGGCGATCAAACCGCCGTCGACCACGAGGTCCTGGCCGTTGAGATACGAGGCCTCGTCGGAAGCGAGGAAGGCGACGGTGGCGGCGATATCCGCCGAGGTGCCGAGCCGCCCGGCGGCGACGGTCGAAACCGCCGCGGCTTGTGCCGCCGCCGAGACCTCGGCCGTGTACGACGGCGTTTCGATATATCCCGGGCTGACGGAGTTGACCCGGATCCGGCGCGGAGCAAGTTCGGCCGCGAGTGAGCGCGCGAGGTTTCCGGTCGCGGCCTTCGTGGCCGAATACAGGGCGGCGGCAGGTACACCACGGTGGACCGCCCACGACGAGGTGACCACGATCGCGCTGTTCTGCGGCATCAGCGGCAGCGCCTTCTGCACGGTGAAGAAAACGCCCTTGAAGTTGGTGGCGACCACGCGGTCGAAGTCGGCCTCGGTGACCTCCGTGGCGGGTAGGAAGGCGGCGGTTCCGGCGTTCGCGAAGAGCACATCGAGACGGTGGTGGCGGTCGCGAATTCGTGCCATCAGCGAGTCGAGGTGCGCGATATCGCCGGTATCGCCCGGGGGGCCCCCCGACGCAGCGCCCCCCCCCCCCCCCCCCCCCCCCCCGCAAAACCACAACCGAGGTACGACGCGCGGGAAGAACGTCATCGTCCTCTGACCTCCCGGCAGCGCGGGGGAGGAGTGCAGCTGCGGCGGGAGCTGGGGCGGGGAACCGAGGGAGAAATCCGTGGTGAGGGTGGTCGAGTTGTCCGAGCCGGTATCGGGTGATACCAGCAGGCCCGGTAGGTGGAGGCTGGCGGTGA
>NZ_JARWOV010000058.1 GCF_029868855.1 Nocardia carnea | reverse complement strand
CCGACCGTGGCGAGCGCGGTCGCGATCTCGTCGAGGGGGTGGCCGGATACATAGAGTCCGAGCATTTCGCGTTCGTAGCCCAGCCGCTCCCGGGTCTGCCATTCCTGATCGGGCACTGGGATATCGAAAACGCCGGTGTCGTGGTCCGGATCGGCGCCGTCGCCGGCGAACAGGTCGAATTGGCCGCGTGCGGCGGCTTTCTTGGTGTGCATCACGGCGTCGACGGCGTCACCGTGGATGGTCCACAGTCCTTTTCGAGGATGTCCAAGGGAATCGAACGCGCCTGCTTTGACCAGAGATTCCACCACCTTTTTCGTGCAGGCGGTGGTATCGACCCTGGTGAGGTAGTCGGAGAAACTGGTGAACCCTCCCGGCGTCCGCGCGCGGAGCACGGCCTGTACCACCGGTTCACCCACATTCCGCACGGCGCCCAGACCGAACCGGATATCGGCGCCGACGCTGGTGAAGGTGGCCGCGGACTGGTTCACGTCCGGCGGGAGTACCCGGATCCCGCGTTTGCGGCAGTCGGCGAGGTAGGTCGCGGATTTGTCCTTGTCGTCGCCGACCGAGGTGAGCAGCGCAGCCATGAACTCCGCCGGATGATTCGCCTTCAGATAGGCGGTCCAGTACATCACCAGGCTGTAGCCGGCGGCGTGGGATTTGTTGTAGGCGTACCCGGCGAACGGCAGTACCGCCTCCCACAGTGCGGTCACCGCGGCGTCGCTGTATCCGTTGCCGCGCATACCGCTACGGAAGTTCTCGAACTCCATGGCCAGCACCTCGGGTTTCTTCTTGCCCATGGCGCGGCGCAGCAGATCGGCCTGACCCAGCGAGTAACCGGCGACCTGCTGCGCGATCTGCATGATCTGTTCCTGGTAGACGATCAGCGCGTAGGTTTCGGCGAGAATCTCGCGCAGCGGTTCGTCGAGCTCGGGGTGGATCGGTGTCACCACCTCCCGGCCGTTCTTGCGGTCGGCATAGGCCCAGTGCGCGCCCACGCCCATCGGCCCGGGCCGGTACAGGGCATTGGAGGCCACCAGATCGTTGAACTCCGTCGGCGTCATCCGCAGTAGCAGTTCGCGCATACCGGCCGAATCCAGCTGGAATACACCCAGGTTGTCGCCACGGGCGAGCATCGCGTATGTCGCCTCGTCGTCGAGTTGCAGGGTATCGAGGTCGATGTCGAGACCGCGGTTGGTGCGAATATTGTCCAGACAGTCACCGATCACCGTGAGGGTCCGCAGACCCAGGAAATCCATTTTGAGCAGGCCGATGGCCTCGCACGACGGATAGTCCCACCCGGTGATGACCGCCCCGTCCTGCGGTCGTTTCCACAGCGGCACCACATCGAGCAGCGGTTCGCTGGACAGGATCACCGCGCAGGCATGGACACCCGCGCCGCGGACCATGCCTTCCAGACCCACCGCGGTGTCGTAGATCCGGCGGATATCGGGGTCGGCGTCGATGAGGGCGCGGACCTCCGCGGCCTCGCCGTAGCGTTCGTGGCCGGGATCGGTGATGCCTGCGACCGAGATATCCTTCGCCGCCACCGCCGGCGGTAGCGCCTTGGTGATCCGGTCGGCCACAGCGAATCCGGGCTGCCCGAACTGCACCCGCGCCGCGTCCTTGATGGCGGCCTTGGTCTTGATGGTGCCGAAGGTGATCACCTGCGCGACCTTGTCCGCACCCCAGCGTTCGGTGGCGTACCGGATCATCTCGCCGCGGCGCCGGTCGTCGAAGTCGATATCGATATCGGGCGCGGACGGCCGCTCCGGGTTGAGGAAACGTTCGAACAGCAGACCGTGCTCGATGGGATCGATATTGGTGATGGCCAGCGCGTATGCCACCAGCGACCCGGCCGCCGAACCGCGTCCCGGCCCCACCCGGATCCCGGCACGACGCGCATAGGCGATGAGGTCGCCCACCACGAGGAAGTAGGCCGGGAAACCCTTGTCGCGGATGATGTCCAGTTCGAACTCCGCGCGATGCCGGTAGCTGTCCGGCACTCCGCCGGGAAAGCGCCAGCGCAACCCGGCCGCCACCTCCTGTCGCAACCAGCTGTCCTCGGTATGCCCCTCGGGCACCGGGAAGACCGGCATCCGGTCGCGGAATTCCCAAACCTCGTCGTAGGGCTCGATACGTTCGGCCACCGCGAGGGTGGTGTCGCAGGCACCGGGTATCTCGTCGTCCCACAGCGCCCGCATCTCGGCCGGTGATTTCAGGTAGTAGCCGTCGCCGCCGAACCGGAACCGCGTCGGATCGGACAGCGTCTTCCCGGTCTGGACGCACAGCATGGCCTCGTGGGCGGCCGACTGCTGCCGTAGCACATAGTGACAGTCGTTGGTGGCCAACGGGGTCAGACCGACCTTCTCCCCGACGGCGAGCAGATCCGCGCGCACCCGGCGTTCGATCGTGAGCCCGTGGTCCATCAGCTCGAGCAGGAAATTCTCCGCGCCGAATATATCGCGCCATCGACCCGCGGCTTCGTACGCGGCGTCGAATTGCCCCAGCCGTAAACGGGTCTGGACCTCCCCGGACGGGCAGCCGGTGGTGGCGATCAACCCCTCGGCGTGTTCGGCGATCAGCTCGGCATCCATCCGCGGCCATTTCCCCAGCTGCCCTTCGAACGACGCCCGCGACGACAGGCGGAAGAGGTTGCGCAGACCGGTGGCATTGCGGGCGAAGATCGTCATGTGCAGGTAGGCGCCGGAGCCGGACACGTCGTCGGCTTTCTGCGACGGGTCACCCCACCGCACCCGCTCGGTGGAAAACCTCGACCCCGGAGCGATATACGCCTCGATCCCGATAATCGGTTTCACCGCCGACTGCCGGGACCGCCGGAAGAACTCCGCCGCCCCGTACATATTCCCGTGGTCGGTCATCCCGACCGCGGGCATACCGAGCCGCTCGGCCTCGGCGAACAGCGGATCGACCTTGGCCATCCCGTCGAGCATCGAATACTCGGTGTGGTTGTGCAGATGCACGAAAGAAGCGTTCGTCATCGGTGAACCCCGTCGAGCCGTGTCCGGGCCGCCCGGTTGTCCAGCCGGAGCGGCCGATAAGGTTGATTCGGCACATATGACCAGGTGAAATGCGTTAGGTCGAACAATCGACACGAAGATTGGAACAACCGATGGGTGTATCGCGAGGTGAGTCGGGCGACCTCGACCTGGCGGCGGTGCGGGCTTTCGTCGCCGTCGCCGACGAAGGTCAGTTCAGCGCGGCGGCGGCGCTGCTCGGGATCAGCCAGCAGGCAGTGTCCAAACGTATCGCGCGACTGGAGAAGCAGTTCGGCCTCGAGTTGTTCGACCGGGTGCCCACCGGCGCCGCACCCACAGCGGCTGCCGCCCGGTTCCTGCCGCACGCGCGGTCGCTGCTGGCGGTCGCCGACGAAGCCGTGGCCAGGGTGCTACGGCAACCACGGCCGCTCCGGGTCGCGGTTCTGGGGGAGCGTGCGACCGAAATGCGGGCTATGCGTTACTATCTCGGCCGGCATCCCGGCCGCGACACCGAGATCGTGCTGACCAATCCGTTCGTCACCTCCCGCGACGCCCTGGTGGCCGGGCGGGTCGATGCGGCCTTCGCCCGTGCCCACGGCGGCCCCCGCGCCCTGCCGGCGCGGATCGCGGCGGCCCCGTTCCACCTGGACCCGCTGCATCTGCTGGTCGGCAAGGACCATCCGCTCGCCGGGCGCGCGGCGGTTCCACTCGCCGAACTCGCCGGGGTGACGGTGTGGGTGCCCGGGACCTCGGTGGAGTCGGAATGGGCCGATTATTACCGCGAACTGAGCCGGTACAGCGGGGTCGTGATCGACAGCCGCCGGCGGGCGGAACTATTCCCCGATATCCCCGCCGACCGGGGGCCGGCTCCGATCGAGACGCTGATCGAGCACATCGCCGGTTCGGAATCGCTCGCCACATTCAGCGCCGAGGGTTTCGAATCTCCGTGGCATCCGAATATTCGGCGAGTGCCCGTTGTCGACCCGACCCCGGCGTACCCGCATGCGCTGCTGTGGGACGCCGGTGATCCGCATCCTGGTGTCGCGGATCTGGTCGCCTATTTCCGCGACAACTTCAACCGTGATATCGCGCCCGATTGCTGGATACCGGACAGCGACAGGGCGCTGTTCACATCCTGAACGGGTTCGGTCCCACGGCTTCCCGCGGCGGGATGCCCAACACCGGGGAGTTCTGGCGTGGCTCGTTTGCTGCCCGCGCGCTGGGCAGGCCGCCGGCCGGGACCATGGCGTCGCGTATCACCAATGTCGGGAATGTCCGATACTCGATGCAATCTGTGGTGTCGAACCGCCGACGGGTACACGGCGGCTCGGATGAGTGCGTTCGTGAGGTGCTGATGAGGTTCGAACGCCGGCCGGTCGATTACGCCGGGCCGAGGTGGATGCTCGGATGACGACGCGTGCGGAACTGGAAATAAACCTGGATCCGCCCAATGGGGCGCGGCCCATGGCCGTAGCGGTGATCGAGGCCGTCGAGGAGGGGATTCAGGCGCAGGTCCTCACACTGGCGACGGGTGACGCGGACTACGACGTGGATCTGGTCGGGTGGCTGACCACTCAAGGCTTGCTGAGTGCGGAAGGTCTCGACGCGGACGTAGGGGAATCCGTCATGATCGATCAGCACAGTGCCACTCGCGAGAAGATCGAAACCAAGACCGGAAGCCTGCAGGACCAGCACAAGTCGGTGAACAATTCCGCCTTCGCGGCGTTCAGCGTCACGAACGGAACCTTCCAGCAGATCAAGACGAAGGTCGGCACGCTGCAAGAAAAACTGTCGCAGTACCCGGGCCCCGGCGAGGGCGAGCCGTACATGCCGATCGATTCGGAGTACGCGGCTGTCGGCGCCGCCCTGAACACACTCGACGAAGTCATCGACCTCGTCGATACCGCACAGCGGGATATGGAAAGCCATGCGGAGAACATCGAACGCGCCAACCCGGGCAACAACGGCAGCCCGGCCGAAATCTGGGGTGCGACCTCACCGAAGAGCAATATGACCTTCACCGTGACGGGCGACGCCACCCGCGACAGCATCCTCGGCATCGCCCGCGACGAACTGGAACGCGGGGTGGCCGAACGGGGCGGCAGTTCCAATTCCGCGTACTACACCGATACCGGCGCGAGAACCCCGTACGACATCGGCGACGCGTGGTGTGCCTCGTTCACCAGCTACGTCTGGGAAAAGGCCGGTTACGAGGTCGACTGGACGAACAAGAACTACGTCCCCGCGATCTGGAACGACGCCAAGGCCAACCTCGAGACCGCCACTGCCGACCAGGCCGAGCCGGGCGATCTGATCATCTTCGATTGGCAGGGCGACGGGAACCCAGACCACATCGGCATCGTGGAATCAGTGAGCGGAAACACCATCAGGACCATCGAGGGCAATTCCAGCGACCAGGTGCGGTCCAACACCTACCAGATGGGCAACGCGGACCTGGTCGGTGTCGTCAAACCGCCCGCAAGCAAAACCGGCGCAACCGTGTAGCAAGGATACCGATACGGAGGTCTCCGCAGACGATCGGCCGCGGATGCACAGTCACCGAAATTCCGCATCCGGTGACAGCTTTCCGGCGATTCGGCATCGAGCGAACGGACGCTACGCCGAGCTCACCCGGTAGATACGCAGGTCTTCCGGAACACCGCTGAGCGGGGCCGCGAAGAAACTGCGCCGATAGGGCCGGGCGGTGTGCCCGAGCTCGGCCAGCGTCTCGGGTTCCAGCGCGGCCAGGGTGGATTCGGAGATCATCATCCGGCCGTTGCCCGCCGCTTCCATCACACGGGCCGCGATCGTCACGTCCACGCCCAGCCAGTCGCCGCCGATCTCCCGCGGCGACCCGGTGTGCAGGCCGATCCGCATCCGGGGCCGGTAGGTACCGACGGTGATATCGGCGAGGTTGCGCCGCGCCGCGATCGCGGCCTCGACCGCGCGGTCGGCGGACGGGAACACCGCCATCACCCCGTCGCCCATCCGTTTCACGACCTGCCCGCCGCGTTCGGCGATGGGCGGTTCGATGGCGCGGGCGACCCTGCGCAGCAGGTCCAGGGTGGCTTCGTCACCGGCGGTCAGCGACCACGACGAGAACGAAACCAGGTCGGTGAACATCACGGTCATTTCCTGGGTGCCCTTGCCCCGGCCGAGGCGTTCGAGCGCGGCCTGCCAGACCTGCAGGGCGCCGAAACCGATCTCGCGGGCCGCACTGGGGCTGTCGCCGACCAGCCGGTCCGCGGCGCGGGCCACGGCCCGGGCGCCGCCGGGGCCGCTGACCGAGAGCGGATCGCCGAAAGCGGGATCACCGGGGAGCTGTTTGCGGGCCTTACGCAGGACGTCGATCACATCCGGACGGTTGTTCGCGGCATACATGAATGCGGAGAGCGGACCGATCCGGGCGCGGGAGGGCTCGTCTGCGTTCCCGGTGGTGACGCTGTCCGTGTCCCCCGCGGTGGTGCTGTCCCCGTACTCGGCGGTGGGCCGGGGTCCCGCTGTGGTCGCACCGTGCCGTCGGCGCTGCGCCCGTCGTGACCGCGTGCTCGCCGAATCACCGTTTCTCCGGACCGGGCTCGATTCGATCGCCGGATCCTCGCCGCCGACGCCGGCCGCGATATCGCTGACGACCTCCGGCTCCGGTGCTGCGCTGCCGGAGGGTTTGTCGTTCACGCCCCGAGGGTATCTCAGGGGGTCGGACATGGGGGGAGTGCTGAGAATCGTCACCTGTCACCTCTCTATCGGAGGATGCGGCACGCCGTTGGGTCCGCCGATGGAAAACGTGTGGTGCCTGACCTCGTCGGTCTCGAGTTCGATAGTAGCCAGCGCCGCGGAGTGGGAGGTGAACTCCCGGTTACCGATAGTGGGCCTTCCCGGCGGCCGCGGATCGATGATCAGGTCGGATGTCCAGGCTGTGATAACGACCACCGGTCCGGTGCGTGAGCGCATCGGACCGGTGGTTGAGCACCCCGGCGGCCGGGCAGTGGCCGCCGAGGCGCGGGGTGCGTGAATTCTCCCGACGAGGTCACGCACCCTCTACCCGAGCGGCGAGGGAAGCGGCTCGGGCGGTTCGGGGTCAGGCGTCGCGCCGATTCACCACCAGCAACGCGATGCCCGCGACGACTACGACGAAGGCGGTGAAGTAGCCGAGGCTGCCCCACACACCCCAGTGCCAGTTCGCCGAGGACAGCGATTCGTCCATCGTCGCGAAGCGGCTCGCGTTCTGGAACGGCAAGAACGCGCTGATCTCACGTCCCACTTTACCCAGTGCGCCGACCAAGGGTTCGATGATCAATTGCCACAGTACGAGCAAGGAGATCGCCGCGGCGGATTGCCGGACCAGCACACCGATCGCGATGGCCAGCACCACGTTGAGGAAGGCCAGGACGGGCACCGCGTAGAGCGCACGCCAGTTGCCCTCGAGCACCAGCGTTGTTCCCGCATCCCCCGCGACCGCCTTGGCGACGGCGTAGGCGGCGAAGGCCAGCACGGTGGTCAGTACCGCGGCATAGAGACCCACCAGTATCGCTTTCGCGCCGACCACGGATGTGCGGTTCGGGATGGCCTGGAAGGTGGTCCGGATGATGCCGAACCGGTATTCGCTGGTCACGGTCAGGGTCGCCATGATGGACAGCACCAGGATGCCGAACCCGGTGACCCCGAGGAACGCGGTATCGACCGTGATGACGGGTGCGCCGGAGGCCTGCGGATCATCGGCGGCGATCCGCCCGATCAGACCGAACAGGGCGGCGAATCCGACGGCCAGTGCTACCACGATCACCGAACACCACCACGGTGAGCGGGTGGAGGTGAGTTTGATGCGTTCCGCGGCGATCACGCCCATTACTTCGTACCTCCCGTGAACATCGGCTCGGAATCCGCCGGCTTGTCCATGATCACGGTGGCATCCGCCGGTGATCCGATCTCGCCGTGGTATTGGACGTCCCCGCCGGTCATCCGCATGAATGCCTCTTCCAGGGAGCCGCGCTGCGGGGCGAGTTCGAAGAGGGTGATCTGGTGTTCGGCGGCCAGCGTCCCGACGGCATCGCTGGTGACCCCGTTCACGATGAGCGCCGCACCGTCGGCATTGCCGTCGTTCTCCTTCACCGTCATCCCGTGCGAGGTGAGCAGGCTGCGCAGTTCGTCCAGTTGTGGGCTGCGCACCCGGACCGAGGCCTCCGACGCCCGTTCGATGAATTCGGAGGTCGTCGAATCGGAGATGAGCCGGCCACGCCCGATGACCACCAGGTGGTCGGCGGTCTGCGCCATCTCCGACAGCAGGTGGCTCGACACCAGCACGGTGCGTCCCTCGGCGGCGAGCCGCTGCATGAACCGGCGGATCCACAGGATGCCCTCCGGATCCAGACCGTTGACCGGCTCGTCGAACAGCAGCACCTTCGGGTCGCCCAGCAGCGCCCCCGCCAGACCCAGCCGCTGCGACATCCCGAGCGAGAATCCGCCCGCGGATTTCCCGGCCACCTCCGAGAGGCCGACCAGGCGCAATACCTCCTCGACCCGCGATTTCGGCAGGTCGTTGGAGGCGGCCATCCATTCCAGATGGGCGCGTGCGGAGCGGTTGGGATGCACCCATTTCGCGTCGAGCAGCGCGCCGACCTCACGTAATGGGTGCTTCAGCTCGGCATACGGCCGGCCGTCGATCAGTGCGGCACCCGATGTGGGCCGGTCCAGCCCCAGGATCATCCGCATGGTGGTGGATTTACCGGCGCCGTTCGGTCCGAGAAAACCGGTGACCTGCCCCGGTCGCACCGTGAAGGTCAGGTCCTGGACCGCGACGGTCTGCCCGTAATGCTTGGTCAAGCCCCGGACTTCGATCATGCCGACCAGCATGCCCTATCAGGAACGCATACGCGTCGCCCGATGGTCGGGAGTCGGGATCATCCTCGAGGATGAGCCGCCCCCGATACCGACCCCGGCGCGACCCGGGGTCTACAGCTCGGGCGACGAGGCCTGTGCCCAGAATCGTTTCGGTATGCGGCCCGCCTCGCGTGCCCGGTACCCGGCGCGCACCGCGTCCGCCATGGCGGCGGCCATCAAAGCCGGTTGCCGGGCGCGGGTGACGGCGGTCGCGAGCAGGACGGCCGAACAGCCGAGTTCCATGGCGAGTGCGGCGTCGCTGGCCGTACCGATACCGGCGTCCAGGATCACCGGCACCTGCGCGCGGCTCACGATCATCTCGATATTGTGCGGATTGCCGATTCCCAGCCCCGTACCGATCGGCGAGCCCAGTGGCATCACCGCCGCACAGCCCGCATCCTCGAGCCGCCGCGCCAAGGCCGGGTCGTCGTTCGTATACGGCAGTACCGTGAACCCCGCGTCGACCAGCTGTTCGGCCGCGTCGAGGAGTTCTATCGGGTCGGGCAGCAGGGTGCGCTCGTCGGCGATCACCTCTAGTTTCACCCAGTTCGTATCCAGCGCCTCGGCCGCCAGCCGGGCGGTGAGCACGGCCTCGGCGGCGGTGCGGCAGCCCGCGGTGTTCGGCAGCGGTGCGATATCGAGCCGTTTCAGCAGGTCGAGCACGCCGGTACCGCCGGCGGAGTCGACGCGGCGCATGGCAACCGTGGTCAGTTCGGTACCGGAGGCCACCAGCGCCTCTTCCAGCACGGCCAGGTTCTCCGCCCCGCCGGTTCCCATGATCAGCCGGGAGCCGAAGGTGCGGTCGGCGATCCGCAACGGTTCGTCAGCCACCCTGGACCGCCGTCAGCACATCGATCTGCCAGCCGCGCCCGACCGGTTCGTCCCAGCGTGATTTCGGGAACACCGCGCCGTCCACCGCGAGCGCGACGCCCTGGCTCGGCAGTTCCAGGCGTTCCAGCAGTTCCCGGACGGTGAGCGGGGCGGCGAATTCGTGATCGGTCCCGTTCACCGTCACGCCGAGGGGAACCGGCGACCCCGCCGTGGGTGACCCCGATGCTGATGACACTGTCATCGACTACCTCCTGAGGGTGTGGACGCACCGAAGCGGCGCGGATCGGCCGCCGCGACTTCGGCGAGCGGCTGTCCGCCGAGTTCGGCAAGGACGGCATCGGCCGTGAGCGCACTGGTCAGCATGCCATTGCGGCCGTGCCCGGTGGCGGCGAGCACGCGGTCGGACAACCGGCCGATCAGTGGCAGATTGTCCGGGGTGCCCGGCCGGGACCCGGCGCTCGCCTCGGCCAGTTCGTATTCACCTATCCCGGGCAGCACGGTTTCGGCGTCGGCGATGAGATCGCGCACCCCGGCGACGGTGACGGCGGTATCGAAACCCGCCTCGTATTGGGTCGCGCCCACGACGACACCGTCGTCGCGGGGCACGAAGTACACGGGCCGGCCGTGGACCCGGGCCCGCACCACGCGGGTCGGTGGCGGTTGCGTCCCCGGACGTTGCCGCAAGCGCAGGATCTCGCCCTTCACCGGCCGCACCGGCAGCCCCGGCCAGAGCGCCGCCGATGCGGCGCCCGCGGCCAGCACGATCCGGTCGTGGTCGAGTTCGGCGAGGTCGCGTACCCGCTCCGGGCGTACGGTGACACCGGCTTCGCCGGCCGCCTTGCGCAGTGCGGTGACCAGCCGCCGGTTGTCGATGGCGGGTTCGGCGGCGGCGAGTAGACCGGCCCGCACGGTGCGTGCCAGCACGGGTTCCAGCGCCCGCACACCGGCGCGGTCCAACAGCCGCAGCTCGTGTCCGTGCCCGTTCACCCAGTCGGCGATGGTGCGCAGATCGGCGGCGTCCGCCCCGTCCTGCGCGATGGTCAGCGTTTCCCCGGCCACGAAGACATCCGTCCCCGTAACCGTCGCCAGCCGGGCCGCGAAATCCGGCCAATGGGCCAGCGCCGCCGCTCCGAACGCGAGCACATCGTCCTCACCGGGCCAGCCTTCGGACAGCGGGGCGAGCATCCCGCCGGCCACCCACGAGGCGCCGCTGCCGACCGCCGGGTCGAAGAGGGTCACCGTCCAGCCCGCTGCCGCGGCCCGCCAGGCCACCGCGAGCCCGATCACCCCGCCACCGACCACGGCGACGGTCGAGTCGGGTGCGCGCTGCGGCACGGTCATCCTCGCCACCTCCTCCGGGGCATTCGTTCGACTGGGTATGTGGTCACATCCGGGTCGGTGCGCAGCTCACTCGGGTGTGGCACCGGTCTGTGCGCCTTCCGAGTAGGTAGATTCTGCCGCCGCGGGTTCCGGGCCGTTTGCGTCGTCCGCGCGCGTCCTGCCTGCGCAGATCGGAAGCGTGCTGCCCGTGCTGCCCGCTAGCGAGTCGAGGTCCCCGGCGGTGCGCGGGACCCGGGGGCGTCCGTGGGGCAGCGTGCCGGTGAGCACTCCCATTCGTGCACCTGTTCGCCGAGTCCAGCCCGCTCCGGGTGCCATCACTGCGCCGAGTCCGGTGGGCTGGGCTGCATCTCCGGCACCGGAAAAGCGCCCGGCCGGACGAATCCGGATCGGGTGCGCCCGTCCCGGCGCCCGCGCCGGCAGCGCGGATGTTCGCACTACGTTCCACCTCCTGCAACATTTCCACGTTAGCGCGGTTACGGTGGCAGTTGTGCAACCGTCCTCCGCTCGCCGACAGCTTCCGCCGCGCGATCGTCTCGCGACCGCCCGGCTGTACCTGTGCACCGACGCCCGCCGGGAGAAGGGCGATCTGGCCGCGTTCGCGGATGCCGCGCTGGCCGGTGGTGTCGACATAATCCAGCTACGTGACAAGGGGTCGCCCGGTGAGCAGCGGTTCGGCCCGCTGGAGGCCATGGGTGAACTCGCGGCGCTCGCCGAGCTACGCGCTGCGACTCGCCGCCACGGCGCGCTGCTGGCAGTGAACGACCGGGCGGATATCGCCCTGGCCGCCGCG
>NZ_JARWOV010000057.1 GCF_029868855.1 Nocardia carnea | reverse complement strand
GCCTATATCGCCGCGCCCGCCGCCGCCCCCGGGAGGGCCCCCCAATACGACCAAGCCGGGGAGGACCGGCCGGCCCCCCCCCCGGGGGGCCGGCCCCGGGTCCGGCTGGGCCGCCAGGAAGAAGACGGGGCCCCCCCCGGGGCCCCCCCCCCCCCCCCGCGGTCCCGGGCGCCGGGCTGGCCGGAGTTGAGAATCCTCGGCGGTGCGTTCATGCCCTACTCCATACCGGTGTCGTGCCGGCGTCGGCGCGGATCGCGGGTACGGCGGTGCGGCGCATACCGACGGCGGACAGTGCCTGGCCCCTGCTGTGGGCCTCGTCCCATGCATCGAGTATGCGGTAATAGGCGGCCTCGTAGCCCGCGCCGAGCTGGTCCACGCCGAAATAATCTTCGACACGGCGACGGCACGCATGCGGGTCGAGTTCGCTCGCTTTGGCGATGGCGGCAGGCAATTCGTCCGGATGATCGCAGATGATGCCGGTGACACCGTCCTCGATCACCTCCTCCACCGCACCGCCGCGCAAGGCCACCACCGGGGTACCGCAGGCCATCGCCTCGATCATCACGATGCCGAACGGTTCTTCCCAGCGGATCGGGAACAGCAGACAGCGCGCACCGGCCAGTAGTTCGCGTTTGGCGACCGCATCGGCTTCCCCGAAGATGTGGTCGGTATCGGTGAGCAGCGGTTCGATCTCCTTGGCGAAGAACGCCTTTTCCGGCGGCTCGTTGCATTTACCGGCCAGCACCAGTTTGATCCCGGCCTCGTGTGCCGCCCGCAGGGCCAGATGCGGCCCCTTGTAGGGGGCGTAGCGGCCGAGGAACAGTGCGTAGTCCTGCTTCTCGGTGCGGAACGGCCATTCGCTCGGACGCAATGCGTTGTGCACCCGGCCGATCCAGTTGAAACTCGGCGCCAGTTCCCGCTGCCGGTCACTGATCGCCACCAGGCGGGTGTGCTCGTCGAGAGCGCCGTAGTACTCCCACATATCGTTGTCGACCGGCCCGTGCACGGTGACCGCGGTCGGGATGCCCAGGTTCTCGTAGGCCGGGGCGTTCAGCGGGCCGGCGAACGTGTGGTCGTGGATGATGTCGATATGGCGGGAGCGGGCCAGTTTCTCCACCATGCGCCGCACCTTCAGGGCATTGACGACCTCGGGGAACGGGTCGCCCAGCCGATCGGCCTGGGTGGTCTCCCAGACCGGCACGAATTCCGCATCCGTACCGGGCTTTCCGGCGCCCAGCAGCGTCACCCGGTGCCCGCGCGCGACCAGGGTATCGGCGAGTTCGGCCACCACGGCCTCGACGCCGCCGTAACCGGCCGGGGGCACATCGAAATACGGTGGCGCGACCAGCACGATGTTCAACGGGTGGTTACGCCCGGCCCCGCCGAAGCGGGCGCGCCGGGGTTTTCGCGCCGGAGTATCCGATTCGGATTCCGCATTCGTGAATATGGTGCTCAACTTTCCTCCTCGTTTTGTGGCCGCACGACAGTTGTCGAGCGCCGCCCGGCCAATGGGTGGAGCTGATCAAGAACCATTCGTTGGGAGCGCGTGGAGCTATCGAAAGCACGCCGGAATATCCCGGCGGCCGGAATGAAGCGCGACATACGGGGCTGTTTCGCCTCCGCCGCGCGGGAATATCAATCGCCGTAACGGGCCGAACGGCCGGGCGAAATACCGAAAGCAGGCCGGTCCGGCGGCGCGGCGATGGCCAGGGTCGAGCCGGCGCGTCTGCGGACCAGACATTCGGGAGAACAGAGTCTGTGGATATCGTGGGCGCGCCGGGCCTGGCCCGGTGTCAAAGTGCCCGGATCCGCCGAGCAGTCGGCGATATTGGAGACGACTCCGTGTTCGGTGATGACATCGATTCCCGGCTCATGGACTTCCGCCGCTGCCGGCGTCGATGTGTACCCGATCCTCACCGTTACCTCCTGCACTCGTCGAGCTGGAGCAAACAGTTCCCGGCCACCGGAACTCCGCCGGCCGGTCTAGCCGATGGTGCCTGGGTCGAGCGGTGGAGCAGTGCGAATATCTCCGAACGTCGCCCATTCTACGCGTGCCGAGTTCTTACTTATATCTCGAATAATCCCAGTTCGGCATATACCTGGTTAATTCGCGCGTGCTGATATGTGCACGCGTTTCAGGTACGGACCGCATGGAGCACTTCCTGGTGTAGCGAATCCGCGCGTGCGGTGATTTCCGAGATCCGGCCCAGGACCTCGGCGAATGCCGCGGCGCGCTCGGCCGGAAGTGAACCCAGGTTGATCTCGATATTCAGTTGTGAGGTCACCGCGGCGGCCCGTGCGGCTGCACCGGCAGCGCCGATATCGGTGACTACATTCGGGTTTCCGATCGGCAGCAATTCGGCTGCGAGAGCCAGGACGCCGTCGGCCTCGTCGACCACGGCCGCCGGGATTCGGGCGGCTTCGAGCAGGGCCGCCTCGATCGCGGTGGCGCGCTCGGCCTTCTCGCCCTCGGACTCCTTGGGCAGCTTGTAGGCCGCGCCCACCGCGGTGAAGGCATCGGCGTCGGCATCGGCGAGGGCGAGCGCGCGCTCGCGGGTCGCGTCGGCTGCCTCGATGATCCGGTCGACGACCGGCCGGTTCTCGGCGTCCTTGGCCCGGGTGGTGTACCGCGCGACCATGGCGACCAGCGCCGCGCCCTGGGCCGCATGCAGTGCGGCGACCGCGCCGCCGCCCGGTGCGGGCACCTTCGCCGCGAGTTCGCCCAGGTAGTCGCCGATGGGCGACCCGCCGAAACCGGCGCCGGTGGGCTGGGGCGATTGGGTGGGCTGCGACACGATCAGGCCTTTCTCGACACGGTAGCTCGAAGTTAGCTGCACTGCGCACGGGCTTACTGCCCTCAACCTACCGCGTCCCCCGGCGTGGCCGGTGCCGGGCCACCCCGTAGCCGGGTTTATGTTGAGGGCATGCGGATCGGATTGAGCATCAATTACTCGGGCGGCTTCACGGAAGCCGCGGCCGAAGTGGCCGATTTGGAACGGGCCGGCCTGGATATCGTGTTCGTCCCCGAGGCGTACTCGTTCGACGCGGTGAGCGCCCTGGGCTACCTGGCGGCCAAAACCTCACGGCTGCAACTGGCCTCAGGAATCATGCAGCTCTACACCCGGACACCCACGCTGACCGCGATGACCGCGGCCGGGCTCGACTTCGTCTCCGACGGTCGCTTCGTCCTGGGCCTGGGCGCCTCCGGCCCGCAGGTCATCGAGGGTTTCCACGGCGTTCCCTACGACGCGCCGATCGGGCGTACCCGCGAGCTCGTCGAGATCTGCCGCAAGGTGTGGCGCCGGGAACGGCTCACCTACCAGGGCAAGTACTATCAGATCCCCCTGCCCGAAGGTGTGGGCACCGGGCTCGGCAAACCGCTGAAATTGATCAATCACCCTGTCCGCGAACGTATCCCAGTGCTACTGGCCGCGCTCGGCCCGAAAAACGTTGCGCTCGCCGCGGAGGTCGCCGAAGGCTGGCAGCCGATCTTCTTCCTGCCCGAACGCGCCGACGCTGTCTTCGGTGACGCGCTGCGCGCGGGTGCGGAACGGCGCGACCCCGAACTCGGCCCGCTCGATATCTACGCCGGTCCGGCCCTGGCGATCGGCGAGAACGTCGAGCCGCTCCTGGAGTTCGTCAAACCCATGCTGGCGCTCTACATCGGCGGTATGGGAGCCAAGGGCAAGAACTTCTACCACACCCTCGCCACCAAGTACGGGTACGGCGCCGAGGCCGACCGGATCCAGGAGCTGTACCTGGCCGGGAAGAAGGACGAGGCCACCCAGGTCGTTCCCGACCAGCTGGTTCGCGATGTCTCGCTGATCGGCCCGGCCGGATACGTCAAGGAACGTATCGCCGCCTTCGCCGAGGCCGGAGTCACCGTGCTCAATGTCGCCCCACTGGCGGCCACCCCGGCCGATCGGGTCGCGCTGATCGAACAGCTGCGCACCCTCTGCGACTGATATCAGCCCCGGCCGGGTGCGGCGCGGCGGATGTTCTCCCCGCGCCCTGCCGAGGCCCCGGAATCCTGTCTTATCGCCGCTGAGCCGGCGGCGGACGCTCAGCAGCCGCAGCCGGCGCGTGGAGCGTCCGCATGTCCGGGTCACGGCGCCGTAGCGGCAGAGGCTCCGCTCGAATCCGGGCGGGATGGATTCGGCCGACCCGGAACGCTGCGACCGGATCTCCGGGGCGGTGGATTCTCGGAATCGCCGGTTATGACAACACGGCGG
Source organism: Nocardia carnea (assembly GCF_029868855.1). GTDB lineage: Bacteria > Actinomycetota > Actinomycetes > Mycobacteriales > Mycobacteriaceae > Nocardia > Nocardia carnea_A. The sequence goes on along the minus strand of NZ_JARWOV010000057.1, from coordinate 3,479 downwards.
CGCCGCGGCTCCCGGCGATCGCCGGTCGAGCCGGGCGAATCGCCGGAGCGGCGGTAGGGGTCAGGCGCCTCGTACGCTCGCGAGCGCGTCGCCCAGGGTGGAATGCAGGTCGAAGACCTGGTCCAGTGCCGTCATCTTCAGCTGCCGGCTGGTGGCCGGCCCCTCGGCAACCAGTGCGATGGTGGTTTTGTCTCCGGCGCGCTGATGTGCGGCGACCAATGCGGCCATCCCGGCCGAGGCCAGGAAGCTGACGGCCGCGAGGTCGATGACCAGGTGATCCGCTCCGGAATCGAGCGCCGCGTCGATCGCGGTTTCCAGGGCGGGTGCCGTGGCGAGATCGACCTCGCCGGTCACCGTGAGCACGGTGACGCCGTCGTGGTCGGCGACCGCAGTCGTCATCGTATCCGTGAGTGGGTTCGCGTCCGGAGAAGAGTTCGTCACATCATCACAATCTGCCATGGGCCTCTCGATCTCGCTGCATCGTACCCCCGCGGGAGCGGTTGTTCGTTCCGCGCAGGGCGCTGGCCACCGGGAACGTGATCGCCGGCAGGGTCACCGACATCCGTACCCGGGTGCCGGGACCGGGATGGTCGATCTCGAGTTCCTCGGTGAGTGCCCGCATCATATCGATTCCCCGGCCCCGCGGGCCCGGATCCGTGGGGCGGGGCCGCCACGTCCCGGTATCGGTGGTCTCGATGACCACCCGGTCGCCCGCGCATTCCGCGGTGATCATCACTCGTTCGGTGTCCGTGGCACCGCCCTGATAGGCGTGTTCGATGCTGTTGCTGCACGCCTCGTTGGTCGCCGCGACCAGATCGGCGGTCAGATTGTGCGGGACCGCCGCGGCGGACAGCCAGGCTGTCAGAGAGCGGCGCAGCATGGTCAGCCGGTCGGGCCGGGCCGGGAGGTCCAATTTCAGCGGTTCCGGCGGCTGGCGGTAGACCACCATGGCGATATCGTCGTCGTATCCGCCGTCCGGCCGCAAGGCCGAAAGTACCGAATCGGCTACCTCGCGAGGTAGCTTCTCGGCCGTATCGGCCAGCGTTTCCGCGATCTTCGTGAAACCTTCGTCGATATCCTCGCCCCGGCGTTCCACCAGCCCGTCGGTGAACAACACCAGGGTCGATCCGGGCGGCAGCGGGGTGGTGGCCTCGGGGCGGCGCAGGGTTTCGAAGGTGGCCAGCGGAACCGACCGGCCGCCTTCGAGCAGCCGGCCGGTTTTGTCCACATCCGCCAGGATGGGCGGCATATGTCCGGCATTGCTGTAGCGGACCAGTCCGCGCACCGGGTCCAGGACTGCCGCGCAGACAGTGGTGCACAGGGCGCCGGGGATACGGGCTGCCACCGGATCCAGTTCGCTGAGCAACTGCGCCGGTCCGGCACCACGTAACAGCAGCGCCCGGGCGGCGGTACGGAGCTGGCCCATGACCACGGCCGCGGACAATCCGCGACCCACACAGTCGCCGACCACGACCCCGATCGTTCCGTCCGGTAGCGGTACCACGTCGTACCAGTCGCCGCCGATCTCGAGCGGCGGCAGCGCGGGTTCGTAGTGCACCGAGAACCGGGGCGGGAGTTCTATCGGGCCGAGCATGGCTCGCTGCAGGGTCAGTGAGGTCGAGCGGGCCTGATCGAAGTTGCGGGCCCGTTGTACGGCGAGACTGAGATGCCCGATGAGCAGCGAGAACAGTGTCCAATCCGCGGCGTCGACAACCCGCGGCACGGCGAACCGCAGCCACAGGGCGGCGTCTCCCGTCTCGCCCAGCGGCGCCACGATGCCCTCCGCGCTGCCCGCGCCCTCGGGGACGGCGATGAGGGTGCGGCCGGGGCGCAGGCGCGCGCGTTTGAGAATGGCCTCGGTCGCCGGTTCGAGTCCGGTGGCGCTTCCGTCCGCGGCCCCGGCGGGCGGTGTCCCGGAGACGTACACCTCCGGGGCCTGATGGGCGGCCCATACGGCCACCACAGCGGTTTCCGCGCCGACCGTGCGCCGTAGTTCATCGAGCCCCACCTCGAGTACCTCGGCCACCGTGGTCGCCGCGGCGAGAGCCGTGGCGAGGCGGTTGGCGGCCTGGTCGCGGGCCTGGGCGTCGTGTTCGGCGGTGACATCGCGGACTGTGCCGACGAAAATATGTTCCTCGCCGTCCGGTTTCACCAGTGCGCTAGTGCTCACCCCGATCCAGCGGCGGCGGCCGTCCCGGTGCTGGATCGGCACCACGAACCGGGACGCCTCGGTACCCAGATCGGGGTAGCGCGGTCCCTCCGGAATCGACCACGGGTGCGGTATCGGGTAGGGCACGCCCGGCGCGCCGTACCCGGTGAGCTCACCGAATGCCTTGTTGACCTCGATGATCGTGCCGCGGGCGTCGGCGACGAAGAATCCGTCCTGCAGCGATTCCACCAGGGCCGTACGGAATTCGTCGCGCCCGGCGAGGTCGTCGGCGCGGGAACGCTGCTGCTCGTAGCGGCGGGTGCCGTCGAGATAGCCGCGGGTGGCCACATCGAGGGTGATCAAGGTCTGTAGGAGGAATTCGAGCGCGTTCTCGGCCAGCGGGCTGTCGGCGCGGGCGGCCCCGGTGGGGGCGGGGGTTTCCGGCGCGTCCGCATCGATCTGGACCTGTTTGGCGACGCGGAAGTGGTGCTCGGTGAGGTCGAGCAGGCTGATGCCCTCGACGAGCGCGCGGCGGCCGAGTTCGTGCGCTTCGGCCAGCCCGTCGCGTTCGGGCGCGGCGAGGTGGCGGCGCAGAGCGTCGGCATAGGTGTCGAGGAACGCCGTCAGGATCTCGCTCATGGCATGCCCCGGCGGGTCATGACGCTTCTTTTTCGTGGGCGACACCGCGGACCCGGGCGGCGAGCACCAGTGCGTCATCGGTGTCCTTGGCATGCCGGTCCACGAGTTCGCGGGCGATATCCGCCGTCGACGCGGCCAGGTCGATCCCAGCATCCGGTTCGACCACCACACCGTCGGTGGACATGAGCAGCAGATCGCCCGGCCGCACCGGTACCGTCTGCGGCTGCAGGTTCGGCGGCAGCCGGTAGCCGACGATCCCGCCGCTCTGCAATACGGTGGCGCTGATCTGGGGTCCGGTGGGTCCGACGGTGACCACCTGGGAATCCACATTGCCGACGCCGAGCCACTGCGCTTCCTGCGCGCTGAACAGCGCCAGCGTCACTGCCGCGCCGCGGGTATCCGACATCGCCCGATGACACAGCGCCATCAGGACATCCAAGGGTTCGGCACGGTTCTCGCCGAGAACCCGGGCCGCCCGATCGACCCCGGCGGCCCCCGCCGTGCCCAGGCCCAGACCCACGCATACCGCGAAAAATAAAGAGCCCGTAACGGTCTACCCGTCACCGCCGCCATCCAGGCCAGCGCCACGGCCAGCAGCGCCTGCCCGGTGACCAGTAGGATCCGGGGGCCGACGCGGTCGATCACCAGTCCCGCGAGTGGGGCCACCACCATCGGCGCCATGGTCCACGGC
>NZ_JARWOV010000056.1 GCF_029868855.1 Nocardia carnea | reverse complement strand
CCCGAACAACGAGATCCAGTTCGTTTCGGTGACCGCCGGTTCCGTGGGCCGCAATGTCGACGAGGTACTGCGGGTACTGTTTATGTTTTTCTCGAGCCCTGTAAAATCCCGGGGGCTTAATTTTCCGGGGGGCGGGGCCGGCGGCCCGGCCCCCCGGAATGTTTGCCCGGGTTGCCGGTGGGTCAGCCGCCGAGGAGTTCGGGCCTGGTGGCCAGTTCCCGCAACCGTCCGGCCGGATCCGGGACGAGCCGCCGCGCGTCCAGATCCAGTAATCCGCCGACCCCCACCACCTCGGCGGCGAGAGTGCCGTCGGCGCGGAGCATCTCCTGCCGGACGCGATAGGTCTTACCCGTACCCCATTCGAACGCACAGGTCACCCGGAACTCGTCTCCGCCGCGCAGTTCACGCCGGTACTTGATGGTGGTTTCCAGGACCACCGGCCCTACCCGGGCGGCCACCAGTTTGTCCGCCTGCAGACCGGCGGCCAGTAAGCACTCCCAGCGGGCGTGTTCGGCGTACTGGAGGTAGACCGCCTGATTGACATGGCCTTGGACATCGAGTTCATAACCGCGGACGGTCACGGGGACGGAGAAGGTCATGCCGGTGCGAACCCGCCACGGTCCGCGGTTGTTCCCGGTTCAGCGACGCTGCGCGGCGCGTTCCTGCCACCACCGGGGCGCGTCGACGAAGTGGTTGTCGTATTCGTCCTGGGAGGCCGCCAGTTCGTCCAGGGTCGCCTCACCGCGCGCGATGCGCTCGAGCAGCCGGAAGTAACCGAACCGTTGGACACCGGGCATGAGCGCGATCAGGATGCGGGCGCCGCTGTCCGGTGTGGCGCCGAAGGCATGGGTGGTGTGCTTCGGCACGACCGCCGTACCGCCCGCGCCGACGGTGACGAGGCGATCACCGGCCATGAGTTGTAGCTCGCCTTCGGCGACATAGAACAGTTCGTCGGATCGCGTGTGGAAATGCGGTGCCGCGCCGTCGGCGCCGCGGGCCATGGTCACCTCGAGGGTGCTCACCGTGCCGTTGGCCTGTTCCGCGTCGATGAGCAGCCGCATGGTGACCGATGCGGTGTACAGGATCTCGGCGTCGCTCGCCTGCCGGATCGCGAGGGAGTGGGTGGTGGACATAATGACTCCTATTGATTCGATGGCATATAGTTAGGTCCCAAACTATATGCCATCGAATGGTTCGGTGTCCATGATCGGTTCCGTCTCCGATGTGAGATGGGTCGAGTGGTAGAAACTGCGAACGTCGGCGCTCGCGCGGCAGGCAATGGTGGTGGTCGGCTGCCGCGTGGTCGTCGCCGAAAGGCAATATCGCGGCAGTGTTCCTCGCGCACGGCCGACGAGGCCGGGGTGGAGATGCCGCTGCCGACCTCGGCGCCATCGACAGGTGACGCGGAGATCTCGATGGATGTCGTGTAGGGCCCCGCCGCGCTCACGGATACGCCCACGCTGTCGCGCGCGGAAACGGAAAGACAGCCGAAAGGTCCGGATTATGCCGGTTACGACGGCGGATCGACGACGCCGGGGTCGGTGTGTGGCGGCACATCGTGGCGATCGTGCCGGGGGCAACCGGCGGCGCGGTGGCGCACAGTGCTCACCGATGTGGATGCTGTCGACCTCGGTGGTCGGAGTGCCTCCGGAAACCTGCTCTCCGCAACGAAACCGGCGCCGATCGCCCGGCCGCGGCGGGCCGCGCCCCGGCACTCAAGGACGGCGCCGCACCGATGCTTCCACCAGATCCAGTACGGCGGTGAGATTTTCGTTCGTATGCCCCGAAGCGATACGGGCGATGAGACCGTCCAGCACCAGGTCGAGATAACCCAGCAGGACATCGGTGGGTACATCGTCGCGCAACGCCCCGGCCGCTTTGCGGCGCTCCAGCCGGGCCAGGGTGGCCGCGGTGAGTTCGGCCGAACGCTGCGTCCAGCCCGCCCGGAACTCCGGATCGGTTCGCAACCGCCGGGCGATCTCCAGCCGGGTGCCCAGCCAGTTGTATGCCTGCGGGTCGGCGAGCATATTCCGCATGACCTGCACGATGCCCTGGTTGGCCGCGACCTCGGCCATTCGCTCGTTGTCCTCCTGGGCGAGCGCCAGGAAGAGGGCGTCCTTATCGCGGAAATGATGGAAGATCGCGCCCCGGGACAGGCCGATGGCCTCCTCCAGGCGGCGCACGGTGGCGCCGTCGTACCCGAACTCGGCGAAACAGCGGCGCGCGCCGTCGAGTATCTGTGTGCGCCGGGCGGCCAGATGATCGTCGCTGACCTTGGGCATGGACTCTCCTCCACAGCGGGGGGTGGATACGAAATGACGGGCGGTGGGTCACAGATACGCGCATCCCCGCCGCGGCCGAGACCGAGGCGGGGAATCCCGGTGTCTACTGGGTGATCACGTGTGAACCGCGTTGCGTACGTGCCGGTGTGACTTGCGGCCGGCCGGCGCGCGGGCTGCTCGGGGTATCGGCCCGCGCACCGGACCTCGGGACCGGACGAGCCGGTGGCTCGGTCACGAAGTCCGGTGCGCGAGCTCGGTATCGCCCGAACTCGCGATACCTGCGATCAGTTCCGGATCATATTCCGCAGCACGTACTGCAGAATGCCGCCGTTGCGGTAGTAATCCGCCTCACCGGGGGTGTCGATACGGACCACCGCGTCGAACTCCACCTTCGACCCGTCGTCCTTGGTCGCAGTGACGTGGACGGTGGCCGGGGTGGTGCCCGAGTTGAGTTCCTCGATGCCCTCGATATCGAAGACTTCGGTACCGGTCAGGCCCAGCGATTTCGCCGATTCCCCCTGCGGGAACTGCAGTGGGATCACGCCCATACCGATCAGGTTCGACCGGTGGATACGCTCGAACGACTCGGTGATCACGGCCTTCACACCCAGCAGGCGGGTGCCCTTGGCCGCCCAGTCACGCGACGAACCGGAGCCGTACTCCTTGCCGCCCAGCACGACCAGCGGGATGCCGGCCTTCTGGTAGTTCTGCGAGGCGTCGTAGATGAACGCCTGCGGGCCGCCCTCCTGGGTGAAGTCACGGGTGTAACCGCCCGAGACATCGTCGAGGAGCTGGTTGCGCAGCCGGATGTTGGCGAAGGTGCCGCGAATCATCACCTCGTGGTTACCGCGACGCGAGCCCAGGGAGTTGTAGTCCTTGCGCGCCACGCCGTGCGAGTCGAGGTAGTCGGCGGCCGGGGTACCCGGTTTGATGGCGCCCGCAGGGGAGATGTGGTCGGTGGTGACCGAATCGCCCAGCAGCGCCAGAACGCGGGCGCCCTTGATATCGGCGACGGGTTCCGGCTCCATGCCCATCCCGTCGAAGTACGGCGCCTTGCGGACATAGGTGGAATCGTCGCTCCACTCGAAGGTGTTGCCCTCCGGGGTGGGCAGGCTGCGCCACCGCTCGTCGCCCTTGAAGACGTCGGCGTAGGACTTGGTGAACATCTCCTGGCTGATCGCCGACTTGATGGTGTCGTCGATCTCCTGGGCCGAGGGCCAGATGTCCTTCAGGAACACCGGATTGCCCTGCGTGTCCTTGCCCAGCGGGTCGTTCTCGAAATCGAAGTCCATGGTGCCCGCGAGTGCGTAGGCGATGACCAGCGGCGGCGAAGCCAGGTAGTTCATCTTCACGTCGGGGGAGATACGGCCCTCGAAGTTGCGGTTACCGGACAGCACCGCGGTGACGGTGAGGTCGTTGTCGTTGACCGCCTGGGAGATCTCCTCCGGCAGCGGGCCGGTGTTACCGATGCAGGTGGTGCAGCCGTAGCCACCCAGGTGGAAGCCGAGCTTCTCCAGGTAGGGCCACAGGCCGGCCTTCTCGTAGTAGTCGGTGACGACCTGCGAACCCGGGGCCATATTGGTCTTGACCCACGGCTTGCTGGTCAGGCCCTTCTCCACCGCGTTACGGGCCAGCAGCGCGGCACCGATCATGACCGACGGGTTGGAGGTGTTGGTGCAGGAGGTGATACCCGCGACCGCGACCGCGCCGTGATCGAGGATGAACTCGCCACGCTCCTCGGAGACGACCCGGACCGGCTTGGACGGCCGGCCCTGGGAATTGACGGCCGCGGACTGCACATCGACGGCGCCGTCGTCGGCGAAGGACAGGGTGGCCGGATCGGACGCGGGGAACGACTCCTCGACCGCCTCGTCCAGCTGGGAATGCGGCGTCGGGTGCTGATCTTCCACGTAGTTGTGGATGTCCTTGCGGAACGCGATCTTCGATTCGTCCAGCGCGATGCGGTCCTGCGGACGCTTCGGGCCGGCGATGGAGGGCACCACGGTGCTCAGGTCGAGCTCGAGGTACTCGGAGTAGGTGGGCTCGGCGGCCGGATCGTGCCACATCCCCTGCTCCTTGGCGTAGGCCTCGACGAGCGCGAGCTGCTCGTCGGTGCGGCCGGTCAGGCGCAGGTAGTTGATGGTCTCCTCGTCGATCGGGAAGATCGCTGCGGTGGAGCCGAATTCGGGGCTCATATTGCCCAGGGTGGCGCGGTTGGCCAGCGGCACCTCGGCCACGCCCTGACCGTAGAACTCGACGAATTTGCCGACCACACCGTGCTTGCGCAGCATATCGGTGACGGTGAGCACCACATCGGTCGCGGTGACGCCGGGCTTGATCTCGCCGGTGAGTTTGAAGCCCACCACGCGCGGGATCAGCATGGAGACCGGCTGGCCGAGCATGGCGGCCTCGGCCTCGATCCCGCCGACGCCCCAGCCCAGCACGCCCAGGCCGTTGACCATGGTGGTGTGCGAGTCGGTGCCGACGCAGGTGTCCGGATAGGCCTGGCCGTTGCGGACCATGACGGTGCGGGCCAGGTACTCGATGTTCACCTGGTGGACGATGCCGGTGCCGGGCGGGACGACCTTGAAATCGTCGAACGCGCCCTGGCCCCAGCGCAGGAACTGGTAGCGCTCGCCGTTGCGCTCGTATTCGAGTTCGACATTGCGCTCGAAGGCGTCGGCGCGGCCGAAGACGTCGAGGATCAGCGAGTGGTCGATGACCATCTCGGCGGGGGAGAGGGGATTGACCTTCTCCGGGTCGCCGCCGAGAGCGGCGACGGCCTCGCGCATGGTGGCCAGGTCGACCACGCAGGGCACGCCGGTGAAGTCCTGCATCACCACGCGGGCGGGGGTGAACTGGATCTCGATACTGGGCTGGGCGTTCGGATCCCAGTTCGCCAGTGCGCGAATATGGTCGGCGGTGATGTTCGCGCCGTCCTCGGTGCGCAGCAGATTCTCGGCGAGGACCTTCAGTGCGTACGGGAGTTTCTCGGTGCCGGGCACGGCCGAGAGGCGGAAGATCTCGTAGGAGTTGCTTCCGACCTCGAGGTTGCCCTTGGCGCCGAAAGTATCGATACTTTTGGTCACGTCAGCTCCACTTGTCGGGTGTGGGCGCCGTCGGCGGGGCTGTGCCGGCGGCGGTACGTCTCTGGCATGAGGTGCCGGCCCGGGATGGCGCCGGTTCCCCGCGGTTCCCAACCCTAACAGTACGCTTGTCCTGTGAAATTTTCGGGGCGGCGCCCGGTCGCCGTCACCCGGCGTGGCAACCATTCGGCGTGGCGGGTGTACACCGACCGCTCCGTTGTCGCGTAATCTGCTCTCGAGCTGGACCGGGTTGCCGGGGCGTACCGTCGGGTACTCCCGGAATTCGTGCCCAGTATCGCTACCCCTGTCGCCTCGTCCGACGATGCGGCCTCGACCAAGACCGGATGGAAGATGACCGTCACCCACACTTCGGCCTTCTCCCTCAGGGCCACCAAGCTGCCGGACGGATTCGACGCGGACACCATGCAGGAGGTCCGGTCCGATCTCGCCGACAACGGGGTGGCCACACCCGACGGAGACGACCAGAGCGAACTGGCCGCAATCGTGGCCGATGCGCGGGCGCACGGCATCGATCTGAGCATCGTGGTGATGCACGGCAACCCCGGCCACGATTCGGAACTGCGGGATCTGGCCACCGAGGTCGCCGGATTCCAGCACGGCACGATCGCGGTCTTCAGCGACGACTGGATCGGTACCACCAGCGATTCGATCAGCCGGGTGCGGCTCGAATGGGCCGAGGACACGGCCAAGTTCAAAGGCGGTGACAGCGAGGAAGCCGCGCAGATCCTGGTACACCGCCTCGAGCAGACCCCGACTGTGAACTGGACGGAGATCACGTCGGTGCTGCTGGCCGGTCTCGTCCTGGTGATCGGGGGGCTCTACTGGGTCAAGGCTCGCCGCCGCGACGATCCGGCGATCTCGGATACCGCCGCTGCCCCGGATACCGCGGTGCCCGCGGCGGACACCGCCATTGCGGACACGCTCACCGAAGAAGCCGTGCGCGAACCTGCCTCGCGATAGGCGCCCGCCGGCGGTAATGCCGTTCCGGGGTCCGGACCGTCACCCCGGCAGCTCTTCGCCGCCGTGTCCTGAATCCTCCGGCGTCCGGGCGAGTCGTTCACGGCGGGGCGGCCACGAACCCGCCTCGGCTGCCTCGTGAGCAGTCTGCGGTGGCGTGCGGCGAAATCATCAGGTTTCGGTGGCCGCTGCGGCGGGCATCATGCCTTATCGGTACGTATGGTCGAGGGCGACGGGCGATACCGGTGGCCGAGGCCATCGGGTGGACAGCGATCCCCGACCGGCTACCGCAGGTGAAGGCGGCGAAAACCGCGACAGTGGAGCCGGTTGCGACGGATACGGTCATCACCTGGAATAGTTGTGACAGCACGCACAGGACCGAGGCGAAAGCGGGGATGTTGGTGACTTCGACGGACGGTGTCAAAGGGGCGGATTTGGCGAAAGAACCGCCGGCGCCTGCTTCGAGCACCCTCGAACGCGACGTCCAGACCCTGGAAAAAGCGATCTACGAGGTCAAGCGGGTAATTGTCGGGCAGGACCGGCTGGTCGAGCGGCTACTGGTCGGAGTGCTCGCCCGTGGTCACGTGCTGCTGGAGGGTGTCCCCGGTATCGCCAAGACGCTGGCGGTGGAAACCTTCGCCAAGGTGGTCGGCGGGTCGTTCTCCCGCGTCCAGTTCACCCCCGACCTGGTGCCCACCGATCTCGTCGGTACCCGTATCTACCGCCAGGGCCGGGAAGAGTTCGATACCGAACTCGGCCCCGTCGTCGCCAACTTCGTGCTGGCCGACGAGATCAACCGCGCCCCCGCGAAGGTGCAGTCGGCACTGCTCGAGGTGATGGCCGAACGGCATGTGTCGATCGGCGGCAAGACCTACCCCATGCCGGACCCCTTCCTGGTGATGGCCACCCAGAACCCCATCGAGAGCGAAGGTGTGTACCCGCTGCCCGAGGCGCAGCGTGACCGCTTCCTGTTCAAGGTGGTCGTCGACTACCCCTCCGTCGAGGAGGAACGCGAGATCATCTACCGGATGGGTGTCACGCCGCCCGAACCCGGGCAGATCCTGGAACCGGTGGAACTGTTGCGGTTGCAGAAACTGGCCGCCAACACCTTCGTCCACCATGCGCTGGTGGACTACGTGGTCCGGGTGATCTCGGCCACCCGTGTTCCGGCCGAGTTCGGTATGCACGATGTGGCGAACTGGATCTCCTACGGCGCCTCGCCCCGCGCCAGCCTCGGCATCATCGCCGCCGCCCGCGCGGTCGCGCTGATCCGCGGCCGCGACTATGTGGTTCCGCAGGATGTCATCGAGGTGATCCCGGATGTGCTCCGGCACCGTCTGGTGCTCTCCTACGATGCGCTCGCCGACGAGATCAGCCCCGAAGATGTGATCCAGCGGGTGCTGCAGACCGTCGGCCTGCCGCAGGTCGCGCCGCAGGCGGTGGCCCCCGGTGGTGCGCCGCCCGCCGCCGAGAACGGCAACGGCCGTCCGCCCGCGCCGCCGCAGCAGGCGCCCCAGGTGCCGCAGACCGCCGGCACGAACCAGCCCCAGTGACCCGGCCGGACCCCCGTGCCCGAGTGCCCATGGCAGATCACGCGCCACCGTCGTTCCGATCGGGTGAACTGACCGACCCGCATCTGGCGGCCGCCCTGAAAACCCTGGAGCTCACGGTGCGCCGCCGGCTGGACGGCGTACTGCACGGAGATCATCTCGGCCTCATCCCGGGCCCCGGTTCCGAACCGGGCGAGGCACGCGCCTACCAGCCGGGTGATGATGTCCGCCAGATGGACTGGTCGGTGACCGCCCGCACCACCCACCCGCATGTCCGGCAGATGATCGCCGACCGGGAACTGGAAACCTGGATGGTGGTGGATCTGTCCGCCAGCCTCGACTTCGGCACCGGCGCCTGCCAGAAACGCGATCTCGTGGTCGCCGCCGCGGCCGCGATCACCCATTTGACGATGGGTGGCGGTAACCGGGTCGGTGCCGTGGTGGCCACCGGCGAGCAGCTGCGCCGTATTCCGGCGCGCAGTGGCCGGGTGCACGCGCAATCGCTGCTGCGCAGTATCGCCACCACTCCGCATCCACGTGACGGGGTCCGCGGTGATCTGCAGGGCGCCATCGAATCGCTGCGCCGCCCGCAGCGCAAACGCGGGCTCGCGGTGGTGATCAGCGATTTCCTCGGGGACATCACCTGGCAGCGGTCGCTGCGTGCCATCTCCGCGCGGCACGAGCTACTGGCCGTGGAGGTGCTCGATCCGCGCGATATCGCCCTGCCCGATATCGGTGACGTCGTATTGCACGACCCGGAAACCGGGCGGACCCGCGAATTCAGCGTGACGCCCCAGTTGCGCGCCGACTACGCGGCGGCCGCGCAACGGCACCGGGAGGAGGTCGAGCAGACCTTGCGCAGCTGCGGCGCCCCGGTGATGACCTTGCAGACCGACCGGGACTGGATCGCCGATGTGGTCCGGTTCGTCTCCACCCGGCGCCACAGCCTCGGCGCCTCGACTTCGCGGGTGCCACGCCAGTGAGTATTTCGAATTTCGCCGCCCCGATCTGGCTCGGGTTCCTTGCCGTCATCCTGCTGCTCGCGCTGGCATATCTGCTGGTTCAGCGCAGTAAACACCGGCACATGCTGCGTTTCAGCAATATGGAGCAGCTCGAGAAGGTGGCGCCGAACCGGCCGGCCTTCTGGCGGCATATCCCGATCATCCTGGTGATCGTGGGCATGGTGTTCTCCACCATCGGCGCGGCCGGGCCGACCGCCGAGCAGAAAGTGCCCCGCAACCGGGCCACCGTCGTCCTGGTGATGGACGTCTCGCTGTCGATGGAAGCCACCGATGTGTCTCCGAGCCGGCTCGAGGTCGCCCAGCAGGCGGCCAAGGATTTCGCCGAAGGTCTCACCCCGGGAATCAACCTGGGCCTGGTGACCTACGCGGGAACCGCCTCGGTCCTCGTCTCGCCCACCACCGACCGCGGATCGGTGAAGGCCGCCATCGACAATATCCGCCTCGCCGAACGCACGGCCACCGGCGAGGGCATCTTCACCGCCCTCCAGTCGATCGAAACCCTGGCGTCGGTGCTGGGTGGTTCGGAGACACCGCCACCGGCCCGGATCGTGCTGATGTCCGACGGTAAACAGACGGTCCCGGATTTCGAGGATTTCGATAATCCGCGCCACGAATTCGTGGCGGCCCGGCTGGCCAAGACCAAGAAGATCCCGGTGTCGACCATCTCGTTCGGGACGCAATGGGGTGTTGTCGAGATCCCGCGCGACGACGGGGGTACCGATCAGGTCGAGGTTCCGGTGGACGACGAGGCGATGCAGGAGATCGCACAACTGTCCGGTGGCGAGTTCTACACGGCCTCCAGCCTGCAGGAGCTCTCCAGCGTCTACGACACCCTCGAGGAACAGATCGGCTACGAGATCACCCGCGGTGACGCGAGCCGGCCCTGGTGGCTGCTCGGTCTGCTGGCCACTCTCGCCGGTGTCGTGGTGGCCCTGCTGCTGCGGCAGCGGCTGCCGTAACCGGATCCACCGGCCCTCCCCGGGGCCGGTGAGCACGCCGTGCACGGGGCGGGGTGGGTTACGGACCCCGCCCCGTGGGGGTTTGGGGGGTTTTTTTGGGGGCGCCCAAATTCACCGGGGGAATTTTGGGGGGGGTGCCCAGGGGGTGGTTACGCGGGCGGCAGGGTGGGTTTTGG
>NZ_JARWOV010000055.1 GCF_029868855.1 Nocardia carnea | reverse complement strand
CCCATACCCCCCGGGGCGGGCCCTTTTCGGGCGCCCCCCCTACGGGCGGCCCCCCCCCCCCCGGGGGGGGGGGGTGCCCCCGGGGGGCAAAACCCCCAAAACCCCGGGGGTGCCATCCCCCCGGGGGGGTTTTTCCGGTGTCCGGTACCGGTCGCGCGGATCAGGCTTCGGGCTGGCAGGCCGCCGAATCGAGCTCCGCGGACTTCACGATATTGCACGCGAAATCGTGCGCGATCTTCCACTGATCGCCCTCGGCGACGAAATCGACCGAAGCGTTCTCGACCGGGCTTCCGGCGATGGTGACCTCGGCATCCGCCTTCACCTTGCCCTCGGCCGGTTCGCCGACGTTGGTGATCTTTACCGTCACTTCGTTCTTCTTGGCCGCCTCGACCAGCTTGTCGACAAGCTGCGGATCCTGTTCGGCATCCTCGATGAAGCCCAGCTTCTCTTCTTCACTCACCGCACCGTCCAGCGCCCGGGTGAGTTTGTCGTTGAGTTCCTCGACCGTCGGCTTGGGCAGGTTCGGAGCCGCGGTGGTGGCCGGCGCCTTACCTTCCTCCCGGCCGTCCTGGGTTTTACCCGGTTCGAACTCGGCGGCGGCTTCGGTGCTGGTGGCAGCCGCCTCGGTGGAGGATTCCTCGGTGGACGAGCATGCGGTGAAGGTGAGGGCGGCGGCGGCCATCGTTACGGCGGCCACGACCCGGATCGGACGGATTTTCACAGTTCTGTTTCCCCTACGCAGGTAATCGGCGAATTCGGCGCCGGCCGGAAAAGGTGGTCGGTACGAACTCACAGGTCGTAGCCGGAAGTGCAGTTCCAGTGCTCGATGTAGGCGTTACCCGGGTTGTTGGCCAGCGCCTCCGACCGCGCCGCGGAGCGGGTGGAACCGGATCCGTAGCTCAGCCAGTTGTCCGATACCGCCAGGGCACCGCAGCCGTTGCGCCAGGAGATCTTGGCGACACAATCCGCGGCACCGCACCGGTCCTCGGCGGCCGCTTCGGCTTCGGCGTAGCTGTCGTAGTCGTATGACCATCCGTAGTCACCGGTCGACAACGAGACCGCGATGGCGCCGTAGTAGCTGCTGTACTGCGCGTGTGCAGGTGCCACGGAAGCGGCGAACATCGAACCGACGGTCGCCACCAGAACGGCGGCAACGGTGAGAATCTTCTTCAATGGTGTTCCCATTCTGTGTGTATCGGTCCACGACCCTATGGACCGAATGACAAAGTACAGAGCATCTCTGCTGCGTAGCAACCGGTTCGGTTCTCATCCCCTCCCCGATGGCTGGGTCTCGGCTAGATTCATCGTGTGAACTTGGCTCAGCGTGAACGCCGTGCATTGGTCGAAACGATGAACGAGACCGGGCCGGACGCGCCAACCCTATGCGGAGACTGGACGGTGCGCGACCTCGCGGCACACCTGGTCGTCCGGGAGCGTCGCCCGGACGCCGCGCCCGGGATCATGTTGCGCCCCTTCGCCGGTTATCTGCGGCGGCGGCAGGACGAAGCCGCGCAGCGTCCGTTCGCGGAGCTGCTGGAGAAAATCCGCACCGGCCCGCCGTGGTGGTCGCCGCTGCGTCCGGTGGACGCGATCGCCAATCTCAGCGAAATGTTCGTCCACCACGAGGATGTCCGTCGGGCGCGGCCCGGCTGGGAGCCACGGGAGCTGCCCGAACAGGATCAGCATCGCCTGTGGTCGGTCCTGCGGCGGACCGGGAAGATGGCTTACCGCAAATCTCCGGTCGCGGTGGAACTGTCGACCCCGGCGGGGGACCGGGTCCGGGTGGTGGACAAGCCCGGTCCCGTGGTGACCCTGACCGGCACCCCCGCCGAATTGCTGCTGCACGCATTCGGGCGCGAACAGGTCCGGATCGAATCGGACGGGGAACCGGAGGCCGTCCGGCAGGTGCTCGAATCAGATCGTTCGATCTGATTCCCGTCGGCGCATGCGGCCCGTTCCGGTGCCCTCCGGGCAGCGGAAAACGGCCGCGCCCAGGCCCCGGCCCGGCAGTGGGCGGTCAGAATCACCATGGCCGCCCAGCCCGATACCAGTGTTGCGGATGGTCCGGATGGGGTTGTTGCGGCTAGCCTGAGCCCATGGCAGGTAAGTCCCGCGGCACAACCACACCGGGTGCGCGGGCGGGATCGGCTCGGGGGCGGACCACCGCGGCCCGTTCTCGTTCGGGCACGCGACGATCGGACGGCGCGGCACGGGCCCAGGGCCCGGCGCGTAAAACCGCACAGCAGGGCGCGGCGCGTAAGGCGCCCGCCACCCGCGCCCGGCGCACCACACGCCGTCCCGCCCCACCGCGGCGTTCGGATACCGCCCCGCTCGCCGTATTCACCCGGTTGGTGAGTGGCGGATGGACCATGGCAGCCCGGGGCGTCGGCGCCACCACCCGCGCGATCAGCCGGGCGGGGGAGATCGAGCACGGGCATCGCCGCGACGGTGTCGCGCTGGGGCTGATCGCCGTCAGCGCCGTGATCGCGGCCGCGGTCTGGCTGTCGGCAGGCGGTCCGATCGGGCGCTGGGTGGACGGTCTGATCCGCGCGATCACCGGCTCGGCGTCCTCGGTCCTGCCCTTCGTGGCCGCCGGTATCGCCGTCGTGCTCATGCGTACCGAACCCCGGCCGGAGATCCGCCCGCGCCTGGTGCTGGGTGGCTTGCTGATCGGGTTGCCGTTCCTCGGGCTGTGGCATATCGCCGACGGCGGTCCCAGCGATGCCGCCGGACGCGCCGACGCCGCCGGTTTCGTCGGTTTCGTCATCGGCGGTCCGGTCACCGACGGTCTCACGGCCTGGCTCTCGGTCCCGATTCTGTTGCTGGCCATGGTGTTCGGTGTGCTGCTGCTGACCGGAACGACGGTCCGTGAGGCGCCGCAGCGGTTGCGGGAATTCTTCGGCGCCCCCGGGTACGAGGACGACTATCGCGACGGGCACGACCCGATCGACGAGTTCGATCCGGTCGAACCGGCCGGGCGGTCCCGCCGCCGTGGCCGCGCCCCGGCCGACAACTACCCGGCCGACGAATTCACCGGGCCGCCGGTTGGACCGGACGGTGCGGGTGAACCCCCGCTCCGCGATGCCAAACCGATCGCGGCGGCCGGAGAGGAGAAACCGGCCGGCCGCAAGAAGCGCAAACCCGCTGCCGCGGCGCCGGTCGACCAGCCTCCACTGCCGGAACCGGAGCCGGAATTCGTCGCGGACCGGGTGGCCGAGGGCGATTACACCCTGCCGCCGATGAATCTGCTGGTCGACGGGGATCCGCCGCGCCGCCGCAGTGCCGCCAACGAATCGATGATCGAGGCGATCACCGAGGTCCTGGTGCAGTTCAAGATCGATGCGGCCGTCACCGGATTCGTTCGCGGGCCGACGGTCACCCGCTATGAGGTCGAACTCGGGCCGGGTGTGAAGGTCGAGAAGATCACCGCACTGACCCGCAATATCGCCTATGCCGTGGCGACCGAGAACGTGCGCCTGCTCGCCCCCATCCCGGGGAAATCCGCCGTCGGTATCGAGGTGCCCAATGCCGACCGGGAACTGGTGCGGCTGGCCGATGTACTGAAGGCGCCGTCCACCCGCAACGACCACCATCCGCTGGTGATCGGCCTCGGTAAGAACATCGAGGGGGAGTTCCTGGCGGCGAATCTGGCCAAGATGCCGCATCTGCTGGTGGCCGGCTCCACCGGTTCCGGTAAGTCCAGTTTCGTCAACTCGATGCTGGTATCGCTGCTGCAGCGGTCCACTCCGGACGAGGTCCGGATGATCCTGATCGACCCCAAGATGGTGGAGCTCACGCCGTACGAGGGTATCCCGCATCTGATCACCCCCATCATCACCCAGCCGAAGAAGGCCGCCGCGGCGCTGGCCTGGCTGGTCGAGGAGATGGAGCAGCGCTATCAGGACATGCAGGCCAGCAAGGTGCGCCATATCGACGATTTCAACCGGAAGGTGAAATCCGGCGCCATCACCACGCCGCTGGGCAGCGAACGTGTCTACCGGCCCTACCCGTACATCCTGGCCATCGTCGACGAACTCGCCGATCTCATGATGACCGCGCCGCGCGATGTCGAGGACGCCATCGTGCGGATCACCCAGAAGGCCCGGGCCGCCGGTATCCACCTCGTCCTGGCCACGCAGCGGCCGTCGGTCGATGTGGTGACCGGTCTCATCAAGACCAATGTGCCCTCGCGGCTGGCCTTCGCGACCTCCTCGCTCACCGATTCGCGGGTCATTCTCGACCAACCCGGTGCCGAGAAGCTCATCGGTATGGGCGACGGCCTGTTCCTGCCTATGGGTGCCGGGAAGCCGACCCGCCTGCAGGGCGCCTTCATCAGCGACGAGGAAATCCACGGGGTCGTCGAGTTCACCAAGAACCAGGCCGAGCCGGAGTACACCGAGGGCGTCACGGCCGCCAAGGCGGGCGAGAAGAAGGACGTCGATCCGGATATCGGTGACGACCTCGATGTTCTTCTCCAGGCCGTCGAGCTGGTGGTGACCTCCCAATTCGGTTCCACCTCGATGTTGCAGCGCAAGTTGCGGGTCGGGTTCGCCAAGGCGGGGCGGTTGATGGACCTGATGGAGACCCGCGGCGTGGTGGGTCCGAGCGAAGGGTCCAAGGCGCGCGATGTACTGGTGAAACCGGATGAGCTCGATGGTCTGCTCTGGTCGATCCGCGGCGGCGGGGACGAGAACCCGGATCCGGAAGAACAGTGACGGAAAGGGGTCGTGCCCCCGGGCCCCCTTCGCGACAGGTGTGCGAGGATAACCGGCAATCACCCCGCAACACGACCGAATCGGGCATATCGGGCATGATTGTCTTCATGACTCGTACCGCTGAACGGATCACCGCATGCAGGTAACCGCTCTCATCTGGGTGATCACCATCCTGGTGATCCTCGGCCTGTTCGTCTTCGACTTCTTCGCACACGTACGCACCCCACACGAGCCGACCTTCCGTGAATCCGGTTTCTGGTCGGCGGTGTACATCGGCCTGGCGCTCGCCTTCGGCGGCCTCGTCGCCTGGAAATGGGGCGGCACCTACGCCGGCGAGTACTACGCCGGTTTCGTCACCGAGAAGGCGCTCTCGGTGGACAACCTGTTCATCTTCCTCATCATCATGTCCACCTTCGCGGTGCCGCGGATCTACCAGCAGAAAGTGCTTTTGATCGGCATCGTGGTCGCGTTGGTGATGCGCGGTGTTTTCATCGCCGTCGGCGCCGCCGCGATCAGTGCGTTCAGCTGGGTCTTCTATCTGTTCGGCCTGTTCCTGGTCTATACCGCGATCAAGATGGTGCGGGAGAGCGGGCACGAGGTCGAGGGAGAACAAAAACGCGACAGTCGTATAGTCGCGCTGACCAAACGGCTGGTGCCGACCACCGAGAACTACGACGGCGACAAACTGATCACCCGGATCGACGGCCGCCGGGTGGTCACCCCGATGTTGCTGGCGCTGCTGGCCATCGGCTTCGCCGATCTGCTGTTCGCGCTCGATTCCATCCCGGCGATCTACGGACTCACCGAAGAGCCCTACATCGTGTTCACCGCGAACGCGTTCGCGCTGATGGGTCTGCGCCAGCTGTACTTCTTGATCGGCGGCCTGCTCGACCGGCTGGTGTACCTGTCCTACGGATTGTCCGCGATCCTGGCCTTCATCGGCGTGAAACTGGTCCTGCACGCCCTGCACGAGAACACCCTGCCGTTCATCAACGGCGGCGAGCACGTGAGTGTGCCGGAGATCTCGACGGGACTGTCGCTTTCGGTGATCATGGGCATTCTGGTGATCGCGACGGTGGCCAGTCTGCTACGAACCCGGGGCAAGGCGCGGCCACAGTCGGCGGAACCGAAGGAATAATTCGGACCGCGTATCGGCCGCATCGCACCGGCCGGTACGCGGTATCCGTCAGCCGGCGAATGCACCGAGGACCGGCTGCCATTCGACCGCCCGAACCTCGTCGATCAAGCCCTCCTGCGCGAACGGGTCGGCCGCCAGCAGCTGCCCGAGGGCCTGGGAATCCACGGCGCGGAACAACAGCAGCGCGCCTGAACCGTCCGGATAGGGTCCGCTGCTCAGCAGCGTTTCTGCCGCGAGATGATCGGCGAGCCAAGCCCGGTGACGGGGGCGATGCCTATCGCGTTCGGCGGACGTGGCATCGGAGTACGTGTAATGAACGGCGAAGATCGGCACGGCACGACTTTAATGCGCCGCCTCCGGCCGGCCCGCCGGGCTCGGCGGACGCCGGGGTTCGAACCGCCTCAGAGTGTGCGCAACATCCGGGTGTTGCCCAGCGTGTTCGGTTTCACATAACTGAGATCCAGGAACTCCGCGACACCCGTGTCGTAGGACCGGCACATCTCCGCGTAGACCTCCGCTGTCACCGGTGTGCCGTCGATCTCGGCGAAACCGTGCCGGGCGAAGAACTCCACCTCGAAGGTGAGTACGAACAACCGGCTCAGCTCGAGTTCGCGGGCCACCTCGATGAGCTGGTCCACGATGAGTTTGCCCACACCGTGTCCCTTCACATCGGGCGCCACCGCCACCGTGCGCACCTCACCGAGATCCGCCCACAGCACATGCAGGGCCCCACACCCCACCACGCGGTCACCGAGTTCGGCGACCCAGAACTCCTGCACGGATTCGTACAGGTTGACGAGGTTCTTCTCCAGCAGGATCCGGCCTGCGTACACATCGACGAGCGATTTGATCGCCGGGACATCGGATGTGCGAGCGCGACGCACTCGCACCGAGGCGGTCTGCGTACCGGGCGCATCGCCGGTCGCGCTGCCCAGGGGTCCCCGTGAGGTCATGGGGTGCACAGTAGTCGGCGGACGTACCGATAGTCTGAGTGTGTGCCGCAGACCCAGCCCCCCCGCTCGACCTCGCGCCGGTATCCCGGCGCGCCGGTGCGGCGACCGGCTCGTGCTGCAGCGCACGGACGCAGATTCGCCGCGGCCAACGGTCGATGGGGCGCGTACGCGCAGGGGCGGCCATGAGCGTGCACCCCGAAGAGATGGACCGGCGGCTCGCTGCCCCCGCGCCGCCGCGCGGGGAGCGGGTACCGGCACCCGCCGAATCGGCGGTCCCACTGCTCAACATCGCCAATATCCTCACCATGGCGCGGATCGCGCTGGTTCCCTTGTTCGTGCTGGCCCTGTTCGCCGACGGCGGGCACGCCACCGGCTGGCGTATCACCGCGACAGTGCTGTTCGCCCTCGCCGCGATCACCGACCGCTTCGACGGCCAGCTGGCCCGCAAATACGGTCTGGTCACAGATTTCGGCAAACTGGCCGACCCCATCGCCGACAAAGCACTCATCGGCTCCGCGTTGATCGGGCTGTCCGTCCTCGGCGATCTGGCGTGGTGGATGACCGCCGTCATCTGTGCCCGCGAAATAGGAATCACACTGCTGCGGCTGGCGGTGGTGCGGCGCGGGGTCATACCGGCAGGCCGCGGCGGCAAACTGAAAACCCTCGTCCAGTCGCTGGCGATCGGTGTCCTGCTGTTGCCGCTGGCCGGCGGTTTCGCGACCGCGGGAATGGTGCTGATGTGGATCGCGTTGTCGCTGACGGTGGTGACCGGACTGGACTACGTCGGCCAAGCCGTGCGGCTGTGGCTGGCCGGGCCGCATCGCAGCCGCCGATGACCACGGCCGACCCGCTCACCGGCGAGACCGCTGCCGCGGAACTCGTGGCCGCTTTGCGGGACAACGGCCACACGGTCGCGACTGCGGAATCGCTCACCGCGGGCCTGGTCGCCGCCACGATCGCCGGGGTCCCCGGGGCCAGTGCGGTGCTGCGCGGCGGGCTGGTGGTGTACGCGACCGATCTCAAACACCACCTCGCCGGGGTCGACGAACAGGTGCTGGCCGGTGAGGGGCCGGTGGCGGCGAGTACCGCCGAACAGCTCGCGGTCGGCGCGCGAACCACATGCGCTGCCGACTGGGGGATAGCACTGACCGGAGTCGCCGGACCCGATCCGCAGAACGGGATCGCGGTCGGCACCGTCTATCTCGGTCTTGCCGGCCCTGGGCATACCGAGGTGGTGCGGTTGAAACTGACCGGCGACCGGTGGAATATCAGGTTCACAGCGACTCGCACCGCGGTACAGGAACTGCTGCGGTGTGTGCGGGTCGCCTCATCCGGCGGGTGAGGTATTCCGCGTCCGGCCCGGGAACCTCCGGGGCCGGTTCCGACGTTGTGCCAGGAGAGAACCGCGTGCGTGCCGTGGGCTGCGGCATCAGAGGCGACGAGCCTACCGGGAGAAGGAGAACTCGATGACGCTGCTGCGAGAAGCGATCGGGGACAGTCTGCGGCGTGCGCGCCTCGCCCAGAGCCGGACCCTACGTGAAGTATCCACCTCGGCGCGGGTGAGCCTGGGCTACCTGTCCGAAGTGGAACGGGGCCGTAAGGAGGCTTCCAGCGAACTGCTGGCGGCGATCTGCGAAGCCCTCGACGTACCGCTCGCCCGGGTCCTGTGGGATGTGAGCACCACCATCGCCGGTGAAGAGCTGCCCGTGGCCGCTGCGCCCGGACGGGCCGCCGCCGAACCGGCCACCGTCGAGCCGGCTGCCGAACCGGCCGCCGCCGAACCCGCCCCGGCCGGTGCCGCCGCGTCGATGTCGGCCGGATCCGCCCGGCCGCAGGTGGACGGCGATACCCGGATTGTCATCCCGGCACCCACGAACGGTCCGCTCGTACTGGTCGAAGCGGCCTGAATCGGTCATAGCCGCGGTATATCCGATCGTGACAATGCGCGTAACACACCGGAGCAGATAGATTCGTAGGAGGCGTCCGCGGGCCGCCCGCGGCGTGACGCGGCGCTTCTCGGTAGCCGGTACCGGGCGCCGCATGGTGGAGGATAGGTACCGATGAGTGCGTGACGGTCGCGCACTGGCGAGTCGCCCAGGCGGCACAGTAGATGGAGGCGGGATCAACCGATGGCTAATCCGTTCACGAAGGCCTGGAAGTATCTGATGGCCCTCTTCGACTCCAAGATCGAGGAGCACGCGGATCCGAAGGTCCAGATTCAGCAGGCTATCGAAGAAGCGCAACGTCAGCACCAGGCCCTGTCCCAGCAGGCCGCCTCGGTGATCGGGAACCAGCGGCAGCTCGAGATGAAGCTGAACCGCCAGCTCGACGAGGTGGAGAAGCTCAACGCGAACGCCCGGCAGGCGGTCTCGCTGGCCGACCAGGCCAATGCTGCCGGGGATACCGAGAAGGCGATCCAGTACACCAACGCTGCCGAGGCATTCGCCGCGCAGCTGGTCACCGCGGAACAGTCGGTCGAAGACCTCAAGGTGCTGCACGATCAGTCGCTGCAGGCCGCCGCGCAGGCCAAGAAGGCGGTCGAGCAGAACGCGATGCTGCTGCAGCAGAAGGTCGCCGAACGCACCAAACTGCTCAGCCAGCTCGAACAGGCCAAAATGCAGGAGCAGGTCAGCGCCTCCCTGCAGCAGATGGACAGTACCCTGTCCGCCCCCGGCAGCGTTCCCAGTCTCGACGCGGTACGCGACAAGATCGAACGCCGCTACGCCAACGCCCTCGGTTCCGCCGAGCTCGCGCAGAACAGCGTTCAGGGCCGGATGGTCGAGGTCCAGCAGGCCAGTATCCAGATGGCGGGCCACAGCCGCCTGGAGCAGATCCGGGCGTCCATGCGTGGTGACGCCCTACCCGCCGGCGGCGCCAACGCCGCCATCGACCCGGGCCAATCCGCCGCCGAGCCGGCCCAGCCCCAACCGCAGATGAACAAAGGCCAGACCGCTCAGCAGTAGCGGGACGAGAGTTCGGCGAGGACAGCATATGAAGTCTGATCGAGCCCGGTACCCCGCCGGGGCCCCGGCGTTCGACCCTGCCCGGCCGGACCTCCCGCAGCAGGCCGTCTCCGTAGCCGAGTCCCTCCGGACGGCCGGGGAAAATGCGCTCGTCGCCGTCCGGCGCTGGGCGGACCCCCGCGAACGTGAACTCCGCCGCCGTCGGCGGGCCCGGCGCCGCAGTATCGGTCTGAGTACCGCCTCCGGCTTGACCACGGCGGGAACGGTCGGCCTGGTTATCCTGTCCGCACCCGCCTGGGCCGTGCTCGTCCTGGGCGGTGGCGCTATCGCCCTGGTCACCGGCGCGGCGCTGAGTACCCGGCGCTATCTGCAATTGCGCCGCGCGCCGCTGCCGCTCGCGGGCTATGTTCCGCGCAAACTCCCATCCGCTCGCTCGGCGGCCCGGCCCGCGATAGCGCGACTGGCCCGCGCCGAACGAGTTCTGCACGATGTGGCCGGCCAGATCGCGCGCACCCGCCGCCTACCTGCCGACGAACTCGACGATCTGGTGGCCACCGCGGCCTCCGGTGCCGCCGCGCTGACCGCGCTCGCCACCGATATCGCCACCATGGAGGGCGCGATACGCACCCTCAGCGGTGATGCGGCCCCGCTCGCAGATACGGCCGATATCCATCGCCTGAACGAGACCGTGCAATCGATCGTCGCGCGGCTCGATACCGGTGTCACCGAATACGAGCAGGTCGTGGCCGCAGCCACGCGGATTCTGGCGGTGGACGAAACCGGCGCGCTGCGCTACGAATTCGACGGTATCGTCGCCGACCTGCGCCAGGCCGCCGACCGGATGGACGGCTGGGCCCAGGCTCTCACCGAACTGGCCGACCGAGCCCCCGAGCCGCTGCTACCGCCCGCCGCGCCCGGTCTGGCCGCGCCCGTCGCCGAACCCGCGCGCAACACCGGCCGCCGCTGAAATCCCACTCAGGGACAACCCTGATCTTCCCCCTATATTGCCTCTCACCTGGTGATTTCCTGTTCCCGCGGTGCCATGCTCGACGGAGGAGACAAACGCTGGGAGGCAAAATGCTGTGGAAGATCATCGGCGTAGTCGCCGTCGTCTGGATCGCGCTGGCGGTGATCGGCGCACTGATCAAAGGGCTGTTCCCCATCCTGGTGATCAGCGCCGTGGTGTTCGGGCTGTATCTGCTCTACAAGGCGATCTCGGGATCGGACGACAACACCGTCACCAAGGTTTGATCGCTGTCGCGCGCCCCGGCCGGGGTTGATCGGCCAGGATGGTCCTATGACGACCATTCCCGCTCTTCCCGAGGACTGGCAGCGCGCCCTGGTGATCGTCGCGCACCCCGACGATATCGAGTACGGGGTCGCGGCGGCCGTGGCGCGCTGGACCGGCCAGGGCAAGGACATCCGGTATCTGCTGGCGACTTCGGGGGAGGCCGGTATCGCCGGCCTGCCGCCCGCGCAGTCCGGTCCGCTCCGTGAGGCCGAGGAACGCGCCTCGGCGGCCGTGGTCGGGGTGCGGGAGGTCGAATTCCTCGGCTACCCGGACGGCCGGCTGGAAGCGAACTTGAACCTGCGGCGCGATCTGGCCGCCGCGATCCGGCGGCATCGTCCGGAGCTCGTGGTCCTCGGGCATTTCGGCCCGACCTGGGCGCCGGGATTCATCAACAGTGCCGACCACCGCGCAGTGGGACGCGCCGGCCTCGACGCGGTATCCGATGCCGGGAACGAATGGATTTTCCCCGAAATCGCCGATCTCGCGCCATGGAACGCGCGCTGGGCGGCGGTTGCGGTACCCAGCGGCGTCACCCACGCGGTGGACGTCACCGCCACCGTCGATGCGGCCGAGGCGTCTCTGGCGGAACACCGGCGCTATCTCGAAGTCCTGAATCCGGAACAGCCGGTGGCCGAACAGGCCCGGGCTGTGGTGACGATGACGACGGGACCCATCGCGGGCTTCCCCGCCACTCGCGCGGTCGGTTTCGAACTGTTCACTTTCTGAACTCGGTACGGGGGCGGGCGGTACGTGGACCGGTCGGCTACGCAACGGTTGCGCCGCAGGGTTTCGGCGGCCGAACGGCATTGCGGGGACTTCCAGCCCCGCGCACGCGGACGTAATGGACCATGGCAGGCTGGGCGGATGCGAGTAGCTGTTGTCGCCGGTCCGGATCCGGGCCACGCGTTTCCCGCTATCGCGATATGCCTGCGTTTCCTGGAAGCGGGCGACGAACCGGTGCTCTTCACCGGTCCGCGATGGTTCGAGGCCGCCCGGGAGGCCGGGATCGGGGTGCGCCGGCTGAAGGGTCTGGCGCCACGCCCAGGTGACGACGACGCCGACGCCGGCGCGCGGATTCATCAACGGGCGGCCTATATTTCGACCGAGATCCTGCCCGAGCTCAGCGCCATGCTGCCCGAACTGGTCGTATCGGATGTGCTGACGGCCGGTGGCGGGATGGCGGCCGAACGGCTGCGGGTGCCGTGGGTGGAACTTTCCCCGCACCCGCTCTATCTTCCGTCGAAGGGGCTGCCGCCCATCGGCAGCGGTCTCGCACCGGGAACCGGGCTGCGTGGTCGTGCGCGCGATGCGGTACTGCGGAAATTCACGGCTCGCGCGGTACGCGCCGGGACGCGCCAACGCGAACTGGCACGGGCGGGGGTCGGGCTACCGGCCACCGACCCCGGGCCGGCCGCCCGGCTGATCGCCACGCTGCCCGCACTGGAAGTGCCGCGACCGGATTGGCCGGAGAACGCGCATCTCGTCGGGCCGCTGTTCTGGGAGCCCACCGACCGGATCCTCGAACCGCCGCCCGGTGACGATCCGCTGGTGATGGTCGCCCCGTCCACCGCGCACACCGGTGTGGACGGAATGGTCGATACCGTCCTGACGGCGCTCGACGGGGCCGGGGTGCGGGTGGTGATCTCCATGCTGGACGAACCGCCGGCCGATCTGCCGTCCTGGGCGCGGGCCGGGTTGGGGCGGCAGGACGAACTGCTGTCCCGGGCGTCGGTGGTGATCGGCGGCGGCGGTCACGGGCTGCTGGCCAAGGCCTTGTCCGCGGGGGTTCCCGTGGTGACGGTTCCAGGTGGCGGAGATCAGTGGGAGCTGGCGAACCGTGCGGTGCGGCAGGGGAGTTCGCTGCTGATCCGGCCTCTGACCGCGGATGCCGTGCGTGCGGCGGCCCGCCGGATCCTGGACGAACCCGGTTTCGCGGCAGCAGCCCGCACCGCCGCGGCAGGCGCCGGTGACGTCGCGGACCCGGTGGATATCTGCCACCGGGTGGCCGGCGGTGTCCGGGCAGGTTGATTCACGGTCGCCCATATCGGGGCGGAACCTGAACATCGCCGCCGGATAGGTGTGTTCGGAGGGTCGTCCCGCGCGGCGTCGGTGGCGTTGCCGAGGGCAGCTGTCCGGCGGCAGCGGGGCGCCGGTCCGGGCCGATCTATCCGCGGGCCGCCCAGCGTGTGGGGACGGGTATCTTCGGGCACGTGCGGTTGACGGAATTCCAAGAACTCTTGCACACCGAATTCGGCGAGACCCGGGGTGACACCTTGCTCAACGATCACTCCATCCTCGCGCTGGGCGGCCGGACCGGTGCCGCCGCCATCGAAGCCGGTGTGGATCCCCGTGAGGTGTGGCGCGCGCTGTGCGCCGAATTCGATGTTCCGCGTGCCCGGTGGTGAAACGATCTGCTGTTCCCGGGCGCGTCGGCGAACGGTGCGCAAACGGGGTGGACGGCGCGCGGATCCGGAGCTTGACTCGAACATTTGTTCGTCTAGGCTGAGCTCGGAACTTGTCGGTGCCGCCCGCTACCGTGGGCACCAACCACACCACCTACTACCAACCAACCGGTGAAAAGGGGAGTCACGATGGCGCCACAGGCATATGACCGCGACAAGGCGCTGGAACTCGCGCTCGCACAGGTCGAGAAGAGTTTCGGCAAGGGCGCGGTGATGCGCCTCGGGGAGGAGGCCCGTCAGCCCATCTCGGTCATCCCGACCGGTTCCATCGCTCTGGACGTCGCGCTGGGTATCGGGGGGCTGCCGCGCGGCCGGATCGTGGAGGTCTACGGTCCGGAATCCTCGGGTAAGACCACTGTCGCCCTGCACGCCGTGGCCAACGCGCAGGCACTCGGCGGAGTCGCCGCCTTCATCGATGCCGAGCATGCCCTCGATCCCGATTACGCCGCCAAGCTCGGCGTCGATACCGATGCCCTGCTGGTATCCCAGCCCGATACCGGTGAACAGGCCCTCGAGATCGCCGATATGCTCGTCCGCTCCGGCGCCATCGATATCATCGTCATCGACTCGGTCGCCGCGCTGGTACCCCGCGCCGAAATCGAGGGCGAAATGGGCGACAGTCATGTCGGCCTGCAGGCCCGCCTGATGAGCCAGGCCCTGCGCAAGATGACCAGCGCCCTGAACAATTCCGGCACCACCGCGATTTTCATCAATCAGCTGCGCGAGAAGATCGGTGTCATGTTCGGTTCCCCCGAAACCACGACGGGTGGAAAGGCATTGAAGTTCTATGCGTCGGTTCGCCTCGATGTCCGGCGTATCGAAACGCTGAAGGACGGTAGCGATGCGGTGGGTAACCGGACCCGGGTGAAGGTCGTGAAGAACAAGGTGAGCCCGCCGTTCAAACAGGCCGAATTCGACATCCTGTACGGGCACGGGATTTCGAAGGAAGGGTCGCTCATCGATATGGGGGTGGAGCACGGGTTCATCCGTAAATCCGGCTCCTGGTACACCTACGAGGGCGATCAGCTCGGGCAGGGTAAAGAAAACGCCCGGAAATTCCTGCTGGAAAACACCGATATCCGCGACGAGGTCGAGAAGAAGATCAAGGAAAAGCTGGGCATCGGCGCGGATGTGACCGCTACGGAGGAGACTCCGGCCGATTTCTGATCCGATGAATCAGCGCTCCGAATCCGGCGGCTCGGATGTGCCCGATCCGGTGGCGGAGGTCCGTCGCCGGATGGAAGAAATCCTTGCGACCGGTGGCCCGCCCGCCGGCTCCGGCCGGGGGCGCCGGGCGGACGAGTCCGATCCGCAGCGGATTCGTTCGTCCGGCTCCGGAGCAGCCGGGCGGCGGAAGCCGGGTGGCGGTGCTACCGATGGAAGCCTGCCGGGTGGATCTCTGGAACAGGCGAAAGAAGCCTGCCTCCGGCTGCTCGCGGTCCGCGCGCGGAGCCGGGCCGAACTCACGCAGCGGCTGTCCGCCAAGGGCTTCGCCGCCGATGTGATCGGGCAGGCCATCGACCGGCTGGCCGAGGTGGGGCTGGTCGACGATGCGGAATTCGCCCGCCAGTGGGTGCGGCAGCGGCACAGTTTCTCCGGGAAGGGGAGACAAGCGCTGGCCCAGGAATTACGCCGCAAAGGGGTGGCCTCCGAGGAAGCGGCGGCCGCGCTCGAGGACATCACCGCCGACGACGAACACGAGCGGGCCACCGAGTTGGTGCGCCGCAAACTGCGCACGCTGCCCGCGGGGCTCGATCGGGAGAAGGCCATACGGCGGCTGGTCGGAATGCTCGCCCGCCGCGGTTACGGCCACTCTGTGGCGTATACGGTGGTCAAGGCCGAATGGGAGACGAGCAGAGCGGGTTCCGATCTCGGCGAACCCGATGCGCCACTCGGCTGACAGCCGCCCGGATCCTGCAGAATGCGGTGGTGCTGCTGACCAGACTCGAGCGGTTCAACCGCCGCCATCCGTGGAGTCACAACGATCACTACGGCCGGTGGGTCGAGCGCCGGGTGGTGGCCTCCGCCGCCCGGGATGTGCTGGATATCGGATGCGGGACGGGTAACCTCATCGCCCGGCTCCGCAGCCGGATCCCTCGGATCACCGGACTCGAACCCGATGCCACGGCTGCCCGCGCGGCGGCGGAGCGCTTCGCCGGCGACCCTGCCGTGCGAATCGTCCAGGCCGGTTTTGCCGGGCGCGATCCGCGACGGCGCTGGGACGCGGTAATCCTTGTCGCTGTCCTGCACCACCTGTCCTTGATCCCGGCCATGCGTGAACTACGCGAGTGCCTGCTTCCGGGCGGGCGACTCGTGATCGTCGGCTGCTACCGTGCGGCCGGGCCGGTCGACGTGCTCGTCGCCCTTCCTGCCGCTGTTCTCAATCCGATCATCGGAATGATCAAGCATCCGGCGTCCGCGACGATGTTGCCGGCGCATATGCGGGCACCCACCGCCGAGCCGCGGGAGAGTCTGGCGGAGATCCGGGCCGCGGCCGGGCGGGAACTTCCGGGGGCCCGGATTCGGCGGCGACTGTTCTGGCGCTACACCCTGGTCTACGACGCCCCCGCCGGGCCGGGCGTCGACTCCGGATCCTGAGGTCCGGCCCGTGCTCCTGCAGTGACGCCGAGGTGCTGCGCACCACTCCGGATCGCGGCGGGTTCGTGCTGCTCCCTACTGACCCCGGCCGATTCACCGATGGCACCACTACCGCCCCGGCTGCGGCCCCGTGTCGCATCGTCGGCAGCGTCGTCGAGTGGCGGCGATCGTGAACGGCGCCGCAGCCATACCCCGGAACTCGACGATCAGGCCGGGGTAGTTACCCAACTACTCGGCCTCGCCACAGTCGCGGCTACTCGCTGTCCATGGTGATGCACGCCGCCCCGCCTCTGTACCCGGTCGCCTCAACGGCAGCGACGACGTCGTGATCGGCACCCGTCGCGGGCTCGGTCGGCCCACTGGCCGATTGCGGCCGTAGAGGTGCGGGTCGCGGCGTCGGCGAAGCTCGATATGTCCGGTGTCGTGTCGCTCGCAGTCCGAGCGCGTCTGTGCCCAGGTCTGCCGCAACTCGGCTCGAAACGGGCAGTGCGTGCGCGGAGTCGAACTGATTCTCGTGGGGGAATCCGCAGGCCGGGCGGCGAGCGAACGTATTCACACTCGCCCGCCGCCGGGCATCGACACAGTTACTTGGTGATGTCCACCCCGGGAGCGGCATCCGTGATGACGGAGTCCGCCGCGACCACCGCGGGGCCCCGCGGGGGGGGGGGGGCGCGGGGGCGGGGGGCCCGGGGGGGGACCCACGGCCGCCCAATCGATATCGACACCGCGCTCGTACAGAGCGGCGAGCAGGTGCAGCGGCTCCGGCGCGCTGACGATATC
>NZ_JARWOV010000054.1 GCF_029868855.1 Nocardia carnea | reverse complement strand
TGCTGGTTCATCTGCCGCAGAGCCTGGACGCCGTGCTCGCGGCGCTGGCGGTGCTGCGAGCGGGCGGCGCGTGGTGGCTCGCGGAGCCGGACGGTGCGGTCGCCACCGTGGGCGCGGTGGCGGACGATCTGGCCTGTGCGGGGCCGTGGTGGGTGGTCCGGTCCCGGCGAGTTTCCCGGAACGAATGGTGATCGTGGATATCCGCGAGACCCCGCAGGTGCGGGCCGAACTGCCCGTTGCGGTGCCGGACAACGCGCCCGCGTATGTGATCACCACGTCCGGTTCGACCGGGATTCCCAAGGCGGTCGTGGTGACCCGGGCCAACCTGGCCGCGATGATCTCGGGGCGCTGCTACGGCCACGGGGACGGCGAGGAGGTCACCTTTGCGGCGATGCGCGTGCTGTGGGACGGCTGGCTGATGGTCTTCGCCTGGGGGCTGACCGTCGGGGCGACCAATGTCCTACCCGATGCGGCCGCACTCGGGAACGCCGCCGCGCTGGCCGAGCTCGCTCTGCGGCAGCGCGCAACCCATCTGACGGCCACACCGTCGATGTACCGGCTGCTGCTGCCCGGACTCGCCGGCCTGCGCGCCACGTTACGACTGGTCGCGCTCGCGGGTGAGCAGGTCCCGGTGGCCTTGGTCGCACGGCATCGGGAACTGCTGCCGGAAACGGTTTTCGTGAACGAATACGGTCCCACCGAGGCGACCGTCACCTGTATCGCCCACGAGGTCGGCGCGGCACCGGAAACCGCCGTGCCGATCGGTACCGAATTGCGCGGGACCGTGGCGTACGTCCTCGACCCGGATCTGCGGCCGGTCCCCTCTGGCACACCGGGCGAGCTCTACCTCGGTGGCGCGCAGGTGGTGCCCGGGTACGCCGCGCGCCCCGCGCGGACCGCCGGCGTATTCGTGCCCGATCCGTTCACGCCGGCGCCGGGGGCCCGGATGTACCGGACCGGTGATCTCGCTGTTCGAGACAGCGACGGTCGGCTCGAACTGCGCGGCCGCGCCGACGGACAGGTGAAAGTGCGCGGGGTGCGGGTCGAGCGGTCCGGTGTGGAAGCCGTACTCGAAAGCCATCCGGCCGTCCGGGAAGCAGCCGTCGTCGACTCGGTGGGTCCCGACGGCGCGATCCGGCTGATGGCGTTCTGTGTGGCGGCCGATCCGGTCGCCGACCCGCCCCACGCCCGCGAACTCATCGCCCACTGCCGGGGCAGCCTCGTTCCGCAGGCCGTACCGAACCGGTTCCGGTTCCTGCCCGCGATCCCGCTCGCCGCCGCGAGCACCAAACGCGACGAGGCAGCGCTGCGTGCACTGGCCGCCGTCGCCGACCCGGCCGGGCCGGTATCCCGGCACGGCTGGTCCGATACCGAACGGGCGCTGGCGGAAATCTGGCAGCAATGTTTGGGGCACAACGAATTCGATCGAACGGACAGTTTCCTCGACATCGGGGGCGATTCGCATCTCATCGTGCGCCTGCATCTGGGCCTGGAGGCGCGATGGCCGGGCGCGATCCGGGTCGGCCGGTTGTTCGATCTGACCACCGTCGAGGCGCAGGCCGCCGCCATCGACGATCTGTCCCGGAGCACCGAGGACGAACTACCGACGCCGCTGGCGTTCGAGCTGTGAGTGGAGCATCTGTGTACACCTATCGTGACGACGATATCGCCATCATCGGTATCGGAGCCCGGTTCCCGGACGCCGAAGACGTGGCCGGGTTCCATGCGAATCTCATGGCCGGCCGCGACAGTGTCGGCCCGATCCCGGCCGAACGCGTCGCCGCCACGGGCCTCGGTACGCCCGCCGACTTCCTGCCCATGGGCTACCTCGCCGATATCCAGGGGTTCGACCACGAGTTCTTCGGGTTGTCCCGGCGGGAGGCCGCGCTGATGGATCCGCAGCAGCGCATAGCCCTGGAACTCGCGCACCGGGCCGTGGAGGACGCCGGATACGACCTGGCGGTGCTGCGGCAGGCCGATACCGCGGTGGTGTTCAGTTCGCCCACTCCCGCCTACCACGGCATGGTCGCGGATTCCGGCCCGCTGGGGATGCTGGGCAATCTCGGTTTCGGAACACCCGCCCGCATCGCCCATCTGCTCGGGCTGAACGGACCCACCTATGCGATCGACAGCGGCTGCAACGCCTCGCTGATCGCGGTGCATCACGCCTGCCGTGAACTACGTTCCGGCGATGCGCAATACGCCCTCACGGGTGGCGCGCGGGTGGTGGCCTCCGGTGCCCGCGCCGACGGTCCGGGCCTGTTCTCCGAGATCGTCTCGCCGAGCGGCCCCGGCCCGGGCCGCGACCCCCCCCCCCCCCCCGCGGGCGGGGGGGGGGGGGGGGGGGGCCCGGCGCCCGCCCGCGCCCCCCCCCCCCCCCCCGCGCGCCCCCGCGCGCTCTCCACACCCCCCCCAAAAAAACGCCCCAGGTAGAACCGTTTTTCGGCGCTTGCTGATCCGATTCTGATCCGACTCGCAGTCGGATCAGATCCGGATCACGTCCGCATCAGGTCCGGATCAGATCCGAATCAGGATCGGCGGTCGGGCACCCCGGATTCGTTCGGGGTCAGCGCGTGGGAGGGGCACCACTGCCAGGTCTCCACCCACCCTTTCCGGGTGCCGGTAGGGATGGCGAATCGGACCCAGCCGATCCATGCGCCGGTGGTGCATCGCGCCCAGGCGTGGAGGAGTCCGGGGACGGTGGCTGTGCTGTCGAGACCGGCCGACTTTGCGCGCATGGACACTACGTCGCGGCGGGCGGCGTTCCGGGTCGGGAGGATGACGGCGAGGTCGACCAGGACCGGCGCCGGCGGGTCGACAACACGCCGCAGCGGGGCCGAGAAGTCATCATTCCACGATTCGAACACGCATTCGATTATGCTCGCCGGGTGATCGAAGTCGGCGATAGGTGCGCATCGGTGAGTCCGGCGCCACTGTCTTCGTGGTGCGCGAGGTCAACGAGGTCGAAGGCCGCGCATTGATCGAAGCCGTTGTGGAGGCGCCGGGGCGGTATCCGTTCTCTATGCCTCTCACGGCGTTGGTTCCGGATACCACGGATGAGTAGGCGCTAAGCGGTACAGTGACGCCGTGGCGGGCCTGCAACGTTGGTTGAGCGCGACCGAGATTCAGCGATCGAAGGACATCGCCGCTGCTGCCTCGTCGGACAGCTGGCGCCATCATTTCGTACCTGAGACCTATCTCAAACGCTGGGTCGCCAGCCGCGGTGGCAGGCTGCAATATCGCGATCTGTCCAACGGTCGCAGCGGCTACGGGGCACCAAAATCCGTCGCCCATCAACCGCATTTTTACCGGTACGCATCACCAGGCGAGCCTGAGCTTTGGGTGGAAACTCACCTCGGTCGTGTCGAGAACGACGGGGCCGTTCTCCTGCGCGAACTCGACGATCTTCCCGACGGCCAGATCGCAGACCGCGCCACGGTCTCCGATCTGGCGGTTTTCGTCGGATTGCAAAGTCAGCGCACACCCCGAGTGCGCGCCACCAACGTGGCGATCGAGCAGTGGAACCCGTCAGGTCGTGACGAACAGTCGGCCGCGATCGATATGACCATCTACACGTGGTGCGCGGCGGTCGTGCCGCATCTGGCCAGTCGGTCGTGGTCACTGGCCTCAAGCGCTTCGGCGCTGATTACCTGCGACGAACCTGTCGTCCTGCTCGGGTACCCCGGGTGGACCCGTAATCGTCGCCTCAGCTTCGCCACCACCGCGATCCTGCTGTTTCCCCTCGGCCCACACCGCTTACTTGTCGCCGGCGCCGCGGGCGAGCACGTAAAAGTGCGAGCGCCGTTCGAGCTGAGCAGAGCCGAAACCGACGCGGTGAACCTTGAGATCGCGGCCAACAGCTTGCAGTACATCTACGAGCAGGACACGACCGACGTGGGCGCTCAGTTGTCCGTACCTCCGCTACCTGAACCCGCCGACAATCCTGGCGGGCAGAACATCTTCGCCTCTACCAGCCTCCCTACCCGCTGGGCTTCGCTCGACCACCCGCCGCCTTGGCCGTTGAGCCGTTGGGTGGTCTCGACTCCGCCGTTGTTGCGCGCGTTCGCGGCGCGCCTGAACTGGTGACTTCCGGAACGTAGAAAGCCCGTCACCGCGGTGGTGACGGGCTTTATGGCTCGTGTCTAGAGGTTCACGCAGGAATCTGAGTCCGGAGGCTGAGAGAGGCAGAACAGAGCGGTCATGGCGATCTTTACGCGGCCTCCAAGGGCAGGCCGGATCGGCATCCGTATGGTGAGCATCCGTCGGGGTCGCCTTGCTCTGCGAGCTCGTCGAAGATGTCGATCTGGCGGTCTGCCCATTCGCGTGGTGTCACGCGGTCTATCGGCGCCTGGTCCAGCGGCACGCGTGACCGGTGCAGGAACGCCTCACCGTCGAGTGCGGGGCGGCCGGTGCGGGTACCGCCCTTGCGGATCCTCTGGTCGAATGCGACCGCATCGGCCCACGCTTCGGGGTCGTGGTCGCGCATATCGCGCCACTGTGCGTTCCCGTGGTACGGGCATCCGATGCAGCTGCTCTTGCCTACCTCGCTCCAGCCGATCGAGCGCAGATATCGCACGCAGTCTTTGCGGGTCATGCCCAGCTCGATCAACGGATACCGCTTTCTGGTGTAGCGGTTCTCTTGTCGGTCGTTGACGCGATGAATCTCGTCGGCGCTAAATCCGATCCACTGTTCGGCGACGCGACCCCGCGGCACCCTCCGATAGTCGGGCCCCGGAGCTCCGAGCAGCATCCGCACTGCCCGGCCGATGGGTTTCAGCTTGTATTCGCTGGTGCACTGGCGGCGGCCGATGCCTTCCCGCTCCTTGCGGGTGGCGGGGCGCGGTTCGCTGTAGCCGACGATGATTTCGCGCCCTTCGTCGTCGGTCTCGACGATCTCGTCGCGGACCGTGGTCCCTTCGGGCGCCAGGGTGAAGTAGGGGATCGACACGAACCGCGATTCGGGATCGAGGGTGTCGCGGCGCAGATGCCCGTTGCTCACGCGGTGCAGCGGGATTCGTGCGCTCCGGAACTCGACTTCAAGACGGTTCAAGACCTCATAGACGCGTTCCGGCTCCCATCCGGTGTCGGCGAAGATCGCGCCGTCGAGCCTGCCGAACCGCTCGTCCAGCTCACCGCGGCAAGCCATCAGCGCGAGCGCAGCGGTCTGGACACCGGCGCCGCAGGAAAGCAAACGCAACGTGCTCATGCTGTGGTCTCTTCCTCGATGTAGGTGCGGGCGGCGGTCAGGGTGCGGGTGACGGTGGACGAGGACAGCTCGACCTGTTCGGCGATACGGGCGTGCGGCCAGTTCTGCTCGTGACGCAGGCGCAGGATTTCGGCGACCTTGTTCGGGTCGCGACGGCCGGCCGGGTCGGCTTCGCACAGGGCTTCGGCGACCGACTCCCACCGGTCGGCGCGCTCGGTGCGCACCGGAGCGGGCAGGTTGCTGCCGTCATCAGCTTCCGGTGTGGAGTAGTGCACAACCTCGGTGCGGTCGGTGCGTACTTCGCTGTCGAGTTCCGGCATCAGGGGCGGCTCAGGAAGCGGAGTGTTCGTGGTGTGGGTTTCGGTCCATTCCTCACGCACTGCGACGGTGCGCAAAGGTGCGGAGCGGTGCACGGGATCGGGTTCGGTGCGCTGCTCCGGTGCGCTGTGGTGCTCACGCATGATCATGTGGGCCAGGGCGGCACCCATCCCGAGGACACCGACCGGCAGGCAAGCGACGAGCACGGTGACCGCGGCGGGAGCCTGAGTGATCTCGGCAGCGGTCATGAGGTGGTAGGCGACCTGCCCAACAGCTCCGAGCAGAAGACTGCCGATGGCTGACCACTTGGCGTAGCTGCGGGTTTTATCGGACTGGATGCGGCCGGAGAGCCAGACGTAGAGGGCGTAGGAGGCGTAGGTCTCCATCCCGATCGGCAGCGTGATCGCGGTGTTCACTTCGAAGTTGTCCGCGATACCCGGCAGCGGGTGCACGGGACCGAAGCCGGTGAGTTCACCGAGCCCGACCCATCCGGACCAGATCGCGACGAACGCCGGCAGCGCCAGCAGCAGCACCGGCCAAGCCCGCAACGGACGCTGTTTTTTCGGCTGCGCACCGTCTTGTGCACTGTCGTGCGCACCGCTGCGCACCTCGTCATTGCTGTGCACCGCACCGGTGTCGGTGATGCGCTGGGCGGTGACAGCGTGTGATTCGTGGGGGTGGCTGTGCTGTAGCTGGTCGATGGTGTCGCTCATGGCTGGTGGTCTTTCTCTCGTTGTGGTCACGGTCTGCGCACTGCCGACGCGGTGGCCGGTCCGCAGAAGCTGTTGGAATCCAGCAGAACCCGGCGGAAGGGGGCGGCTGTAGAGCGCAGGGAGGGGGAACAAAGTGCACGTAGGGGGCGCACGACGCGGTTGGTGCGTGCGCCCCCTTGTGCATCGGGTCAGCGGGAGCGGGCGGGGCGTTTGATGCGTTCCCATCCGTCGGGGCGCATCGCTGCGCGTTCCCGGGCGGTCATCCGCTGTTGTTCAGGCGGTGGCTGTTCTTGCTGGGTGATGGGCCGGTCCAGGTACGGGACCGGTTCCAGGTCGTCGATTCCGTGTCCGGCGTCGAAGTGGTCGGAGAGGTCTTTGCCGTCGCGGGCTTGGACCACCCGCACCTCCCCCACCAGCCCCGACAGGCTGTCGGCGACTTTGGCGGCGTGCCGGTATCCGGGACGATCCTTGTCGGCGACGACGAACACCCGTGCCGCACCCTTGAGCCATTGGGCGTGTTCGGGTTTCCACGAGCCGGCGCCCATCGCGTTGCAGGTGGCGACCAGTCCGGCGCGTTCTGCGCGGGCGACGTCCTTTTCGCCTTCGCAGATGTAGATCTCGCGGCCGCGTTTGATCCCGTCCAGCAGTTCGGGCAGCTTCCACGGGATCGGGGCGAAGCCGCTGCCCTGCCACTGTCGGCCGTCCCACTGCCGCTGGCTGAACTCCTTGGCCCGGCCGTGTTCGTGCGGGGTTTCCCGCCGTAGCACTGCGCCTTCGGTGCGGCCGTCGGGCCATTTGTAGATGTAGGCTTCGACGTCCTCTCGCGGCCCCGTTGCCGCGCCCAGGTCGGGTTTACGCATCGCGATTTCGAACCCGGCCGCCCGGATCGCCCGGATCGCCCGTTCCACCGGCGGCCACGTGCTCGGTGCGCTGGAACGTGGCGCACTGCTGGCCGTCGGCTGGTGTCGGCGCTGATTGGGTTCGCGTTCGGGCAGGTTGTCCCACAGGTCCCGTACCCGTAGCCCGATGCGTTCCATCACGTCCCGGTCGTCGCAGCCGTTGGCGGCGAAGCAGCGAACGATCGTTTTGCCTTGGCCTGGGTCGTAGCGGACCCCAAGGGAAGGGTTGTGGTGTCCCCCATCTCCTTCGTGGACCGGGCACAGGAACCGGGTCCAGGTTTCCGGGGACCGATATCCCTTCCCGGGTCCTACTCGGCGTTCCAGGGCTTCGACGATGGTTTGGTAGGAGGCACCGGTGGGCCGTTGGTTTTCCTGTGGGCGTGTGGGCGGGGTGTAGGGGCGTTCGATCCCTGGAGCGGTGTACTCGCACACCTGGATCCCGGCCTCCCGCGCCAACCTCATCGTGTGGGCGGTACCGGCGGATTCGGCCTGGTTGAACGCCAGGCAGATATCGGCGCCCGCTTGAACCATCTGCTGGTTCCGCAGTGGGCCGGCTTTCTTGCCGTGGCGGTCCCAGTCTGCGCGGTGGGTTTCGACTTTCCCGCCCCAGGACTGCCAGATCCCGGCGGCGATCCGGTCGGCGCCGCGGGAATCGCCGTGGACCAGCACCGCCCGCATGCCTTTGTAGGCGGCGAGGGCTTCGCGGATGGTGTCGCTGTCGGTCCACGACCGCGATCCGGTGACCAGGATTCGGTACTCGGGAAGCATCCTCATCGCCCCCGCTCGACGCCACGCTGGTTGCTGCGGCGCGGCCGGGTGCCGATCAGTTGACCCAGTTCACGGTTGAGCGTGGCGCGGAATTGTTTCGGCGGATCCTCCAGCATCAGCTGCGCGGCGTGCCGGATGCTGCGTTTCTGGGTCTCGGTGAGCAGGTCGGGATGAGCGCAAGCGCCGGTCGGACTCATCGCCGCCCGCAGCGCCCCATCCGGATACTGCATCGCCTGCTGGTATTGGTCGATCTGGTAGATCCAGTGCTCGGCGTGCGGGCCGAACCGCCACCGGTCTTGCAGTTCTTCCACCTCCCGGGCCAGCGCGGCCCGGTCGGCGTCAGTTTTCGCGGCCGCGTACTCGCGGCGGATCCGGATGCAGTCGGTGAAATCGCGGCGCATCGCCTGTTCTTCCGAAAACCGCATGTCACCGGCTCCGTTCGATTCCGTTGCGGTGGTGCCCGTTGCGGCCCGACGCCGGCCAGGGCTGCGTGTGGCCGTCTCGCAGGCAGTCCTCGCGGTCGATGGCCTCGCGTAACGCCGGGTCGATCTGGTCGGGAGGCGCTGTGGAGGGTCCCGGGGGAATCAGGCCCTTCTTCTCCCCGTAGGACAGCAGCACCTCGTCGGGCGCGTTTTGCACCCACTCGCGCAGCCGCTCGCTCATCACCTGGTCGTCGTGGTGGTGGGCGGCGGTGTCGCGCAGGTGCTTCAGGAAACTCGCCCGGCGGCCTACCACGCTGCTGTGCTGGTCGTGGCCTCGCTCCTCGACCTCCTGTGGTGCGGTGGGTTCCTCGGTCGCGCTGGCGTTGTCGGCGGCCTCGCGGTGGACTCGGCTGCCGTAGCGCTGTTCTGGGGGTGTCAGCTGCGCGATCTTGCGGACGGCGTCGTCGCGCTCCCCGCGGTAGCGGTCGGCCTCGCGTCCGAGGTCGCGGTTGCGGGCTTCCAATGCCTGCACGCGGGCTTCGGCGGCGTCGAGCTGAGTGCGCAACGCGTCGCGGTCCTCGGTCACCGCTTCCAATCCCCGCTCCAGCACAGCGATCTGCTGGTCCCGCTTCTCCTGGTCGGCGGCGAGCTTGCGGATCCGCTCTTTGACCTCCTCCAATTCCGACGCAGACACCTCCGCACGAGCCTGTTCCGCGGCCGGCGGGCGCTGAGGCGGTCGTTCCGCTTGTTGTGACTCCAGATACCGGTTACGCCGTTCGGTAAGCCGCTCGGAGACCTCGAACGGGTCATCGCGGTCCAGGTGCAGCGGCCCGTTTCGGCCGGTTTCCCACAACACCCCGGTGACCTGCGATGACGGCTCGATCTCAAGCTCCCGCACCCGGGTGGCTGTCCAGTCCAGGGCTTGGGCTCTGCCGGCGTGCCAGCGCTGCTCGACCGTCTCCTGCTCGGCGCCGGGGGCCCGGTAACGCAGCTGCGTCTCGAACCGGTCGGTATCGGCGCGGGCCTGGCCTCGATCTCGGACGGCGGCCAGGATCTCGGGGCGGGCGAAGATGCCGGCGTCGGGCTTCTGCCAGTAGATACCGTCGCTGGTGCGGATGATCCCCAGGTGCTGTTCCAGATCGTCGGCGACGTCGTCCGGGCCGCCGTGGCGGTCGAACACCGTGCGCCCCGAGGGGCTGGTGACCTTGATCCCGAACCGGGTGTCACCGGTCCACATCGTGTGGTTGATCTCGGCATAAGCCCACTCCAAGCCCTCGCGGGCTTCGCTGTACTCGCGCGTCGCGGTCTCCGGCTCACCGTTGCTGCTGGTCCAGGTCACCTCCGCCACGAACGGGTTCGTTTCCCGGACCTGCGGCTCGCTCGCCGGCTGGGGGGCCTGCGCGCGGTCGGGTTGCTGGCGGTCGAACCACGCCATTTCCCGTGCGACCCGAGCCCGATACCGCAGGGCGTTGATGCCGCGGACCTTGTGAGCGCGGGCGAACAGCATCGGTGTGCGGGTGTCGGCGTAGGGGAACGCGGTCGCGGAGTCGATCCCGTCCAGGGCGATGCCCTGCTCGATCGGGGTGAGCCGGGAGTTCGCCACGATCCGCTGCCGCAGGTCCAAACCGTGGCGGGCGACCGAGGCGGCGTCCTTCTGGTACTGCTCCGAGCCCAGTCGCGGGTCGGCCGCGCGTTGGTCGACGGCGATCACGTGCTGCCGGTAGCGGTGGATCATCTGCGAGGTCCACGACAAGTGATGCGCGCGTTCGGTCTGCTCCTGGCGGCGCTGCCGGCGCAGTTCCAGGCTGATCTGGCGGCGGATCTTGTGTTTACCCCGCCAGGTCGCGGCCTGGGCGTGCATCCGCATCAGCTGCGCCATCGAATGCCCGAACTTGCGGACCTCGTTCATGATGTCGTCTTCGACAGGTCGATCGGTCATGAGAGGGTGTTCCTTCCTTGTTGCGGTGCTGCCCGGCGGCGGCACCGGGAGATTTCTGGGGTCAGCGCGACCGGGTCGGGCGGGCGTCTCGGGCGGCGATCCGCTGTTCGCGCTGCTCGCACGCCTGCTCGGTGAGCTTCAGACGCGACGCGTGGCCGCGAGAGCGGTCCAAGCAGAGGTCGGCATCGTTGAGCCGGAACGCGGTGTCGTCCAAGGCGTCGAGGACGGCGAGGATTTCCCGGTCGGCGGTGGTCGGCTTGCCGAGGGTGTCAACGTCGAGAGCGTCGGGGCTGTCGGCGAGGAGGCCGTAGCGGTTTCCGATCTCCCGTAGCCGGCGCTGGACCTCGCTCAGTTGGTCTTCCACTTCGCTCAGCTCGGCATAGAGGTCGGCTGGCACCGGGAGAATCGGATCGGGCTGGTCGTAGGTCATGGTCGGATGTCCCTTCCTCGTTGTGGTCCCGGTCAGGCCGGGTGGGTGCGGCTGGCGTCGGGTACGCGCGGGTCGTTCTCGGCGCGTTTGACGGCGCGGCGGACGGTGCGGCTGGTCGCGGATGCTGCGGCGGCGATACCGCCGGTGAGGGCGTGGCTGGTGGAACCGATGGCCTGCGGGATCGGCGGACGAAGCGCGGCGTTCCACCACAGGTAGGCCAGCCAACCGGCGCCGTAGACCGCGAGCGGACCGACCACAACAAGGGGCTCACCCCATCCGGCGACCAGGCCGAGGCCGGCCACCACGGCCGACCCCTTCGCGCTGCCGCGGATCAGCCGTTTCCGCGCCGCACTGGCCGCGGCATGCGGGTCGGTCGCCTCCTCCGAGACTGTTTTCTCGGCCGGCACGGATCCCTCGTCTTTGACCAGCCGCAGCGCTGGCGTGCCGGCGGCGGCCGGAGACAGGTCCTTGGCGGGCGGACGCACGATGTCGTCGTCCGGCGGGGATCCTTCTGCGAGAACGGCGTTGAGGTAGTCGGTGAACTCGTCGCCGATGACGTCGGCCAGTTCCCTGGGGTCCTCCCATTTCTCGTTGTTCAGGTCGTGGTCGTTGTCGTCGGGCTCGGGGCGCTCGGGGCGGTTGTTGATGCGCATGGCGGAGTTGTCCTTTCGGATGCAGGAATCGGGGTGGTCAGGCCGTGAGTTGGCCGGCGGTGAGGTGGGCGTGGAGGTGTTCGCCGATGTGGTGGGTGTAGGCCGGTGGGATGGCCTCGGCGAGTTCGGCGCGTTCAGCGGTCCAGTCGATGCCCATGGCGGTCTGCCACTGCACGACGCTGCCCTTGCCGCCGCCTTCGCCGTAGACGGCGACGTAGGGGCCGTCGTAGCGGCGGCCGTGCCGGTAGCCGGCAACCCGGCCGCGGTGCGGGATGTGCGCGAGTTGGAGCATGTTCCAGCCGCCGAGTTCGAAGTAGCGGTGGCGGATCACTCCGAGCCCGAACATTTCCCCGCACAACACCAGGTCGCGGCGAACTTTCGCCCCTTGGACGTTCTCAATCACCGTCGGGACACCGTGCCGAGCCAGCGCATCACGGGTGGCGGGGATGAGCTGCGGATACTCGCGGCCTTTGTTCGTTCCTGCGGTCAACGTGCACGATGCCTGGCACGGCGGGGAGGCGTGCACGGCATCGAACTCGTGTCCGTGTTCGGCCAGGAACTCCAGCGCGTCGCCCTGGTGGAACTCGAACGGATACCGCGGCTGCGGCTCGATGTCGACACCGACGACCTCGAATCCGGCCCGGTGGTAGCCCATCGCGGCGCCACCGGCCTTGCAGAACAGATCGAGCAGCCGCGGGCGGATCATTGTGCTGGTCATGCCGCCGCACCACCCTCAACAGCCGGCTTGCCAGCGTCATGGGGCTTCTTCTCAGCGGCCTTTTCGGCGGCGGGGGTGCCCGGCAGTGGGGTGGTGTCGTCTTCTTTGACCTGGACGACGCGGCCCCACAGCGCGCGCCGGCCGCGGCCGTAGACGACGTCGCCGGTGTCGAACTGGCGCAGCATGTCCGGGTCGACCAGCCAGCCTTCGCCGACCGAGATCTGGCCCTCGTCGCCGTGGCGCTGGCCCTTGATCAGGTGCCGCGACGGCAGCGGGGTCCGGACGGTGCCGAGGTGTTTGCACAGGTCACCGGCGTTCTCGTTGTAGCCGAGGATCAACCCGCCCGCACAGGACTTCAGCAGCCGGTTCAGCGACCACTGATCGCCGGCCAGGCCCTCGGCGGACTGGGCGGCGAACGCCAGCGCCACGCCCTGGGACCGGCCACGCTCGCAGACGTCGATCAGCCCGATCGAGCCCTTGGTGGTGGTGGTCGCCGAGACTTCGTCGATGATCACGGTGACGCTGCGCCGCTGGTCCTTGGCGGTGCGGCCGGCACGCTGCATCACCATCCGCAGGATCGAGGCGACCTGGGCGCGCGCGGCATCCTTGTCCAGACCCGGGACCGTCACATACAGCACGTCGAGGTCGTTGAGGTCCTTGCCGCCGTCGAACACCATCCGCCCGTTGTGGTCCTTGAGCAGGTCGAACAGGTTCGTCGCTTTGATCAGCATGTCGTCGATCTGGTCGACCTTCTCGCCCTGCAACGCGGCGATCATGCGCTTGACATCGGGAGAGTTACCCCAGATGTCCAGCAGTTTCTTGCCGTCGAGGCGTTCGACGAACTCCGTCGAGGACCGCGGGGGCCCGATCGGCGCATCGACGACCAGCGACACCACGCGGCGCCGGAGTTCGTCGAAGTGCTGACCCTCGCTGGTGGATGCCTCACCCGCGGTGAACATCTCACCGAACACGCCCCGCATATCCCGCGCCGGCATGTCGAAGGCATTGAGCCGATCGAATTCCGGCACAACGGCGATCCGGGCGGGGTCGATCCCGCGGCACAGCGCCAGGTCCCGGACCTCGCGGCCGAGGATCCTGTCGTCTTCACCGCCCTTGCACGACACCAGCACCAGCAGCGGCCGAGGGTGCTTGCGCCGCATCGCCGGCACGTCTTTCCAGCGCTGCCAGCCGTTCCACTCGTATTCGAATTTCCCGAACGCATACCGCTTGATCAGCTCGGTTTTGCCGCCACCGGTGCCCGCCACGATCCCGACGTGCCGCTGGGCCTGCTTGTGCGGGACCACCAGCCAGTTCTCGTGCCGTTCGGTCAGTTCCTGCCACACGCCCGAGGGCTTCGAGGTGGTGGTATCGGCGAGGGGGCCGAGGACGATGCCGTCGGGGCTGGTGAACGGGGCGCCG
Source organism: Nocardia carnea (assembly GCF_029868855.1). Taxonomy (GTDB): domain Bacteria; phylum Actinomycetota; class Actinomycetes; order Mycobacteriales; family Mycobacteriaceae; genus Nocardia; species Nocardia carnea_A. Next base: position 8,401 of record NZ_JARWOV010000054.1, on the reverse strand, counting down.
TGTTTGGCGGCGCGGGCTGCGCGGGCGAACTTGCGGGCCACCATCGCGTCTTTCACCCGTTCGGTGCGGGCCAGCGACTTCAGCCCGACCGTGTGGGTTTTGTGGATGAACTGCGCCCACCAGTACGTCGCGACCAGCGCGGCGATCGGGGCACCGAGGGTGACCATCATCCGCAGCCCGGCCAGGTCCCCTTCGGCGACTCGGGAGGCGCCGGACCACAACAGAGAGGCCGGGACCGCCCAGGATCCGCCCATCAGTGCCGACGACGCCGGCAGCAGCCAGGAGGCGATCGCGAAGTTCCGCAACCGGTGCGGGGACAGCGGCCACCGGGCAGCGACCGCGACGATCATCACCAGCATGGCGACGATCACCACCCCGCACACGGTCGCCGCGCTGGCCGCGTCGCCCACCGCCGAGAGGTCGATACTCGGGAGGTCCCAGCCCTCGACCGGTTTGATCGGCGGCGCTTGCGGAGTGATCGGACCCGAAAGATCCGGCTCAGCACCTGCGGTCGGTGCGGCGGGCGGGGCGGGGGTGTTGGTGCCGAGGGGATCGCAGTCCGCCGGCGTGATCAGTGGCTGGCAGTCGGGGTTGCTCATGATGCTTCCTGAGTGAGGTGAAGTCCGGAACGGCCACGTGCCGTGGCGCGTTTCTGGTGTCGGGCAGCCAGGTAGCTGCTCCATTCGTCGTCGAAATCGCCGGTCGCCCACAGCAGCCGGTCATGACCGGGCCGCAGTTCGCGCGGCAGTCGCTCGTAGGCGGCTTGGACCAGATCCAGGACCCGGGCCGAGCGGCACAGGTACAGCAGGCCGATGACGTGCTCTTCTTCGCTTTCCAGCGCGGAGCGCACGGCGCCGGCAAGGGCGGCGTCCATGTGGGCGCGTTCGCGTTTCGGGGTCAGCTCGACTTCCAGGGCCCACCAGCCGCGGGTGCCGTCGACCTCGCCGTAGAACCGGCCGTCGTGCACGTGCGGGCGGTTGCGCTTCGGATCCCGGCCCGTGGAGAACAGCATCGGCCGCGACTTCGACTCCGTAGCAGCCAGTTCCGCGCGCCGGCGCAGGCGACGCTCGGACACCCACCGCGACGGGTCGTTACCGACCAGCATGATTCGGGCCTGCGCCACCGCCCGGTAGTGCTCGGCATACATCAGCGGCGGGGTCCAGTCCGCCGGCCGCCACCCCAGATACCGGGCCGCGGTGTCGCGCTTCGGCACCACCCACGCCCGGCCGCGCTGCACCTGCTTCAGCGGATGCACCTGACCGGACTTGATCAGACTGTTGGCCAGGTCATAAGCGCTGGAGACCGTGGTCGACAGAAACCATGCCAGCACGTCGACCTGCATCGCGTGCATCTCCACCAGTCCGGCCACCGCGGCCTCCTGGCGCCCGGTCGTCCTGCCGGTCGAAGGCGCGGACAGGATCCGGCCCAGCGAGCCATACGGAACACCGATCTCGTCGGCGACTTCCTGCTTGGTCAAACCCTCCGCCCGCAGCGCCGCGGCCTCACCCAGGCACGCCTCGACCTTCGCCAAGGAAATCCCCAACTGCCGAGCGATCCGCCCATAGGACAGGCCCCGATCCCGCAGACCACCGACGATCTCGGCACGGTGGCGGCGCTCCAACGCCGTATACCGGGTCTTCTCGTTGTGGTTCATCGCGGCACCCCCGCCACCTGCTCACGCGGCACACACGAATCCACCGGCTCCGGCGCGACACCCGAATCCGCCGAACGACAGACATTCGGGGAAGGCACGTAGCTCTGCTGATCGATCCACGCCGCGGTACAGCCACCCATCCCAATCAAGATCAGCGCCGCCCACACCACCAACTGGCCCGTGACCGGCAGCGCCCGGATCGGCGAGAACACCGCACCCGCGTTGGTGAACTCCGGGCCGGCCATGCTCTGAAAGGCGTGATTACCGCGCACCCGGTCGTAATGCGTCGGCACCGAACCATGCGACTCCCGACCGCTCCACAGCCCGCTCATCGCCGCAACCCCGACCGACGGGTGAACCGCCACAACGCGATAGCACCGAGCGACATCACCGTGAAACCAACAACCTCCGGAGCCGTCAGCACCAGGAATCCAACCGAGATGGCCCCGACTGCAAGGCCAAAAGTCCTGGCCCGCATCAGGCGGCCCTCCGATCCGCGCTTCCGAGCACGGCGGACAACCGAGCTCGCGCTACCGCTGAGATGGGTGGAGCCTGCTCAACTACCTTGGCGACATAGTCCGCCAGCCGATTGGCATCTACCCGACTCAGCACAGCGGCCTTCTGGCTGGTCATTCCGCCTCCCCAGCTACAGGGACGGTCACCGGCTGAACCAGGGCCAGTAGCTCGGCGTGGTTGACCCGCAGCAGATGGCCGTTGACGCGGAAACCGCGCAGCTGTCCGGCGTGGATCCAGTTACGAATCGTCTTCGCATCGACGTCGACCAATGAGGCCGCGGTCTTGAGACTGATCAGTCGGCGGGCGTCCGCCCCGCCGACCTGACCGAAGTGCTTGTGCGACACAGTTGCTCTCCCTCGAAAAGTAGGAAATGCCTTGCAATTCGCTACTTTTCGGGAAATCGGGTGTCGCAATGACCGCATAGCTGGACGACTGAGGACGTCTCACCTACACTTAAGACGTCCCTAGTCGTCCCTTGGGAGTTGAGATGCCGAACGATCGGTTGCGAGAGGCGCTTCTGCGCAATGGCCTGGATATCTCCGTCGTCGCGGCCGAGGTCGGAGTCGAAGAGAAGACAGTCGAGCGATGGATCACCAAGGGCCGAACGCCGTACCCCCGCCATCGACACAAACTGGCCGCGATGGTGCGCGAGACCGAGAACTACCTCTGGCCCGATGCGCTCGCACCGGAACGCCGCACCGAGGTGGCGCAGTCAGAAGTGATCAACGTTTACCCTCATCGGAGCGCGATTCCGCATGATCTGTGGACGCGCCTGCTGTCGCAGGCCACCGAGCAGATCGACGTCCTGGTTCTCGCCGGGCTGTTCCTCACCGAAGAGCCGTTGTTCGCGCGGACCATCAAACAGAAGACACGTGAGGGCATGAAAGTTCGAATGCTGTTCGGGGATCCAGACGAAGACGAAGCGACCAAGAGAAGCGGGGAAGAGCGACTGGCGGCGGCGACTGTGCCTGCGCGAATTCGAAACGCGCTCGCCCTGATCGAACCACTGGCGGCGATCGACGGAGTCGATATCCGATACCACAAGACGACCCTCTACAACTCCATATTCAGATTCGATGACGAGATGATCGTCAACATGCACGTTTACGGTCAGCCTGGGGCCTACGCGCCGGCGCTTCATTTGCGGCAGCTCCCGGCGGCCGACCTCTTCGAGACCTACACGACCAGTTTCGAACAGGTCTGGACAGAGAGCTACGAAGCCGACTTCGGGAACCGAGCATGAGCAGAACGGACTACTTCCACGATCCGGCCGCGCCGACACCCAACACCGTCAAGGTGGCGGTGAGCGCTCTCGTCCAGGACCGCGAGGGCCGGATTCTGATGATCCGGCGCTCTGACAACGGCAAGTACTCCGTACCCGGTGGCGGGCTCGAGGCTGGCGAGACGGTTGCTCAAGCTGTTGTTCGAGAGGTCCGCGAAGAGACCGGCATCGAGGTCGACGTGATCGAACTGGTGGGAGTCTTTTCGAACCCTGAGCATGTCATCGCATATGACGACGGCGAGGTACGTCAGGAGTTCTCCATCTGCTTCCGCGCGCAGCCGATCGGTGGCGATCTGCGGACGAGTGAGGAATCCACGGAGGTCGAATGGGTCCAGCCGGCAGAGTTGTCCGACCGGGATATCCACCCATCCATCCTGCTCAGGATTCAGAAAGGACTCGAGGACTCCGACAGCCCGTACTTCACTTGAGCGATGCGGCGCCGAGCCTGGCTTCCGTCCGATCGGAGGCTCCGAGCAGGTACGGCGCGGCCTCCGCCACCGACTGAGCGACAACGTGCTCCGGTCCGTACCGGGCCTGAACCTCGGCAATCCGCTCACGAACCGCAGTAGTGCCACCGGTCGGCGTCGTGGTCATATCAGCCCACCACAGAGCATCCCGAAGCTCTGTTTCCTCGTCAGGCCACTCGATCTGTATCCCGCGGCGTCGGGCCTCGACACACGCGCAAGAGTGATTTGCAACCAGGGCGCACAGCCGATCGCTGACTCCGTGGTCACGCAGGAACTCGGCGCCGTCGACCGGGTGAAACCCGAGTCGCTCGATATCCGGCGCATAGCCGATATCGTGCAGCCACGCCGCGGCGACCAGTAGCGTCGGATCGTCCACCACTTCTTCAGCGCGAGCAGCCTGTCGGGCCACCCCTTCCACATGGGCCAACCGTCGGGGCAGCGGCGCCAGGTGCTTACGGGCCAGCCCTTCAGCCCATTCCGGAGTCTCACCGCCGCTCATAATTCGACCGTATCGACCTGCGACGACACACGACAGCGTGAACGGACGAGCCGAGTTGGCCGGCACGCCCTATGCCGTTCTCCGCTCACCATCCCCGGCTCTGCCACTCCGCCAGATGCGGCCGTTCGGCGCCGAGTGTGGTGTCATCTCCGTGCCCGGGATACACAGTGGTGTCGTCGCCGAACCGGTCGAAAACCTTGCTGGTCAGCCCGGTGAACAGCGAATTGAAGTCCTCGGTATTTGTTGTCCGCCCAGGGCCCCCCGGAAAGAGGCAGTCGCCGGTGAACAGGTGGACCCGCCCGGAGCCGTCGGTCAGGGCCAGCGTGACCGAGCCGGGGGTGTGCCCGACCAGGTGGATGACCTCGAGCGTGAGGTTGCCGACGGTGACGCGGTCTCCCTCGGCGAGCAGGCGTTGCGGGGCGACCGGCAGCGGTTCGGCGTCCAGGGTGTGCGCGGCGGTGGGCGCGCCGGTGGCGTCGGCAACGGCGGCAAGTGCCTGCCAGTGGTCGGGGTGCTGGTGGGTGGTGACGATCAGGCCGATCCCTGCCGGAGCCGTCTGTTCGACCAGTTCGACGATTCGCTCCGCGTCGTTGGCGGCGTCGATGAGGAGTGCCGCGCCGGTGGCCGCGCACTGAACCAGGTAGGTGTTGTTGTCCATCGGGCCGACCGACATCTTGGTGACCCGGGCGCCCGGCATCTCTCGGCGTTGCGCCGCGCCACCCGATTCGACGTGGCCGGTGTAGGTCGTTTCGATGGTGATCACACTTCGATGCTAGCGAGGCCGGTGCCGGCGGCGACCCGCAGCCGGGTAATCGTCACGCGGTGCTTTCGCGGTCTTCCAGCCCGACCGCCTGCAACAGTTCGCGCCGGTCCTGTGCCAGTTCTGGGATCGTCGCCATGAGGTCGGCGAGGCTGTCGGCGATGGCGTTGAGCTTCTGCTGCACCGCGTCGTCGGACCGCTTCTGGGTGTTCTGCAGCAGCGCGACCATCAGGAAGGTGATGATCGTGGTGATGGTGTTGATGATCAACTGCCAGGTATCCAACGGTAGCAACACGATCGACGGCGCCCAGATCACCACGATGGCGACACACAGGGAGAAGAACCACGCCCGCGACACCCAGGCGCTGACCCGGCCGGCGAAACGGTCGAACACCGAGACGCGCCCGTGGATATCCGACGGCATCACCGCCGTGGTGCTGCGGTCGCGATCGGACATGATCCGCTCCTCTCCGCCTCCTGCCGACCGGCTACCCCGTGGGGCGCGCCGGAAACCGGCAGGAAGCGGCGGAGCCGCGGGTCAGCAGCCGAGCAGGCGCTGTGCGAGATAACCCTCGACCTGATCGAGGGCGATCCGCTCCTGGGTCATGGTGTCGCGTTCCCGGACCGTGACCGCCTGGTCCTCGAGGGTGTCGAAATCGACCGTGATGCAGAACGGGGTACCGATCTCGTCCTGGCGGCGGTAGCGGCGGCCGATGGCGCCGGCATCGTCGAATTCGATATTCCAGTTGCGGCGCAGCCGCGCGGCGAGATCCTTGGCCTTGGGGGTGAGGTCGGCGTTGCGCGACAGCGGCAGCACGGCGGCCTTGACCGGGGCGAGTCGGCGGTCCAGCCGCAGCACGGTGCGTTTGTCCACGCCGCCCTTCGCGTTCGGGGCCTCGTCCTCGGCGTAGGCGTCGACCAGGAATGCCATCAGTGAACGCGTCAGGCCGGCCGCGGGTTCGATCACGTACGGGATATAGCGTTCCTCGGCCGTCTGGTCGTAGTAGCTGAGGTCGACACCCGAATGTTCGGCGTGGGTGGACAGGTCGTAATCGGTGCGGTTGGCAATACCTTCCAGCTCACCCCATTCGCCGCCGGTGAAGCCGAATCGGTATTCGATATCGGTGGTTCCGGCCGAGTAATGCGACAGCTTCTCTTTGGGGTGCTCGAACAGGCGCAGGTTCTCCGGGTCGATACCGAGGTCGGTGTACCAGGAGAAACGGGTGTCGATCCAGTACTTGTGCCATTCGGCGTCTTCACCCGGTTTGACGAAGAACTCCATCTCCATCTGCTCGAATTCGCGAGTACGGAAGATGAAGTTGCCGGGGGTGATCTCGTTGCGGAAGCTTTTGCCGATCTGGGCGATACCGAACGGTGGCTTCTTACGCGCGGTGGTCTCGACGTTCTTGTAGTTGACGAAGATGCCCTGCGCGGTTTCGGGGCGCAGGTAGTGCAGGCCTTCTTCGTCGTCCACCGGGCCGAGGTAGGTCTTGAGCAAACCCGAGAAGTTCCGTGGCTCGGTCCATTTGCCGGGCTGGCCGGTTTCGGGATCGTTGATATCGGCCAGGCCGTTGGCCGGCGGACGACCGTGTTTGGCCTCGTAGGCTTCGAGCAGATGGTCGGCACGGTAGCGCTTGTGGGTGTGCAGCGATTCCACGAGCGGGTCGGTGAAGGTCTCCACATGGCCAGAGGCGACCCAGACCTGCCGGGGCAGGATCACCGAGGAATCGAGGCCCACCACGTCCTCGCGGCTGGTGACCATGGAACGCCACCACTGCTTCTTGATGTTCTCCTTGAGCTCGACGCCCAGCGGACCGTAGTCCCACGCCGATTTGGTACCGCCGTAGATCTCACCACACGGGTACACCAGCCCCCGGCGCTTGGCGAGGTTGGCAACGGTGTCCACCTTCGACTTGGGTGCCACGCGAGAACTCTCCATCCACTACGTAATCGCCAGTAGTTACGCTGCCCGGACCGGGCGCACGTGATCGCGGCTGCCGAGGTATTACTCGGGCGTGTGCCGCTGATCGGTTACAGCCTAATGGGCGCTGTTGGGCGCAGCCCATCCGCAGTCCGCGCACGGCCGGAGCGGAGGCGGAGGTATCGCCGAGGACCAGCCCTGCGCGGCGGTGTGGACGGGTTGCCGGCATGCGAACGCGCACGGCCGGAGCGGAGGCGGAGGTATCGCCTATCCACCCGCGCCAAAGGATTACGCACCCGCATCGGCGTGGGCATTTGACATGCATATCCATGCATATCAAAATGGGACCGGTTTCCAATAAGGAGTGGACCATGACAACCGATACCGCCGCCGTCGCCCACAACCCCTACCGCTCCCCCGCACCGGCCCCGATCCCGGCCCGTACGGTGCTGGAGAACGCCGGTGAGCTGCTGCGCGCACTCGCGGCCCCCGTTCGCATCGCCATCGTGCTACAACTGCGGGAGTCGCCGCGCTGTGTGCACGAACTGGTCGATGCCCTCGGTGTCACACAACCGCTGGTCAGCCAGCATCTACGGATTCTGAAATCGGCCGGGGTGGTGCACGGCGAGCGTTCGGGCCGCGAGGTCCTCTACGAACTCGTCGACGACCACTTGGCGCATATCGTGGTCGACGCAGTAGCGCACGCCGAAGAAGAAGGGTAATTCGTGTCCGAGAGCCTGGTCACCGCGAAAGGGACCACCACACAGAAAGCAGTCGGTATTCGCACCACGCGGCAACGCAATGCGATCGCCGCGCTGCTGGAGGATATCGACAGGTTCCGGTCGGCTCAGGAACTACACGACGAGCTACGCCGGCGCGGTGAGGGTATCGGGTTGACCACCGTCTACCGCACGCTGCAGTCGCTCGCCGACGCCGGCATGGTGGATGTGCTGCGCACGGACAACGGGGAGTCGGTGTATCGGCAGTGCTCCAACGGGCACCACCACCATCTCGTCTGCCGGCACTGCGGGCGGACGGTCGAGGTCGCCGGGCCGACCGTCGAGAAGTGGGCCGCCGGCACTGCCGCCGACCACGGGTTCACCGAGGTCAGCCACACCCTGGAGATCTTCGGCACCTGCCACTCCTGCGCCGAGGTCCGGGGCTGACCCACCCGCCGGGATGATACGAACACGGCAGCGCCCCCCCCCCGGGGGGGGGGGGGGGGGGGGCGGGGTTGGGGGCGGGCGGCCGGGGTTCGTCGTCGTCGCATAACGTCCGCACATATTCCGATGGTCGCACCGA
>NZ_JARWOV010000053.1 GCF_029868855.1 Nocardia carnea | reverse complement strand
TACCAGGAAACCTGAATTCCAGCCGGTGTGCCACCGGCAACGCGTGCACGTCGGTGGCCGTGTGTCGCGAGTTGCTGGCCGGTGTGGTCGGGTCCGGGCGTGATCCGCTGATCAGGAGCCACCGCGGAGGCGGCGCTCGTGGGGAGGCGGCGCCAAGGTCTGGGCGCCGTGTCTACACACTCGGGCCGGCAATGGGAACCCCGTGGACGTTTGCTGGTCGCGCGCTCCTGAGATGCGGTGCACCTGGAGCGGGCACTCGTGCGCGTGGCACGGCGTGGAAGAGGGATGTCTCTAACACCTGAACCGTCATCTATGACAGGAAAACGTGCGGAAACGGCGTGTACGAGGGCCCTCGAACACGAATTTCTGTCATAAATGACGGAAATTCGTGGTAGAGCGGTGCGCGAGGGGGGATTCGCCCTCGCAAATACGACACAACTACCCCCGAAACGGGGTCGAGCGGTAACGAACTTATATCGTCGGCCGTTTCAGGTCAATACATTTGGAATTGCTATCGAGTTCATGGTGGTGGTCGTCCCTATCCGGTGTCAATGGGTGTGGGTGGTGCTGGGCGGATGCTGGCTGTGGGGATGCTGTGCGGCTATTCCAGTGCGGTGGGGTGTTGTCCGAAGACGCGGTTTCGGTAACTCCCGCTAACTGCCTGTGGAATGAGGCATGCGGACGCTGAAACCCAGCGGTGGGCGGCCAGGGAATCCAGAGTGAGCCTCGGGAAGTTACTCGACTCCCGGCGGTTCAGATTTCTCATCCGTTACCGGCGGATAGTCGACCACCTCGGGTCGGTGGTGCTGGCCAATATGTGTTCGGTTTGGGGATGCGCCTCGGCAGGCTTCCGCTGCGTGCGCTGGGTGAAGCTGCGCAATGGCGGATGACGTGAGGGGATTTGCGTGGACGGTGAGACTTCTACAAGGAAGCTGGTCATGTGAGCGTGGTGTTGCGCGAGTCGATCGGGTTAGGCCATACCGTCGGATTTGGAATTCAACCGGAAGCGACACAGCGCGGGAGCAGGCGCGGTGATTGTTGCTGCAGGTTCAACACGGCCTGAGATGTGCCACGTCTACCTACGCGGGCTACGGCGGGACGTTCGTATGGGGTTATAAGGGGTGTTGTCTCGCAGCATCGCCCACAGGACGTTGGCCCTCCGCCGAGATAAGGAGAGGATGGCCTGGACGTGGTGTTTTCCCTCGGTTCGTTTGCGGTCGTAGTAGGTCTTGGAGGGGCCATCGACGGTCAGGGCCGTCATCGACGATAGATACCAGACCCGGAGCAGGCGGCGATCGTAGCTACGCGGGCGTCGGTGGTTGCCGGTGATGTTGCCGGAGTCCTTGGCGACCGGCGCGAGTCCGCAGAATGATGCCAGGTGACCGGCGCTGGGGTAGAGGTTCATATTGCCACCGGTGAAGGCGAGGAATTCCGCGCCCAAGACGGGACCGAAGCCGGGCAGGCTGGAGATGATCGGGGCGTATCGGTGGCGCGAGTAGTGGGTTTCGATATCGTGGTTGACCTCGGTAATCGCGTCGTTGAGTTCAAGGATGTCGTGGGCGAGTTGTCCGATGATCCCCGCGGCGAGCTGCTCACCGGGGATGTGCACGGTTTGGGATTGCGCGGCCTCGACCGCGCGGGCAGCGGCCTTGCGGAAGAAACGGGCACCGCGGCCTCGGAGCCACAGCGCGATTGCGTCCTCGCCGGCGTCGCGGATGGCTGTGGGGGTCTGGTACTTGCTGACGAGTATGAGGGCGCTGGTGCTGCGGGCGAAGGCGAATGTGGCATCGAGGGCAGGGAAGTACTCGGTGAGCAGGGCTCGCAGCCGGTTGATGGCGCGGGAGCGGTCTTCGATGCGCTCCACGGCGTGTGATGAGAATGTCCAGGTGGCGAACTTCGATGTCGGTCGCGACCATGAACCGCATGTCTATCCGCGAGCGGGCGTGGTCGGCGATGATGGCGGCGTCCTTCGCATCGGATTTCCCTTCGCCCCTGTACAAGGCGGCCGCATGGTGGAATCTGCGGCTCGGAAGGTAGACCACCTGCTGGCCACGGTAACTCAGTACGGCCAACAGCAGGGAGGCCGGGCCGCGGTTGATGTCGCTGGCCCACACCACTGCCGCCTCGCGGGACAGCCCGAGTACATCGTCTACGAGCTTGTTCAGAGCGATCTCGGTGTTGCGGACGCGGCGAGACAGCAAATGCTTTCCACCGGCGACGATCACCACGCAATGGTGTGCCGACTTGCCGACATCGACACCTGCCCAAATCCTGTGCGCCATTCCGCCACCCTTCTCAGTGCCGACCGGACGAAGGGAAGACGGCTCGCCGACGGCATTCACTGAAGCGATGAACCGCAGTCGACATAGGGCGGTCGAGCCGTCCCTCCGAGGCGAGACAGGAGTGAGACCTTATCCTCTAAGAGATCAGTTCAGAATTAACTCGGGAAACGTCTTGCGTTGCGCCGCAGCGCATTCGACAATCTCGGTGTGGGTGATGAGGTGGTGACCGACGAGCTTTGGTCGCGGATGAAATCGTTGATTCCGTTGCGGAAGAGACGCTTCCGCTACCCGGGTCGCCATCGGTCCGATGACCGAGCCGCGTTGGAGGGCATTCTGTACGTGGCTCGTACGGGTATCGGCTGGAACCAGCTACCGACCGGGTTGTTCGGTGTCTCGGGTGCGACCTGCTGGCGTCGGTTGAGTGAATGGTCGCAGGCCGGAGTGTGGCAGCAACTGCATGAAAACATGTTGAACGAGCTGCGGGCAGCCGGGCGGCTCGAACTGTCACGGGTGCTGGTCGATGCCTCACACCTGCGGGCTCTCAAAGGGGGGACCATGTCGGCCCGAGCCCGGTCGACCGAGGTCGGCCCGGTTCCAAGCATCATCTGATCACCGACGCCGCCGGGACACCCCTGACGGTCTCCCTGACCGGCGGCAACCGCAACGACGTCACCCAGCTCATCCCGCTCGTCGACGCCCTGCCCGTGATCAGGGGCCGTCGTGGTCGCCCCTGGCGCCGACCTCGTCATCTGTATGCCGACCGCGGCTACGACCACGACAAGTACCGCCGGCTTCTCCGGGCCCGCGGTATCACCCCGGTCATCGCCCGCCGCAGCACCGGCCACGGCTCTGGATTGGGAAACTCCGGTGGCCGGTGGAGCGAGGCTTCACATGGCTGCACGCCTTCAAACGCTTACGAACCCGCTACGAACGCCGCGCCGATATCCACCAAGCACTACTGAGCCTGGCCTGCTCGGTCATATGCCTCCGCAAACTCATCCTGAACTGATCTCTCGGGAGTGCGACACTGTCCGCATGGGACTGTGGATTTAAGGGTGTTTCCGGCCTGAGTCGCTGACCGGATGGTCAGCGGGAAGGTGCCGTGATGACGACACTTGATGCTGTGGCGAAGAAGAAGGCCGAAGCCTCGGCCGAGCAGCTGGCAGCGGCGGAGCTGG
>NZ_JARWOV010000052.1 GCF_029868855.1 Nocardia carnea | reverse complement strand
GGGGGGGGGGGGCCCCCGGTGCCGGTGGTCCATTGCGTCCCCGTAGACCCGACCGCCGATCGTCGGTGGATCGCACGGCGCATTTCGAACAACAACTGTTGACTGAATCTCGGATCATCGGTAGTTTCGGACCACAGGCGTTGACTGAAATGGGGTGCTCTGATGTGGCAAACGATTGCTCTGGCTTTTCTCGCGGGCGTGCTGGGCGTGAACGCCTTCCCGCACTTCGCCAAAGGGATGATGGGAGAGGAATTCCCGAACGTTCTCGGCAATGCGCCGGTGCGTAACGCGCTCGCCGGTGCGGCGGGCCTGATCATGGCCGTGCTCCTCGGCTGTTGGGCCGACCTTGCGGCACACTGGTGGCCCGGATTCGCCGCACTCTGTGTGGGTGGGCTGGTGATGACCGTGTTCCACGGTATGTGCGGTGCGTTCCGGTGGAATCGGGCGCTCGGTAAGCCGAATCCCGTTCCGGCCGCCGCTCGGTGAGCGTGTGCCGGCCAGGGGTGTTCCGGTTGTCACGTTCACGCCTCGCAGTCGAGTGGCGGCGCGTATCCGGGGTCGCGGTCTATTGTTCCTGCAGTGATCGGGACCAGGTCTGACCGACAAGGTCCTGCCCGAAACTGCGGTGGGGAGTTTCGTCGACCAATTCGAAACCGAGCGCCTTATAGATCCGCCGGGCCGAGGCCAGAACCGAATTCGTCCACAGTGTGATGCGGCGATAGCCGGCCGCGCGGGCGAACTCCAGGCAGGTCGACACCAATCGTTCACCCAGGCCGTGGCCGCGTGCCGCCGGGTGGACGAGCAGAATGCGCAGCTTCGCGGCGTCGGCGTCCGCGCGGACGCAGAATACGCAGCCGACCCGCTCGTCACCGAGGGTCGCGATCCAGGCCGCCTCCCGGGCGGGGTCGTGATCCCTCGCGTAGCCGGCGACGATCTCGGCGACGAGCGCTTCGAAGCTGCTGTTCCAGCCGAACTCCGCGGCGTAGAGCTCGCCGTGGGCCTGGATCACCCAGCCCAGATCACCCGGTTCGCCGAGCGCTCGGATAACCGCCCGGTCCCGGGCGCTGTCGTTTACCGCGGTCATGGTCGTCCTCCGGATCGGATAGCCACCACTGAAACGACTGTTTCAGTGGTGTCAGAATGCCCATATGACGCAGGCGAATGCAACCCCCTCGGCGAGGCAGTCCGAACTGCTCGAAGCGGCCTACGGTTATGTGCTGGAACGCGGGCTCGGGGAACTGTCCCTGCGACCCCTGGCGAAAGCGATCGGGACCAGTCCGCGGGTACTGCTGTACCTGTTCGGCAGCAAGGACGGCCTGGTACGGGCCCTGCTCGGCCGGGCCCGTAGCGATGAACTCGCGCTGCTCGCCCGGCTGTACGCGCTACCACCGGGTGATCCGGCGGAGAACCGGCTGCCCGGGGTCGCGGCGCTGCTGTGGACCTGGCTCGCCGACCCCGCACATCGTGCGCTGCTCGCGCTCTGGCTGGAGGGATACGCCCGGTCGCTCGTCGAACCGGACGGACCCTGGGCGGGTTTCGCAAGGGCGACGGTCCAGGATTGGCTGGACGTGCTGGCGGCCGCGCAACCGGCGGATATCCGGGATACCGCCGCCGGTCGTGCCGAGCGCACCGAGGTGCTGGCACTGCTCCGGGGTGCGCTGCTCGACCTGCTCGCGACGGGGGACACCGCGCGGGTGCACCGGGCGGTGCGGACCCGATTCGGCGACCCGGCACGACTCCGGTGAGGACGGCACGTTCTCGGCGTGGGCCGAGAAACGGCGCCGAAAATACGTCGTCAAAGAAGCCCCGTGTACACGTCAAGGTTGTGTCAGGAGCCGGCAATGTCCGCCCGAGTGCGAAAAAGCTCTTCAGGTGGGTATTTTCGACTTGGATTTCACCGGCGCGGATGCCGGAAGTCTTATCGGCGGCGCCGTCGCCGGAGGCTTTCTCGGCCCGCCGGGCGCCTTCCTCGGGGCCATGGCGGGTTCCTTCCTCGGCGGAATGCTGGTCGACGACAAGAATATGGGCGAGGCGGTGGAGGAGGCCGTCGTCGCCGGTATCGGCGGCGTAGGCGGAGCCTGGGGGGCGAATCTGGCCGGAAAGCTCGTCAAGGAGGGGGTGGAGAAAGGGCTGGCCAAGGCCGCCGACGACGGGATCGCCGGTGTGGTCAAACGGCATGTGGACCACAAGGCGGGTTTGGTTCTGGTGCACGGGCCCAAACGGGAGGGCGGGCTGCTCGCCGCGCTGGGTGGGGGTTTCGGCGCCTACGCGGTGTCCCCGCAGTCACCGCAGGTCGTATCGATCGACACCACCGATATCGGGAACGGTAGCTGCCCGGCGGCGATGCCGAATCTGCGGATGCCGGCCGAACTCACCGGGGCCAGTGCTGTCGGCGAGATGTATCTGAGCCTGCCCGGCTACCTCTGCTCGGTGTGGAAAAGCTTCGGAGACGGTGAGCGAACAGCGCCGCCCGCACCGGAACTACCGGAAAAGGCCAGCGGCACCGAGACCGCGGGCGTACCCGACTACACCGAGAAAGCGGAGCAACTCAACACCGTTATGGCCGGGTTCGCCGAGCTCGACGCCAACGCCGTGAAGCTGATTGCGAAGGGTGCCGGCCGGGTCTCCGACGAGGGGCGTCTGGCGGTCGATGCGCTCATCGATACCGTCAATGCCCGTGCTGGTGAAGCCCTGCCCCCGGGAACGTCGGTGTCGGTGCATGCGCTGGACGTTGTGAACGACGCTTTCGGGCAGGGCCGGGAAATCCTGGCGCAGGCGATAACCGCGAACCAGCAGATCTCCGGCGATGTCCAGGGGCTCACCGAACGGCTCGATGCCTTGCAACGGGAATTCGACGAGCATATGAGCGGGCATGCCCCGAAGGTCCCGAGGCCGCCCGGGGCTCCCGGTGTAACGCCGCCCGGAACCCCGGGCATGCCCTCGCAACCCGGGACGCCGGGAGTGACACCGTATCCGGTAACCCCGGGAGCGACACCGCAGTTTCCGGGGGCCACCGATGGGGCGCCGCGGAATTCCGGAACACCGCAGGGCGCCCCGTCCGGCGGTCGGCAAGGAATGTCCGGTGTGGACGGAACTGTCGCGCCCGGGATTTCGACGACACCGTGGACCCGGTCTTCCGCGGTGTGGTCCGGCGAACCGGGCGCCGCTGATCCGCAGCCCGCGGAGGCGGATGCGGTCACGCTGGTGGCCGATTCGGTGCCGCCCGGCGCCTCGGTTGCGCCGGCCGCCGATTCCACCGCGATTGCCCCGACCATGACAATCCCGGGGCCGGCGGGCGCGCCCGCCGCCGCGCCCGGGGCCGTCCCCGCCCCCGCAGCGCCCCGCCCGACGCCGGGGGCCGCAGCCCCCCCCGCCCCGTCCGGCCCCGGTGGGGACATT
>NZ_JARWOV010000051.1 GCF_029868855.1 Nocardia carnea | reverse complement strand
GGGGGGGGGCGGGCTCGGGCGCCGGGCGGTGGGCGGCCGCGGCCGGCGCGCGCCCGTGCTACTCTCCCCCCCCCCCCGCCCCCCCGCCGCCCCCCCCCCCCCCCCCCCCCCCCCCCGCCGTTGTCGTCGGTAGCGAGCGCTCCCGGAAGGTCAGCGACCGATGGCTGCCGCCATCACGCGAACCGCCGAAACGAGACCGTCGATCAGCTCACCCTGCCGCAGCGAACTCAACGCAGCGGTGACACCGAGCTGGCATACCCGGTCGTTGGCGCGATCGGCCACATCCCGGCCGGAGCGAACCTCTACGGAGTGGTCGTTCGGGGAGACGGCGATGAGCACCGAACGGGCCGCCTCCGGAGTGGTGGGGAACAGTGCGTCCACCGCGGCACCGGCATCGGGGCCCAGATCGCCGATGTAGACGTTGAACCGGACCTTGGTGGCACGGGTCGCCTCGGTGAGCACATTGTCCATGGCCAGCCGCTCGTCATTGTCGAACGGCGCCTCCTTGAACACGTCACCGGCCTCGTGCACCCCGGAAACCCGGCCGCTGCTGGTGATCGCGTACCCGCGCGGCAGTTCGGACTCGACCACCGCGGGCCACTTAGTACTTGCCACTTGCCCGGCCTCCGATCAGCGCTTCCTTGGGGGATTCGAGGGCGTCGAACGCCACATGCGAACCATGCGACGATTCACCGGCATCGTAGGAATGACCGTGCCCGGTGATCTCATCGGTAGCACTCCACAGCACCGGCGCGGAGGTCCACTTCTGGCTCATATCGAAGTGGACCGGCTTCTCACCGGGCAGCGGCTTACCGAGATACGACAAACCAGCGATTATGAGGTAGATCCCCAGTGGGATACCGGCGAAAATCGCCACTGTCTCGAGAATGCTCACACTGATAAAGGTAGACGATCCTCTGTAGTAGATGGTGCACCGGTGGTGTATCGGCCCCATCACCAGCGGGACGTCCGGCGATGGGGACACATGTCCCGGGCGGATACCAGTCCGCGAGGGTCGAGGGAGTTCGCGGGGCTGCGCGGCGGTGGTTTCGGTGCGTCGGCGCGTAGGAGTCCGGTCGCCTGCCCGGCTACCGGCACGGACGGCCGGGCGTCCGAGAGGGGGACGGCCTGTCGATCGGCGAGCAGGCACCGTCCACACCCTCGGCAGTCGACCGGGAACTGGGCCGAGTCGTCATGGCGGCGCAGCATCCGGGTCTGCGTGGTTTCCAGGTCGGCTCGACTGGATTACCAAGCGCTGTTCATCAGGGAATTCGCGGCCATCTCCAGATAGTCCAGCAGCTGGCGGCGGTGAGCGTCGTCGAGGTGCTCCGGCTCGATTTCGGCGACCGCGATCCGCATACAGCGCAACCAGGCGTCACGCTGGACGGGCCCGATCTCGAACGGCATATGCCGCATACGCAGCCGCGGGTGGCCACGTTCGTCGGAGTAGGTGCGGGGGCCGCCCCAATACTGTTCGAGGAACATCCGCAACCTGCGTTCGGCCGGGCCGAGGTCCTGTTCGGGGTACATCGGCCGCAGGATCTCGTCGGCGGCGACCTCGCGGTAGAACGCTGCCACCAACCGGCGGAAGGTCTCCTCCCCGCCGACGGCGTCGTAGAAGGAGATCGTGGCCTGTTCGCCGGCCGGATCGCCGGCAGCCGGAATACCCGAAGTCATGAACCCTCTCGTTTCGCTGGATGCGCCGTCCATTGTGCCCGCGTCACCGCGGGTTCGCAGATTCGGCGATATACCCGTACCGTCGAGGGGGTATCCGGCCTTTCCTCTCCGGCCGGTCTCCGCCGGCGTCTTCGACTCGGTTGACCTCGGACGTCGCTTCAGCGACAGTTAACCAGCCATTGTGCAAAATAACCGTGCACTCCGGGGCTTTCCATGGTCAACTGGGTCTTGTCTCCCGGCGAGATACCACATGATCTTGTAACGCAGAATTTGGGGTCGACATGAAGCAACGGACCGGCGCCCGATCACCGGAGGCGATACGCCACCGACAACTGAAGCCCGCCGACGTCCACGCTCGTGGGTCGGGGGCTCCTCCGCTGCAACTGCTGTCCGATCACGCGGTCAACCGGCACACTTCCGAGACCGCAGCCGATACCGATTCCGTTCGTTCTCGCGGCGAATCCGCCGCCACACTCCACGCCGCCCAGCACATCAGCTGGCTCAAACGCCGCGTACTGCTGCTCAACGCCACCTACGAACCACTCACCGCGCTCACCGCCCGCCGCGCCATCGTGCTGCTGGTCTGCGATAAGGCCGATGCCGTCCATCACGACCCCACCGGCCCCGTCCTGCACTCCGCCGGGGCCACCGTCACCATCCCCTCGGTCATCCGCCTGCGCACCTACGTCCGGGTCCCTTACCGCGCCCGTGTCCCGATGACCCGCGCCGCCCTCATGCAGCGCGACCGCTACCGCTGCGGCTACTGCGGCGGTAAGGCCGAAACCATCGATCACGTCATCCCGCGCAGTCGCGGGGGCGAACACAGCTGGGAGAACTGCGTCGCGAGCTGCGCTCCCTGCAACCACCGCAAGGCCGACAAACTGCTCAGCGAACTGGGCTGGACTCTTCGATCACCCCTGGTTTCCCCGAAAGGCCCGCACTGGCGCCTGCTGTCCACCGTCAACGAACTCGACCCCGTCTGGTTGCAGTACCTCGGCGAGGGCGCGGCATAGTCCCGGTACGCCGTTTCGGCTACCTCGGCCCTCTGCGGCTGCTCAACCCAGGAAATACCGGCGGATCAGCTGGATCGCGAGCCGGCTGCCATTCCGCTGACTCGAGCTGGGCACGTTCGGTTCGAGCAGATCGGAATACCCGGATTCCGCTTGCGCTCGGTGCTGCCGTGGGCAGAACCGGATCGGGTCTCGACCCGGAAGTCTGCGCGACCGCTCTGCGAACAGATGCCGGTGCAGGCGCCTCGATTCCGGCGCGCCCGGCTGTGCACCCGCGAGTGTGGAGAAGTCGCCTACTGAGGCGTCAGCGAAAGGCTCCCAGCCCTACGCCGGGCGATGGAACCGTAGCGGGCGTCGAGACGGAACCATGTTCTGCTCGCGCGGACGCGGACCGACTCCCCCGGCGGAATCCGGTTCGCCTCCGCGCGGTCTCCGGAGTGCGGAATGAAATCCATGGATGTCAACGCGAAGACCACCCGCATCGGTATCCGTACCTCGTCCTCGCCGGCCGAGACGGTGATCACCGTCTGATCCAGCAGCGAGGCCGGCGGGCCGTGGTTCGATCCGTGCTCCTTGGCGAGACTCGCCCCTCGTTCGGCCAGCTCCACCAGGGTCCGGGCGGGCAGATCGTCGATATGCCCGAAGCCCGCCGCGGGCGGCAGGGCGCCACGCCAGGCCGAATCCATGGAGTAGCCGAGATCGATCGGGCCGGGGGCGCGTAGGCCGGCCAGTATCGTTTCGGCGCCGACCGTCGCATCGTCGACCATGAGTTCGGCCCCGACCGTGCGGGTGGCCAGCGCTTCGAAACCCGTGGCGACCCAGGCGGTCACCAGTCCTTCTCCGCGCCGGCGCAACCGCACCACAGCTGCCGGGTCCAGCCGCTGCGCCCTGGTGAGGAACGTGGCCAGGTTCTCGCGTTCTGCCGGATCCGGTACGGACAGGACCCGCTGGTCGGATATCACGATCGGATCGGCACCGTGGGAATGGCAGTGCTCATGCCGCGTTTCCCGGGACACCGGCGCGGGCCCCACGTGTTCGCGGCCGGGGTTGTCTCCGTGGCACTCATGCGTCCATCCATTGCGCCAGGTAGTCCCGTTCGGCCCCCGAGAGCCGGCGTAACCGCTGCGTTTCGATATCGAACGCGGCCAGCTGGGTGGTGGCGGTGACGGCTGCGGGCGAGCCGGGAGCTGCGCCCGCCGCCCGCACCTCGTACGCGACGGTGAAGTCGACGGCGCGCAACTGCTCGATCCACATGGCGATATCGAGCGGGGTGTCCTCGTGCCGCAGCTGACCGCGGTACTTCACGTGCAGATCCGCGAGGACACAGCCGTTGCGCAGCGCCACCGTGGGACGATCGTCCTCGAACAGCCAGGGGATCCGCGCTTCCTCGAGCAGCGTCACCATACGGGCGTGGTTGACGTGCTGGAAAACGTCCATATCCGACCAGCGCACATGGACGGCGGTGTGGAAGCGCGGCGCCGGGGCGGCCGTGGCCACCTCGGCACCTGCACCGTTACCAGAAACAGCGTTCGTCACCGTGGTACCTCCGATTGGGCACCCACCCCACTCACCATGCTGCGCACCTGCCGCGCCGCAACCGACAGCGTGGCGAGATCGTGGGTTCCGGACTCGAACAGTTCCGCCAACGCCGCGCGGGCGCGACCGAGCCGGGACTGATTCTTGGACTCCCAGTATGCAATCTTCTCGTCCGCGCTCTCCTCCGGGTCGCCGCCGGAGAGCACGTCGAGGGTGAGCGAGCGCAGGGAACTGTACATATCGTCGCGCAGGCTGAGCCGGGCCAGCGCATGCCAGCGATCGCCACGTTCCAGATGACTCACCGCCTCGAGCAGCCAGTCGATCTTGAGGTGCTCGTTGAGCGCGTAGTACAGCGAGCCCACCTCGTCGCCGGAGCGGTCGGTGATATCGGCGATATCGACGATATCGAGCAAGGGGAACAGGTGCAGCAACCCGAAGACCTCGGTCGCCAGATCCAGCGGCGCTCCGTTCGCGACCAGATCGGCGGCGTGATCGGTCAGTGTCGTGACATGGTGCCCGCGCAGCCAGCTGGGCACCTTGGGCGCCAGTTCGCGGATACCCACCCGGTACCGGTTGATCTCCGCGCCGACGGCGATGGGCTGGGGGCGGTTGGTGAGCAGCCACCGCGATGCCCGGTCCAGGGTTCGTTTGGTTTCCAGTTCGAGCTGGTCGCGTACACCGACGGAGGTATCGGCGGCGCGGATCCTGGCCCAGATCTCGTGCAGCCCGAAGATATCGGTGACGGCCGCGAAGGCCCGCACCGTATCGGTGGCGGTGGCACCGATCTCCTCGCCGAGCCGGAAGGTGTAGGTGAGGCCACCGTGGTCCACCACCTCGTTGGCGATCATGGTGGTCACGATTTCCCGGCGCAGGCGATGCTTCTTGATCGCCGCGCCGAACCGTTCGCGCAGCGGGGTCGGGAAATAGTCGGGGAGCCGGGAACTGAAGAACGCGCTGTCGGGCAGATCGCCGGCCAGCAGATCGGCTTTCAACGCCAGCTTCACATGGGCCAGCAGATTGGCGAGTTCGGGCGAGGTGAGCCCGGTCCCTTCCTCGAGCCGGCGTTTCAGCACGGTATCGGCCGGCAAGGCCTCGAGCTGCCGGTCCAGGCCGCGGCTGTGCTCCAGTTCTTCGATCAACCGCCGATGCACATTCAGCATCCGCGCCGATTCGGCCCGCGAGATTCCCATCAGATAGTTCTGGGAAATGTTGTCCTGCAATACCATCTGTGCGACTTCGTCGGTCATCTCGGCGAGCAGCGGATTGCGGTCGGTGATATCCAGTTCGCCCGCCGAGACCACGCCGTCGAGCAGGACCTTGATGTTCACCTCGTGATCGGAGCAGTCGACACCGGCGGAATTGTCCAGCGCATCCGTGTTCATCTTCCCGCCGTTACGGCAGAATTCGATCCGCCCCAGCGCCGTGACACCGAGGTTGCCGCCCTCGCCGACGACCTTCACCCGCAACTGATTCGCGTCGACCCGTACCGCGTCGTTGGATTTATCGCCCGCGTCGGCATTGGTTTCGGTACTCGCCTTGATGTAGGTGCCGATACCGCCGTTCCACAGCAGATCCACCGGCGCCAGCAGAATGGCACGGATCAATTCCGGGGGTGAGAGCGAAACGGTGTTGTCCGGCAATCCGAGTGCCGTACGGGCCTGCGGGGATATCGGCACCGATTTCACCGTGCGGTCGTATATCCCGCCGCCCGCGCTGATCAGCGACCGATCGTAATCCGCCCAACTCGACCGCGCCAACCCGAACAACCGCCGCCGCTCGGCAAACGACGACGCAGCATCCGGATCCGGATCCAAGAAAATATGCCGATGATCGAACGCCGCCACCAACCGAATATGTTCCGACAACAACATCCCGTTACCGAACACATCCCCACTCATATCCCCCACACCCA
>NZ_JARWOV010000050.1 GCF_029868855.1 Nocardia carnea | reverse complement strand
CATGGTGCCTCGCCCCCGCCCCCGGGGGCGGCCCTTTCGCCGGCCGGGGGGTTGTGTTTATGCTGGGGCGCGTGGGGCGCCGCGGGTTTTGGCCCCCCGAGGTCCCTGGTTTCCGCACTCGACACTCGCGGCTGCGCCGCCTCGCATCGAGCACGGAAACCAGGGACGGGCCAAAACCTCCAAGGGCCTCGCTGAACTCGGCACCACCGGCTCGGTGCGTCGGGTTCGGTTGAACCCGGGGTGCCGTCGGGTGCATCGGGTGCGGTGCGGGGTCGGAATCTCGAAGTGTTTTGCTGTGCCCCGTCGGAATCAGTTGCGTGGTAGGAGACCTGTATGGCCGAGAAGACCGCACCGTCGGCGATCGACGATGTGCTGGCCGAGTACGCCGGGCTGGAGACTCAGCTGGCGGATCCCGCGCTGCACAACGATCCGGGGGCGGCCCGGCGGGTGGGGAAGCGGTTCGCCGAACTCGCGCCGGTGATGACCACGTACAAGAAGCTCGCCGCCACCCGCGACGATCTGGAGGCGGCGCGGGAACTGGCCGCCGACGATCCGGCGTTCGCGGCGGAGGTGCCGGGGCTGGAGGAACAGCTCGAGGAGCTGGAGAACCAGCTCGCCGATCTGCTGGCCCCGCGCGATCCGCACGATGGTGACGACGTGGTGCTGGAGGTGAAATCCGGTGAGGGCGGCGAGGAATCGGCGCTGTTCGCCGCGGACCTCGCCCGCATGTACATCCGCTACGCCGAACGCCGCGGCTGGAAGGTGGAGGTGCTCGACGCGGCGTTCTCCGATCTGGGCGGCTACAAGGAGGCGACACTGTCGATCAAGAGCCGCGATGCCGCGCGCGACGGGGTGTGGTCGCGGTTCAAGTTCGAGGGCGGGGTGCATCGGGTGCAGCGGGTCCCGGTGACCGAATCGCAGGGCCGGGTGCATACGTCGGCGGCCGGCGTGCTCATCTACCCCGAACCCGACGAGGTGGAAGAGGTGCAGATCGACGAGAACGATCTGCGTATCGACGTCTACCGCTCGTCCGGTAAAGGCGGCCAGGGCGTGAACACCACCGATTCGGCGGTCCGGATCACCCACCTGCCCACCGGGATCGTCGTCACCTGCCAGAACGAACGCTCCCAGCTCCAGAACAAGGCCCGCGCCATGCAGGTTCTGGCCGCGCGGCTGCAGGCTTTGGCCGAAGAGCAGGCCGACCAGGAAGCCGCCGAGGGCCGGGCGAGCCAGATCCGCACCGTCGACCGTTCGGAACGGATCCGCACCTACAACTTCCCGGAGAACCGCATCGCCGACCACCGCATCGGCTACAAGGCACACAACCTCGACGCCGTGCTCAACGGCGATATGGACGCCCTCCTGGACGCCCTCGCCACCGCCGACCGCAACGCGCGTATGGCGGCCGAGTAACTCCGCCGCGCCTGGCAGGACCGGCCCTTCAGGCGTTGTTCTCGACACCTCGAAAGCGCATGAGCGGCGGTACCGACGTCGGCAAAGCCCGAGAAGTTCGGCGATCGTCCGCATACCAACGTAACCAGCGGCGCTGCCCGGTCCAGCGCGGACCTGGGAAGTTCCTGCCCACGGCCGGGGGGCCGGAACCAGCGCGCCGCCCGGCGCGCAAAATGACATCGTGACTCGTGTGCAGCTGCGCCCCGTGCTCGTCGAGGCGATCGAAATCCTCAGGACGTCCGGCGTGGCAAGCCCCCGCGCCGATGCCGAACATCTCGCCGCGCATGTGCTGGGGGTCGAACGCGGACGGCTGCTGCTCGCGCCGCTGATCGATCCCGAACAGCTCGACGCCTACCGGGCTCTGGTGGCACGCCGGGCCGAGCGCGTCCCGCTGCAGCATCTGACAGGGCAATCGTCCATGGGGGAGATCGACCTCGAGGTGGGGCCCGGTGTTTTCGTGCCCCGCCCGGAAACGGAGTTGCTGTTCGCTTGGGCGCTGGCCCGGTTGGAGGCGGTGCGGCACGACCACACTCCGATCGTGGTGGACCTGTGCACGGGTTCGGGCGCCCTGGCGCTGGCGATCGCACACGCCCGCCCGGACGCCGAGGTGCATGCGGTGGAGCTGGACCCCGACGCCTTGCGCTGGGCCCGCCGCAATGCCGACCTGCACGGCGCGGCCGGTGATACACCGATCACGCTGCACCATGCCGATGTCACCGAGCCGGATCTGCTCACCGAGCTGAACGGCCGGGTGGATATCGTCGTCGCCAACCCGCCGTATATCCCGGAGGGTGCGGAATTGTCGCCTGAAGTGGCAGAACACGACCCGCACCGCGCACTGTTCGGGGGTCCCGACGGGCTGGATGTGATCCGCCCGATGGTGCCGCTCATCGGCCGGCTCCTGCGCCCGGGCGGGGCTGTGGCGATCGAACACGATGACAGCAACGGCGGCGAACTGGCTCGTCTGCTGGCGGCCGACGGCCGGTTCGGGGAAATCGTCGAACACCCCGATCTCGCCGGAAAACCGCGCTTCGTAGCGGCTGTGTCGTCGGCGCCTCCTGAATGAGGCGACAGTAACTGCTCGAGAAGATCTACCGGTGGGCTGGAGGCCGTAGCCACGGCGCACGCGCGCCGGTCCGCCTCGATGCCTGCGTTCGATCCGCGGTCCTCGCGGCTGCACCGCAACTCCTGGCAGGCCGAGCGCTCGAGCGGGCCGGGACCCTCTTCCGGCGCCCGGCCGAATTCGGAGCTGCTCATGGAGCCCGTTGTCTGCGCGCCGGCGTTGCGCCGGACCGTGCCCCGCAGGCGGTGTACGCCGAATCCGCGATGTCTCGCTGGACGTGCTGTCCTCGCAGGGGTGTCCGGGCGGAGCGCGGGCCCGGCGCCTACGAGTGCTCAGTAGATACGGCGTCCGCCGCCACCAGGCCCGGCAGCGGATACGGCCGGTGCGGCTCTCCGGCCGGAGCCCGGCAGTGCGCGACCGGGCCGGCCGGGGGCAGCCGGCGTCGAAGGGTCGAGGGGCCCGAAACCGGCGCCCCCGGAGGGGGCGCAATACGATTGTTGCCGTGAGTACCGTCTACGACTGCGCCGACCCCGATTCGCGTGCCGCCGGCCTGGCCGCGGCCACCAGTGCTCTGAGATCGGGGCGGCTGGTCGTGGTGCCCACCGATACGGTTTACGGCCTCGCCGCCGACGCCTTCGATTCGGCGGCCGTGGCCTCGCTGCTGGCGGCCAAGGGACGGGGTCGCGATATGCCGGTGCCGGTGCTGGTGGGGTCGTGGAACACCATCGACGGCCTGGTGTTCTCGGTGCGGCCGCAGGCGCGGGATCTCATCCGGGCGTTCTGGCCGGGTGGTTTGAGCATCGTGGTGCAGCAGGCGCCGTCGCTGGCGTGGGATCTGGGGGATGCCCGCGGCACCGTGATGCTGCGCATGCCGTTGCATCCGGTGGCGCTGGAGTTGCTGCAGGAGGTGGGCCCCCTGGCCGTGTCGAGTGCCAATATCTCCGGCCGGCCCGCGGCCGGAAACGTGACCGAGGCGCGTGAGCAGCTCGGTTCCCTGGTGGGCGTTTATCTCGACGGCGGCCCGGCGCAGCATGCCACCGCCTCGACCATCGTGGACCTGACCGGTGATCAGCCGCGCATTCTGCGAGCGGGCGCCGTGACCACCGAGGCCGTCGCCGAAGTGCTCGGAACCACACCCGAGGCGTTGATCGGATCCGTCGCGCGGTGAGTGTTCCGGGCTGTGCGATGGCAGTAACCGCGGTGACGGGGTGGTCGGTGCGATGACCGGGTCCGGTGCGGTTGTCCCGCTGCGCGAACTCCTACTGGTTCTGTTGATCTCGGCGGTGGTCACCTTCCTGGCCACCGGCGGCATCCGGACCCTGGCCATCGGGTTCGGCGCGGTGGCCATTCCGCGTGACCGCGATGTGCATGTGAAACCGATTCCCCGGATGGGTGGGGTCGGAATGTACATCGGGGTGGTGGCGGCTGTGTTGTTCGCCCATCAGCTGCCCGCGCTGCGCCGCGGTTTCGACTACCGGCCCGATATCGCGGCGGTGCTGGTGGCGGCGACGATCATCGTGGCGGTCGGTATCGTCGACGACCGCTGGGGCCTCGACGCGCTCACCAAATTCGCCGGGCAGGTCACCGCCGCGGGGGTGATGGCGGTGATGGGCCTGGGCTGGTACCTGATCTACGACCCGTTCAGCAATTCCACCGTCGTGCTCGACGGTCTGCAGGGCGGGCTGGTGACGGTCGCGGTGGCGGTGACATTGATCAACGCCATGAACTTCGTGGACGGGCTGGACGGTTTGGCCGCCGGGCTGGGGTTGATCGCCTCGGTGGCGGTTTTCGCGTTCGCGATCGGCCTGCTCACCGAGCAGGGCGGTTCCGTGGACAGTTATCCGCCAGCGCTGCTGGCGGCCGCAATGGCGGGCGCCTGCCTCGGTTTCCTGCCGCACAATTTCTCGCCCGCCCGGATATTCATGGGTGATTCCGGCTCCATGCTGATCGGGCTCGTGCTGGCCGCCGTATCCACCAGCGCGTCCGGCCGGATCCCGCTACAGGGATACGGGCCACGCGATATCGTCGGTCTGCTCTCGCCGCTGCTGCTGGTGGGCGCGGTGATGTTCATTCCGGTGCTGGATCTGCTGCTGGCGATCGTGCGCCGGGTGCGGGCGGGGGTCAGTTTCTCGACGCCGGACAAAATGCATCTGCATCACCGGCTTCTGCAGATCGGTCATTCACAGCGCCGCGTGGTACTGGTCATCTACCTGTGGGTCGGGATTCTCGCCTTCGGTGCGGTGGGCACCTCGGTGATGGACCGGCGCGTGGTGGTGGTGCTCATGGCCGCCGGCTTCCTGTTCGCGCTGGTCGTGACCGCTGTTCCCGGTTTGTGGCGCCGGCAGGCGCGGCGGGAGGCGGCGGGGTCGGCTACGGGGTCCGGGTAGAGTGCGGACCGTGTCCACCAGCTCTGCCGCTCCCGGTACCTCCGACCACCAAGACGCACCGCTGCGCGCAGCTCTGCGGTACGGACTGATCGGTCTGGTGGTGCTCACGGTGCTCGCGGTCGTGCTCGCGACCCTGGTCGCCGGCGTCCCCGGGCTGTGGGGCGCGCTGCTGGGGGCCGCGATCGGCGGCGGTTTCATCCTCACCACGGCCGCGGTGGTGTTGCTCGGCGCCAAATTGCCGCCTACTACGGCCGGGCTGGTAATGCTGGCCAGCTGGGTCGGAAAACTGCTGGTCGCGCTAATTGTTATCGCGGTCTTGCAGCAATTCGAGTTCTACGATCGGGTCGCATTGTTCCTGACCGTCGTCGGTGCGCTGATCATCGTGCTCGGCGCGGAGACTTACGGTGTATTGCGCACCAAGGTTCCGATTGTCAACCTCCCTGATCAGGGCCCGGGCGCCGATTCCGGAACGCCCTGACCGGCGTCAACGACAGCCTGTCGTAGATAACATCGCCCCCGCTACACGTTGTCGTAGATCTCTTGGTAAAGTCTTGGTAAGCAAGCGGCTCGGCAAGGGGTGCCGACCAGGTACTACGAGCTGCCGCTATGCTACTGCCGTGCCGGGCTTGTACAGAGCTCGGTTCTGCATGTCGACGATGTCGCCGACACACGTACAGACGCCGGCGCGGATCTCCCGCCACAGCTGCTGACGAACTTCGAGCCGACCTCAGTCGACCCACATTGATCGTCAATGTCCGATCGAACCGCGGGAACGAAAACATCCCGCGGCCCGAACACGGGAGAGAACGCTGAGCGTCACCACCTTGGCCGCGGAGTTTCACGCGCCGTCGCTAACCGACTTCTTCCCTCCGGCGGTGCTGTTCGAGGGGACTCCCTTCGAACTCGATCGGCTGATGCTGGTCCGGATTCTGATGACCGCCGTGCTGGTCGCATTCCTGTTCCTGGCTTTCCGCAGCCCGCGTCTGGTGCCGAAGAAACTGCAGAACATCGGCGAAATGGGGATGGTCTTCGTCAAGGAGCAGATCTGCGACGAGATCCTCGGCAAAGAAACCGGCCGTAAGTTCTTCCCGCTCATCGCGACGATCTTCTTCACGGTTCTGTTCCTGAACTTCTCGGGTGTGATTCCGGGTCTGAACATCTCGTCGAACGCGCGTATCGGCATGCCGCTGGTACTGGCAGTGATCGCGTATATCGCGTTCAACTACGTGGGCATCAAGAAGTACGGCTTCTTCACCTATATGCGCAGCAGCGTCGTCGTTCCGAATGTTCCGCCGGCCATGCACGTCCTGCTCATTCCCATCGAGTTCGTCTCGACCTTCATCCTGCGCCCGTTCACGCTGACCGTCCGACTCATGGCGAATATGCTCGCCGGTCACATCATGCTGGTGCTGTTCTTCAGCGCGACCCAGTTCTTCCTCTTCGACGCGGACAACTGGATGAAGATCTTCTCGCCCTTCTCGCTGCTGGGCGGGCTTGCCTTCACCCTCTTCGAACTGCTGGTCATCTTCCTGCAGGCCTATGTGTTCGCGTTGCTGACCGCCGTGTACATCAGCCTTGCCCAGCACGCCGACGATCACTGACCGACCGGAACAATCGATAAGAACCTGCTGCACCGCGCCGACCGGCGGGTGAGCAACAGAAAGGGAATGGAAGACTCATGAGCCTCTCGTACTTGGCCCAGGAAGCTGCCACCAACGAATCCACGCTGAAGGGCCTCGGCGCCGTCGGTTACGGCCTGGCCGCCATCGGCCCGGGCATCGGCGTCGGTATCGTCGTCGGTAAGGCGATCGAGGGCATCGCTCGCCAGCCCGAGCTCCAGGGCACCATCCGGACCAACATGTTCCTCGGCATCGCGTTCACCGAAGCCCTGGCACTGATCGGTCTCGTCGCCGGCTTCATCTTCTGATTCCGATGAACGAGTTCATTCTGCTCGCGGCGGAAGAGGGAGAGGATGTGAATCCTCTCATTCCCGCGACGTACGACATCGTCTGGTCGGCGGTCTGCGTGGCGATTATCGCTTTCGTGGTCTACAAGTACGCCGTTCCGCGCCTGATGAAGGTGCTGGACGAGCGCGCCGACAAGATCGAAGGTGGCATCGAACGGGCGGAGGCGGCACAGACCGAAGCCCAGGAGACGCTGCAGCAGTACCAGAAGCAGCTGGCCGACGCCCGCCTGGAAGCCGCGAAGATCCGCGAAGACGCCCGCACGCAGGGGCAGCAGATCCTCGCCCAGATGAAGGCCGACGCCCAGGCCGAGAGCGACCGTATCGTCGCGGCCGGGCACACCCAGCTGGAAGCCCAGCGCCAGCAGATCCTGACCGAGCTGCGCGCCGAGGTCGGCCGCACCGCGGTGGACCTGGCCGAGAAGATCATCGGGCAGTCGGTATCGGACGAGGCCAAGCAGGCCGCGACGATCGAGCGATTCCTCGATGAGATCGACCGGTCGGATGCCGGTATCGGGGTCGGAAGGTAACGACGGAGGCGTGAGAACCATGTACGCAGCAAGCCGTGAGGCCAGCTCCCGGTCCAAGGAGGCTCTTCGGGCCGCGCTGACCGGAAGCAACGGTGTCGCGGCCACGACGGGGTCCGAACTGTTCGCCGTTGTCGACGTACTGGACGACCAGCGTCCGCTGCGTGTGGCGCTCGCGGACGTGTCGGTGCCCGGTTCGGCCCGCGCCGACCTGAGTGAGCGGGTCTTCGGGAGCCAGGTCAGCGCTGCCACGCAGGCGGTGCTGACCACCGCGGTGGCCCAGAATTGGTCCCGTTCCCGCGACCTGGTCGACACCCTGGTCCTGCTCGGGCAGCTGGCGCTGCTGGAAGCAGCGTCCGAACAGGGCCGGATGACCGCGGTCGAGGACGAGCTGTTCCGGCTCGGCCGGATCATCAACGACAACCCGGAGCTCGAGCGGGCGCTGTCCGATCGTGCCGCCTCCCCGGCGGCCAAACGGGAACTGCTGGGACGGCTGCTGTCCGGCAAGACCGAGACCATCACCCAGGCCCTGGCCGAACAGGTGGTGACCCGGCAGAGTACCGGTATCGGTCCGGCCTTCGACGAACTGTCCGATCTGGCCGCGTCCCGGCGGCAGCAGGTCGTCGCCCATGTGCGGTCGGCGATCGAACTCACCGATCCCCAGCGGGAGCGGCTGGCCGGCGCGCTGGGCCGCATCTACGGCAAGGCCGTCACCGTGCATATCGAAGTCGATCCCGGGCTGCTGAGCGGGCTTGTCGTACGCATCGGTGACGATGTGATCGACGGTAGTGCGATCGGCCGACTGGAACGGCTGCGCCGCTCGCTGACCTAGCGGTACGCCACCGGATAACCCCGGCGCCCCGGCCGCACCACACCCCCCGACATTCCAGACCAGAGACCGAGAGCAGGAAGAACATGGCGGAGCTGACGATCTCCTCCGACGAGATCCGTAGCGCGATCGAAAGCTACACCCAGAGCTACACCCCGGAAACCTCCATCGAGGAAGTCGGTGTTGTCACCGATACCAGTGACGGCATCGCGCATATCAGCGGCCTGCCTTCGGCCATGGCCAACGAGCTGCTCGAATTCCCGGGTGGCGTGCTCGGTGTGGCGCTGAACCTCGAGGACCGCGAAATCGGTGCCGTCATCCTCGGCGAGTTCGCCGAGATCGAAGAGGGCCAGCAGGTGCGCCGCACCGGCGATGTGCTCTCGGTCCCGGTCGGCGACAACTTCCTCGGCCGCGTCGTGAACCCGCTCGGCCAGCCGATCGACGGTCTGGGCGAGATCGAGTCCAACGACCGGCGTGTGCTGGAGCTGCAGGCCGCCACCGTGCTGGAGCGGCAGCCGGTCGAGGAGCCGATGGCCACCGGTATCACCGCCATCGACGCACTGACCGCCATCGGCCGGGGCCAGCGTCAGCTGGTCATCGGCGACCGCAAGACCGGTAAGACCGCGGTCTGCATCGATACGATCCTGAACCAGAAGGCCAACTGGGAGTCGGGCGATCCGGCCAAGCAGGTGCGCTGCATCTACGTGGCGATCGGCCAGAAAGGCTCCACCATCGCGGGCGTCAAAACCGCCCTCGAGGAGCACGGCGCGCTGGAGTACACCACCATCGTGGCGGCCCCGGCCTCCGATTCCGCCGGTTTCAAGTGGCTGGCCCCCTACACCGGTTCGGCCATCGGCCAGCACTGGATGTACGAGGGTAAGCACGTCCTGATCGTGTTCGACGATCTGACCAAGCAGGCCGAGGCCTACCGCGCCATCTCGCTGCTGCTGCGCCGCCCGCCGGGCCGCGAGGCCTACCCGGGTGACGTCTTCTACCTGCACTCGCGTCTGCTGGAGCGTTGCGCCAAGCTCTCCGACGAGATGGGCGGCGGTTCCATGACCGGCCTGCCGATCATCGAGACCAAGGCCAACGACATCTCGGCCTTCATCCCGACCAACGTCATCTCCATCACCGACGGTCAGGTCTTCCTGGAATCCGACCTGTTCAACAAGGGTGTCCGCCCGGCGATCAACGTCGGTACCTCGGTCTCCCGCGTCGGTGGCGCCGCCCAGACCAAGGGTATGAAGAAGGTCGCCGGTTCGCTGCGTCTGGAAATGGCCCAGTACCGCGAGCTGGAAGCCTTCTCCGCCTTCGCCTCCGACCTGGACGCCGCCTCGCTGGCCCAGCTCGAGCGTGGCGCCCGCTGGGTCGAGCTGCTCAAGCAGGACCAGTACTCGCCGATCGCGGTCGAGGACCAGATCGTCTCGATCTACCTGGTCGACGCCGGCTACTACGACTCGGTACCGGTGGCCGATATCCGCCGGTTCAACGTCGAGCTGCTCGAGGACCTGCACGCCAATGCGGCCGATGCTTTCGCGAGCATCGCCGGCGGCAAGGTGCTTCAGGACGAGGCCGCCGAGCAGATCAAGACGGCCACCGACAAGTTCAAGCAGGGCTTCCTGGCGTCCGACGGCAGCCGCGTGGTGAACGAAGCCGATGCCGGCGAACTGGCCCACGAAGAGGTCGAGTCGCTGTCGGTCACCCGCAAGCACGTCGAGAAGTAGACCGGGCGAACCATGCGCTGTTTTCCTGTAACGCCGCGAACGAAGGGAGTGTGAACCGCCGATGGCTACCTTGCGCGAGCTGCGCTCCCGTATTCGTGGTATCAATTCGATCAAGAAGATCACCAAGGCCCAGGAACTGATCGCGACCTCGCGTATCACCAAGGCCCAGGCCCGGGTGGCGGCCGCCAAGCCGTACTCGGAGGAGATCACCAAGGTGGTCGCGGAGCTGGCGAGTGCGTCGAAGAATCTGACGCATCCGCTGCTCACCGAGCGCCCCGATCCCAAGCGTGCCGCGGTGCTGGTGATCACCAGTGACAGCGGTCAGTGCGGTGGTTACAACTCCAATGTGCTCAAACGCGCCGAGGAGCTGATGACCACGCTGCGTGACGAGGGCAAGGAGCCGGTGCTCTACGTCATGGGCAACAAAGGCCTGACGTACTACACCTTCCGCGATCGCCGGCCGGTCGCCGCGTGGACCGGGTTCTCCCAGCAGCCGACCTACCCGGATGCTTCGGCGGCCTGTAACCACCTGGTCGACAGCTTCATGGCCGGGTCCGCGGGCGAGGTACCGGCACCGGACGGTACCGGTCCGATTGCGGGCGTGGACGAACTCCATATCGTCTACACCCGGTTCGTGAGCATGCTGTCGCAGACGCCGGAGGTGCGCCGGATGGCGCCGATCCAGATCTCCTTCGTCGACGAGAACTTCGACCTGGGCGACGATATGCTCACCGATTCGCCCACGGCCGATGTGCACGCACAGTACGAATTCGAGCCCGACGCCGATGTACTCCTGGCGGCCCTGCTGCCCAAGTACATCAATACGCGGATCTACGCGTCGTTGCTCGACGCAGCGGCATCCGAGCATGCGGCTCGGCGCACCGCAATGAAGGCGGCCACCGACAACGCCAACGAATTGGCGAGTTCCCTGTCCCGGCAGGCCAACTCGTTGCGGCAGGCCAACATCACGCAGGAAATCAGCGAAATCGTCGGCGGCGTGAATGCCCTGGCGGCCAGCTCGGAACGCGACTGATGGCGGTATGAGCGACGGGCCCGGAGGCGGTAGCGCAGCGTGACCACGAAGGGCCCCGTGAATACCGCCAATCTACTCAGCAGGAAGAGAACCTAGAAATGACCGCAGCTGTTACTCGAGAAGACTCGAGCCGGACCGGCGCCGCCAGTGGCCGCGTGGTCCGCGTCATCGGCCCCGTCGTGGACGTCGAATTCCCGCGGGGCTCCATCCCAGAACTGTTCAACGCTCTCGCCGCCGAGATCACCCTGAAGTCGGTGGCCAAGACGTTGACCCTCGAGGTCGCCCAGCACCTCGGTGACAACATCGTGCGCACCATCTCGATGCAGCCCACCGACGGACTGGTCCGCGGCGCCGAGGTTCGTGACTCCGGCAAGCCGATCTCGGTTCCCGTCGGCGATGTCGTCAAGGGCCACGTGTTCAACGCCCTCGGCGACTGCCTCGACAGCCCCGGCCTGGGCCGCGACGGCGAGCAGTGGGGCATCCACCGCAAGCCGCCGAGCTTCGACCAGCTCGAGGGTAAGACCGAAATCCTCGAGACCGGCGTCAAGGTGCTCGATCTGCTGACCCCGTACGTGAAGGGCGGCAAGATCGGCCTGTTCGGTGGTGCCGGTGTCGGCAAGACCGTGCTGATCCAGGAGATGATCACCCGTATCGCGCGGGAGTTCTCCGGTACGTCGGTGTTCGCCGGCGTCGGTGAGCGCACCCGTGAGGGCACCGATCTGCACCTGGAAATGGAAGAGATGGGCGTCCTCCAGGACACCGCCCTCGTCTTCGGCCAGATGGACGAGCCGCCGGGCACCCGTATGCGCGTCGCCCTGTCGGCGCTGACCATGGCGGAGTACTTCCGCGATGTGAAGCACCAGGACGTGCTGCTGTTCATCGACAACATCTTCCGGTTCACCCAGGCCGGTTCCGAGGTTTCGACTCTGCTGGGTCGTATGCCGTCGGCTGTCGGTTACCAGCCCACCCTGGCCGACGAGATGGGTGAACTGCAGGAGCGCATCACCTCGACCCGTGGTCGTTCGATCACCTCGCTGCAGGCGATCTACGTCCCCGCCGACGACTACACCGACCCGGCGCCGGCGACCACCTTCGCCCACCTGGACGCGACCACCGAGCTCTCCCGCCCGATTTCGCAGAAGGGTATCTACCCTGCCGTCGACCCGCTGACCTCGACCTCTCGTATCCTCGAGGCCTCGATCGTCGGCGACCGGCACTTCGCGGTGGCCAACGAGGTGAAGCGGATCCTGCAGAAGTACAAGGAACTGCAGGACATCATCGCCATTCTCGGTATGGACGAGCTCTCCGAAGAGGACAAGGTCCTCGTCGGCCGGGCCCGCCGGCTGGAGAAGTTCCTCGGCCAGAACTTCATCGTGGCCGAGAAGTTCACCGGCCAGCCCGGTTCGGTCGTGCCGCTGGAGCAGACCATCGACGACTTCGACCGGGTCTGCAAGGGCGAATTCGACCACTTCCCGGAGCAGGCGTTCAACAGCTGCGGTGGTCTCGACGATGTCGAGGCGGCCGCGAAGAAGATCGCCGGAAAGTAGTCCTTCATGGCGGATATGTCAGTTGATCTCGTCGCGGTCGAGCGGCGGCTCTGGTCGGGCCGGGCGAATTTCGTCAGCGCCCAGACCACCGAGGGCCAGATCGGCATCATGCCCGGTCACGAACCCCTGCTGGGGCAGTTGGTCGAGGGCGGCACGGTGACCATCGTCGATACCGAGGGCAATCGGGTCGTGGCCGCGGTGCACGGTGGTTTCTTCTCGGTGACCGCGGACACCGTGCGTGTACTGGCCGAGACCGCCGAGTTCTCCACGGAGGTCGATATCGAGGCGGCACGTAAGGTGCTGTCGGACGGTTCGGCCGCGCCGGAGGACCAGCTGGCCGCACAGGCCCGGGTTCGCGCTGTCGAACAGGCCGCGGCTTCCTGATCTCCGATTCGGGAACCAACAGAATATTTCGGCTCCGGGCGGGGGGGGGGGGCCCGGCACCGCCCGGGGCGGGGGGGGGGGCCGGCCCCCCCGCTAGGGGGGGGGGGGG
>NZ_JARWOV010000049.1 GCF_029868855.1 Nocardia carnea | reverse complement strand
AGCAACGGGTGGGGGGGGGGGGCCGGGTATGCTTCCGCTGCCCCGGGCCCGAAGCCGACCTACTCGGAACGTCCCGCGCGAATGTTCTCGAACACCTGCGGGTCGACCAGGGTCGAGGTATCGCCGAGTTCGCGGCCCTCGGCCACATCGCGCAGCAACCGGCGCATGATCTTGCCGCTGCGGGTCTTGGGCAGCTCCGGCACCACGTGGATTTCCCGGGGGCGGGCGATCGGGCTGATCTCGCGCGCTACCTCGGCCTTGAGTTCGTCCACCATGGCAGCGCCGGTATCGGTGGCGTCGGCGGACAGGATCACGAAGGCCACGATGCCTTGACCGGTGGTTTCGTCGGTGGCGCCGACCACCGCCGCCTCCGCCACTCCGGAATGGCCGACGAGGGCGGATTCGACCTCGGCGGTGGAGATGCGGTGCCCGGACACGTTCATCACGTCGTCGACCCGGCCGAGCACCCAGAGATCACCGTTGACGTCGAGTTTCGCTCCGTCACCGGCGAAGTACCAGCCCTGTTCGGCAAATCGCTCCCAGTAGGTGGCGCGGTAGCGTTCCATATCGCCCCAGATACCGCGCAGCATGGCCGGCCACGGCTGATCCAGGACCAGATAGCCGTTGGCTTCGGTTTCGCCGCGGCGCACCGTATTGCCTTCCTCGTCCACCACGGTGGCCGAGATACCGGGTAGCGGGGTCATCGCCGCGCCCGGTTTGGTGGCGGTGATACCGGGCAACGGGGAGATCATGATGGCGCCGGTTTCGGTCTGCCACCAGGTGTCGACGATCGGCGCGGCACCGCCGCCGATCACATCGCGGTACCAGCGCCAGGCCTCCGGGTTGATCGGTTCGCCGACCGAGCCCAGCACGCGGATCGAGGACAGATCGTGGGCGTCCGGGATCTGCCGCCCCCACTTCATGAAGGTACGGACCAGGGTGGGCGCGGTGTAGTAGATCGTCACCCCGTACTTCTCGATGATCTGCCAGTGCCGGTGCTCGTCGGGGAAGTTCGGGGTGCCCTCGTAGAGCACCTGGGTGGCGCCGTTGGCGAGCGGACCGTAGACGATGTAGCTGTGCCCGGTCACCCAGCCGACATCGGCGGTGCACCAGTAGATATCGGTTTCCGGTTTGTGGTCGAACACCACGCGGTGGGTGTAGCTGGTCTGGGTCAGGTACCCGCCGCTGGTGTGCAGGATGCCCTTGGGCTTACCCGTGGTTCCCGAGGTGTACAGGATGAACAGCGGATGCTCGGAATCGAAGGCCTCGGCTTCGTGCGCCGGCTCCGCCCCGGCGACGGTCTCGTGCCACCACAGGTCGCGTCCCTCGGTCCAGGCGACCTCGATGCCGACCCGGCGCACCACCAGTACATGTTCCACGCTGGAGGGAACGTCACCGTGCGCGAACAGCGCTTCGTCGACCGCCTCTTTCAGCGGCGCCGGATTACCCCGGCGCCATTGGCCGTCGGTGGTGATGACCAGGCGTGCCTCGGCATCGTCGATCCGCTGCCGGAGCGCGGTCGGGGAGAACCCGGCGAAAACCAGGGAATGCGTCAGACCCAGGCGGGCGCAGGCCAGCATCGCCACGATGGTCTCGGGGATCATCGGCATGTAGATGGCGACCCGGTCGCCCGCCGTCAGACCGAGCGAGGTCAGGTAATTGGCCGCCCGGCCGACCTCGGCGAGCAGATCCGCGTAGGTGATCGTGCGGGAATCGCCGGGTTCGCCCTCCCAGTGCAGCGCGACCTTGTCGCCGCGCCCTTCGAGAACGTGGCGGTCCACGCAGTTGTAGGCGACGTTCAGGCGCCCGCCGACGAACCATTTCGCCACCGGGGCCCCGCTCCAGTCGAGCACCTGGTTCCAGCGCTGATGCCAGTGGAGGTGGTCGGCCTGCTCTGCCCAGAACCCCTCGCGATCCTGCGCGGCGCGCTCGTAGATACCCGCATCCACATTCGCCGCGGCAGCGAACTCCGCGCTCGGCGGGTAGGCGTCCGGCGTTTCGGTCATCTGAGTCACTTCCTTCGCGTTACCTGCACCATGAGGGCTATCTGTGACCCTAAACTCTCCCGGGTCCGGCCGCGCGTATCCCTGGACGAAAGGCCGTCGACATGGGATGAACGGCTGCCGGGAGCGGATGAGCGGTCGTCCGCGATCCGGCGTGAAGTTCGCGAAGCCGCGCGTGACGGAGCATGTGCCGATATCCTCAGACAACTCTGCGAGGTATCGGTCGTGGCTGTGTCCCGTCTTTCGGCGCCCGAGCCGGATACGCCGCGGCGTGGTGGCGAATGCGCAGCGGCCTCGATCTCGCGGCGCGGTGGATACCGAGCGGAGCAGACGAACGAGCGGGGAGTTTGGGTGCGGGGAGCGTCGTGGTCGTGGCGAGCGATCGGCCTGGTGTTGGTAGTGGCCGCTGTGGCGGTCCTGCCCGCTTGCACGGTGACGCCGGCGCTGGGTGATTCCATCGCCGTCAACGGCTCGGAGCCACAGAATCCGCTGGTGCCGTCGAATACGAACGAGAACGGCGGGGGACGGATCGTCGATCGACTGTTCGCGGGACTACGCCGGATCGCCGCCGACGGCAGCTTGCACGACGAGGTCGCCGAATCCATCGAGACCACCGATCAGCAGCACTACCGGATTCGCCTGGAACCCGGATGGACCTTCAGCGACGGCTCACCGGTAACCGCGCACTCTTTCGTGGACGCCTGGAACTACGGCGCCCTGGTCACCAACGCACAGTTGCAGAGCTATACCTATGAGCCGATCCTCGGCTTCGAGGATGTGCAGGCCGATCCGCCACGGGCGCGGACCATGTCGGGTCTGCGGGTGCTCGACGATCTCACTTTCACCGTCGATCTGAAGGCACCGACGATCGATTTCCGGACGAGGCTGGCCTATGCCCCTTACTACCCGCTGCCCGACGCGGCCTTCGCGGATATGGAGGCCTTCGGGCAACGTCCGTTCGGCAACGGACCCTACCGTTTCGCGGGTCCGGATGCCTGGCAGCACGATGTGAAACTCGAGCTGGTGCCGAACGAGTCGTACCGGGGCGGACGACCGGCCCGGAACCAGGGCCTGACCTTCGTTTTCTACTCCGATATCGATGCCGCCTACGCCGATCTGCTGGCCGGCAATCTGGATGTGCTCGATTCGGTCCCCACCAGCGCGCTGACCGTCGTCCACGCCGACCTGGGGGAGCGCGCCGTCGCCGCGGCGACCGCCAAGAACCAGTGGATCGGTACCCAACCGGGCCTTCCGCATTTCGCCGGTGCGGAGGGCCGGCTGCGCCGCCACGCGATATCACGGGCGATCGACCGGCAGGCCATCGGCGACAAGATCTTCCGCGGTACCCGCGCACCCGCGCGGGATTACACCTCCAGCGTGCTACCGGGTTTCGACGGCGACCTGCCGGGGTCGGAGGTTCTCGAATTCGATCCGGACGAGGCGCGCCGGCTGTGGGCGCGGGCGAACGAGATCTCGCCGTGGAGCGGCCGTTTCGAAATCGCCTACAACGCTGACGGCGACCACCAGTCCTGGGTCGACGCGGTCGCGAACAGTATCAAGAACACCCTCGGTATCGAGGCGGTCGGGGCCGCATACCCGACGTTCAAACAGCTACGCGACCAGATCACCACACGGACCGTCGGCAAGGCTTTCCGCTCGGGCTGGCAGGGTGACTATCCGACCATGCTCCAGTTCCTCGAGCCGTCGTTCCTGAGCCACTCCGAAACCAACGATTTCGACTACCACAACCCCGAATTCGACGCCCTGATCGCGGCGGCCGAAGCTGCGGCGACCGAGCCCGAATCGTGGGCGCTGGTCGCCCGGGCCCAGACGGTTCTCCTGCACGACCTGCCCAGCATCCCGATCTTCGACTACGTGAACTCGTCCGGGTACTCCGACCGGGTCCGCGGGGTCACCTTCGGGTGGAACGGGATGGCGGATTTCGAGAACCTCGAGTTGATATGACGCCCGGACCCGAGCGGCGTGAGGAGTGCGTATGGCCTGGTACGTAGTACGGCGCCTGCTGCAGATGGTTCCGGTGTTCTTCGGCGCCACCCTGCTCGTCTACTTCCTGATCTACAAGATCTCCGGAGGTTCGGTGGCGGCGCTGGCCGGCGACCGCACCCTCACGCCCGCCCTGGAAGAGCAACTGCGCGCGCGGTACCACCTGGATCGCTCCTTCTTCGTGCAGTACTTCTATTACCTGAAAGGCATCTTCACCTTCGATCTCGGCACCTCGTTCTCCGGGCGCTCGGTGAAAGACGAACTGGCGCGAGCCTTTCCGATCACCTTCCGGCTCGCATTCCTGGCGTTGGTGTTCGAAGCAGTACTCGGGGTGCTGTTCGGTGTCCTGGCCGGGTTACGCAAAGGCAAGGTGTTCGATTCGGCCATGCTGGTGGTGAGCCTGGTGGTCATCGCGATACCCGTTTTCGTCCTCGGTTTCCTCGCGCAGTTCCTGCTGGGCGTGAAATGGGGGATCGCGCCGGTCACGGTCGGCGCGGATACGAGCTGGGGTCGCCTGGTGGTGCCGGCGCTGGTACTCGGGTCGCTGTCGTTCGCCTACGTCCTGCGCTTGACCCGCAACGCGGTCGCCGACAACCGTGACGCCGACTATGTGCGAACGGCGACTGCCAAGGGACTGCCCCGCCGCCGTGTCGTACCAGTGCACATCCTCCGGAACTCCCTCATCCCGGTGGTCACCTTCCTGGGTGCCGACCTCGGTGCCCTCATGGGCGGCGCGATCGTCACCGAGGGCATCTTCAACATCCCCGGCGTCGGCGGCACTCTCTATCAGGCGGTGGTGCGCGGTGAAGCGCCGACCGTGGTCTCGTTCGTCACCGTGCTGATCGTGGTGTTCCTGCTCGCCAACCTCCTGGTGGACTTGCTCTACGCGGTACTCGACCCCCGGATCCGTTATGCGTGAACAGGAGCGCAACAATGTCGGATGAGTTGGCCGGCCGGTCCGACCGGCA
Source organism: Nocardia carnea (assembly GCF_029868855.1). Classification (GTDB taxonomy): domain Bacteria; phylum Actinomycetota; class Actinomycetes; order Mycobacteriales; family Mycobacteriaceae; genus Nocardia; species Nocardia carnea_A. Next base: position 39,405 of record NZ_JARWOV010000049.1, on the reverse strand, counting down.
ACGCTGGGTCGCCGAACCGGACGTGGTGACCGTGGAGACCGCCGATCAGGTCCGGGTCGTGGGCGCACCACGCGGGTTCTGGGGTCAGGCCTGGCAGAATCTACGCCGGAATCCGCTGTTCTGGATCGCGGTGGCGCTCATCCTGCTCGTGGTGGTCGTGGCGGCGTTCCCCGGACTGTTCACCGACCAGGATCCGCGTTACTGCCTGGTGGACAACAGTCTGCTGCCGCCGAGTTCGGCGCACTGGTTCGGATTCGACCTGCAGGGTTGTGATATCTACGCGCGCACCGTCTACGGGGCTCGCGCATCCATTCTCACCGGAGTCGGGGCGGCAACGTTGTTCGTCCTGATCGGAGCCACGCTGGGGGCGTTGGCCGGCTATTACGGCGGCGTGCTCGATTCGATCATCTCCAGGATTTCGGAGATCGTCTACGCCATCCCGCTCATGCTCGCCGCCATCGTTCTCATGCAGCTGTCCACCGAGCGCACCATCTGGCTGGTGATCGTCACCTTGGCGGGCTTCACCTGGCCACAGGCGGCGCGTATCGCCCGCGGTTCGGTGATCGCGGCGAAGAACAGCGAATACGTCCTGGCCGCGCGGGCTCTGGGCGTATCCCGGCTGGGTATCCTCGTCCGCCATGTCCTGCCCAATTCGGTGGGTCCGGTCATCGTGGTGACCGCGATCTGGCTGGGTGTTTTCATCGTCACCGAAGCGACACTGTCGTTCCTGGGCGTCGGCCTGCCACCGACCGAGGTCTCCTGGGGCGCCGATATCGCGACCGGCCAGCAGCAGCTGCGCGGCGGTTCGCTGATTCTGTTCTACCCCGCCACCGCCTTGGCGCTGACGGTGCTCAGCTTCATCATGCTCGGTGACGCTCTCGGCGATGCCATCGATCCGAAAACACGGCGGGCACGGTGAACGGCGGGGACCAGCGAAATCGGCCGGCCGGAGCCAGGCGCGGCGCATCGCGTACCCGGACCCGAGACAGGATGCGATCATGACCGGTGCCACCGACGACCGCCCGCTGCTGGAGGTCCGGGATCTGCACATATCCTTCGGGGCAGGCGACGACCGTGTCGAGGCGGTGCGCGGGGTCGATCTCAGCGTCTACCCCGGTGAAACCGTGGCGATCGTAGGGGAGAGCGGATCCGGTAAATCGACCACCGCGCACGCGGTTCTCGGTCTGCTGCCGCCCGGCGGCCGTGTCACCGGCGGCAGTATCCGCTTCGCCGGTGCGGAGCTGGCCGGCGCGGCAGAATCCCGGCTGGTGGCCCTGCGCGGTACCGAGATCGGTTTCGTACCGCAGGATCCGATGTCGAATCTCGACCCGGTGTACACGATCGGCTTCCAGATCCGGGAGACCCTGGCCGCCAACGGAGTGGCCCGCGGCCGGGCCGCCCGAGAACGAACAGTCGAATTGCTGCGCGCCGCCGGCATACCCGACCCGGAGCACCGCGCCGGCCAGTATCCGCACGAACTGTCCGGTGGGCTGCGGCAGCGCGCGCTCATCGCGATGGCGCTGTCCGCGCGACCGGCGCTGTTGATAGCCGACGAACCCACCTCGGCACTGGACGTCACCGTGCAGCGCCGGATTCTCGACCATATCGGCAGTCTCACCGGCGAATTCGGCACTGCCATGCTGCTCATCACCCATGATCTGGGATTGGCTGCCGAACGGGCGGAGCACCTGGTCGTGCTGTACCGAGGTCGCGTCGTCGAATCCGGTCCCGCGCTCGACCTACTCCGCGATCCGCGCCATGACTACACCCGGAAACTGGTCGATTCGGCCCCCTCGCTGGCCGCCGGGCGGCGGGTCGAACGTATCCGCCTCGCCGAGCCCGAACAGGATCGCGCGGGCAGCAAAGACCCGATTCTGATCACGAACGGGCTGACCAAACGGTACCGGGTGCGCGGCACGGCCCCATGGCGTTCCCGGGAGAGCACGGCAGTGGAAAACGTCTCGTTCCGCCTGGACCGCGAAACCACCACCGCGCTGGTCGGGGAATCCGGTTCCGGAAAATCCACGGTCGCCCAGCTCGTCCTCGGGCTGCTCGAACCCAGCTCGGGTTCGGTGGTTTTCGACGGTACCGATATCGCCGCGCTGCCCCGCCGCGAACAGACCCGGTTCCGCCGCCGGGTGCAGCCGATCTTCCAGAATCCCTACGCTTCGCTCGACCCGATGTACTCGATTCACCGGTGTATCGCCGAACCGCTGTGGACCCACAACCTAGGTACACGCGCCGAACGCGATGCCCGAGTCCGCGAACTGCTGGACCAGGTCGCCCTCCCGGCCGGTATGGCGTCCCGCTATCCGAACGAACTGTCCGGCGGGCAGCGCCAACGTGTGGCCATCGCCCGAGCGCTGGCCCTCGAACCGGAGCTGCTGGTCTGCGACGAGGCAGTCTCGGCACTCGATGTGCTGGTCCAGGCCAATATCCTGGACCTTCTCGACCGATTGCAGCGCGAACTGGGCCTCACCTATCTGTTCATCACCCACGATCTGGCGGTGGTCCGCCAGATCGCGGACGATGTTCTGGTGATGCACCAGGGACGGATCGTCGAGGCGGCGCGCACCGAGCAGATCTTCGAATCGCCCGCCGAGGACTACACCCGCAGCCTGCTCGCGGCCATCCCGGGTCGCGACCTGCCCGTGAGGTAACCGGGAACCACGCGGGCCTCGCGCCCGTCCTGCCCCTGCGCCGCGTAGCCTGCTACCCCGTGACCGATCCGCTCGCGCCCCTCATCGAACTGCCCGGCGTCCGGGCCGCCGCCGACAAGGCCCGCGACGCATTGGCCGAGGTACACCGGCACAAAACCAATCGCCGGGGCTGGCCGACCACCGCGGCCGAGGCCGCGGTGCGCGCCGCACGATCCTCGGCGGCACTCGACGGCGGCAGTACCGAACTCCCCGCCGACGGCGCGGTGGCCGATCCGATCCTGGCCGGCGCGCTGCGTATCGGCCAGGCACTGGAAGGCGACGCGCTGCGCAACCTGGTGGGAATCTGGGAGCGAGCGCCATTGCAAGCGTTGGCCCGGCTGCACCTGCTGGCCGCTGCCGACCTGGTCGACGACGAGGGCGAGCTGGGTCGGCCACGCGGCCACGGAGGCGTGGCCGAACGGTTGGACGTCCTGGCGCAGACTTTGCTGGCCACTGCGGCGCCTGCTCCGGTGACGGCGGCGGTGGTGCACGGTGAGCTGTTGACCTTGAAACCGTTCGGAACCGCGGACGGCCTGGTCGCCCGGGCGGCATCGCGGCTGGTCACCGTGTCCAGTGGACTGGATCCGCACGCGCTGGGTATTCCGGAGGTTTTCTTGTTGCGGCGCCGGCAGGCCTACCTGGACGCGGCGGCGGGTTTCGGTGCCGGTACCGCCACCGGAGTCGGCGGCTGGGTGGTCTTCTGTTGCGGGGCACTCGAAGACGGCGCCCGGGAAGCGATGTCGATCGCTGAGGCGGCAGCCGGCTGAGTGCCGGTTTTCGCGGATTGTCTCGCCGTAGGCCCGGGACGCGGCGGCTTACCTGCACATTAAAGCGGGCGGCGTGGTCCTTGGACCTCACCGCCCGCGAGCACGGACTACCCGGTTACCATGCGTGCTGAAATGGGTTGTGTTCTCCGGCCTCGGCGTTCCTCCGGGCTCCGCAGCAGCTCATCCCCGCAGCTATGCGAGGCCATCGCCGGCAACGAACCGGATTTCGCAGGCCCACAACACTCCTGCCCTTGTCGCGGCGAGCTCCGCGTGGGTGCCTGGTGTCCGTGCTGGGAAGGGTGGTCGGGAGGCGGAGCCTTCTCTTCCGGCTACGCCTTGGCCTTCCGTCCTTCCGTGCCTCCATTTCTACACTGTGAGCGCACTCACAGCAAGGCTTCGCGAAACATCACCGAACATTCGCCGAACGGTCACGCGAAATTGGAGTCATATGCTATAAGGCCAGGTAGAGGCCAATCTTCAGCGGCGACGTAGAAGTCGATAGGTGAGTGCGCCGGCCGCCAGCGCGCTGAGCCCGACCGCGATTCCGGTTGTCGTTTTCGATGGGGCGCGAAACCGCGACCACAGTGAAACCGGATTGGAGAACGTGAGGATCGGCCACCCCCGGGCCGTCGCCTCTCGGCGCAGATTCCGGTCGGGATTCACTGCGGTCGGATGGCCGACCGCGGAAAGCATCGGCAGATCGGTGATCGAATCGGAATACGCATAACACCGAGTCAGGTCGTATCCCTCTGTTGCGGAGAGCTTTTCCATCGCGGTGACCTTGCCCTCCCCGTAGCAGTAGAAATCGACGGCACCGGTGTACTTGCCGTCGACGGCCTCCATCCGAGTGGCGGCCGTATGCGTTGCGCCGAGCGCCTCGGCGATCGGCGCCACCACTTCCTCCCCGGAAGCGGAGACGATCACCACATCGTGGCCGCGAATCCGGTGATCGGCGATCAGATCGACCGCCTCCGCGTAGATCAGCGGATCCACCAGCTCGTGCAAGGTCTCGGCCACGATCGACTGGATCTGGGCGACATCCCAACCGGCGACCATATTCGTCAGGTTGGCGCGCATCCGCTCCATCTGATCGTGGTCGGCGCCCGAGAGCAGGAAAATGAAATGGGCATAGCTGCTCTCCAGTACCGCACGCCGGTTGATCAGCCCCTCGGCGAAGAAAGGTTTGCTGAACACGTAGGTGCTGGAGCGGGCTATCACAGTCTTGTCCAGGTCGAAGAACGCGGCGATACGGCCGTTCGTGCCGTGGCGATCGCCGGTAAGCGGTGTCGAATCAGCGGAGTCCGTCACGGGTTCAGGATAGGCATCCGTCTCTGGCGTGTCGGCGCCGCCGGGCGGTTCCGGCGGCCCTGACCTGTGGTTTCTCCCGGTGCCCGATAGCGGGTGTGAAGCGGCGAACTTCTTTGTCGCGGGGCTTGCGTTCCCGTCGGGGATTGGGTGTAGTATGGCTGTCACCTGGACATGTTCCAGGCGCGTTCAGCCCGACCCCCCGGGGCTGAACCCCGACGGCCCCAGCCTCCTCCCCCCCCGGCTGGGGCCGTCCTCTATTTCGGGGACGGCCGCGATCTCGCAGAGTTGTCCACAGCTCGCGAGTTGTCCACAATCGCCGCCACGGCCCGGTTCCGGCGGTGTTCCCTGAGCCACGCTTGCTTGTATGAACCACGACACGACCACCGCGGAGAGCGCCGAACCCGCTGTGCTGGTGGTCATCCGGGATCACCGGCTCCGCGAGGAAGCCCGCCGGGTCGCCGCGGCGGCGGGTCGGCTCATCGAGGAAGCCGACCCACCGGTAGCCAGGCATGCCTGGTCGGTGGCGCCACTCGTCGTGCTGGACACCCGGGCGGCGATGGAATGCGCCGCGGTTGCGCCGCCGCGGCGCAACGGAGTGGTCACAGTCACCGATGGCGAACCCGAACTGGGTGATTGGCAGGCGGCGGCGGTGATCGGCGCCGAGCGTGTGGTCGCGCTGCCCACCGCGGCGGTCGGACTCATCGAGAAGTTCGCCGAATACGCCGAACACCGTGCCGAGGGAGGAGCCGTCATCGCCCTGGCCGGCGCGGGTGGCGGCGCCGGTGCCTCCACCCTGGCCGCGGCGGTCGCATTGCGATCGGCCACCTCCCGGTTCCGGCCGCATACCGTGCTCGTCGACGGCGTGCCACACGGCGGTGGCCTGGATCTGCTGCTCGGTATCGAGGGTGCACCCGGTCTGCGCTGGCCCGATCTGGTCATCGACGACGGCCGGGTGGCCGCCGCCGAGTTGCACAGCGCCCTACCCGTCGCCGGTGCCGGCCTGTCGGTGCTGTCCTGCGGCCGCGGTGCCGGCCGGGTAAATCCCATCGGCGCCGCCGCCGTACACGCGGTGCTCGAAGCAGCTCGTGGAGCAGGCGATCTCGTCGTCTGCGATATCTCCAGCGAACGAGGTCCGCACGTAGACCGGATACTGGACGCCGCGGATCTGGTGGTGCTCGTCGTACCCGCCCGGTTACGAGCGGTGGCAGCGGCCGAAGCCGTCGCGCGGTGGATCGCCGACCGGAATCCGAATCAAGGACTGGTGGTCCGTGGGCCGGCCCCGGGCAATCTCCGCGGTCACGAGATCGCCGGCGTCCTCGAGCTGCCCCTCCTGGCAGCGGTGCGTGCACAGCCCGGCCTCGGTGCCCGCCTCGAACGGGGCGGCCTGCGGTTACCGCGAGGCCCACTGCGCACGGCCTGCGATGCGGTTCTGGCGGTACTGAGTCCCCCGCACGAACGGAGACGGGAATGAACACCGGCACCGAAGACACCGTCGTCACGGCCGAACTTCTGGACCGGGTGCGTCGGCGCCTGGCCGGCGAATCCGCCGAACCCGAACCAGCGCGGGTCGCCGCGGCCATCCGGGCGGAAGCGGGCGGCATGCTGGGGGATACCGATCTCCTGCGCGCCTTGCGGCTGCTGCAAACCGAACTCACCGGCGCCGGCGTACTCGAACCACTGCTGCACGATCCGGCGGTCGCCGATGTGCTGGTAACGGCGCCCGACGCGGTGTGGGTCGATCGTGGGCACGGGGTCGAGAAGACCTCGATAACCTTCCCCGACGAGGCCGCGGTGCGGCGCCTGGCTCAGCGGCTGGCCCTCTCGGCGGGCCGCCGCCTGGACGACGCGCAGCCCTGGGTGGACGGTCGGCTATCCGGCCGGGAACTCGTGCTGGGCAACAATTTCGGTGTCCGCCTGCACGCCGTGCTGTCTCCCGTCGCGCTCGGTGGCACCTGCCTATCGCTGCGGGTCCTGCGTCCGGCCACCCAGGGCCTGGACGCCCTGTCCCGGGCCGGGACCGTTTCGGCCGAAGCGAAAACCCTGCTGCGCGAGATCATCCGGGCCAGGCTCGCATTTCTGGTAGTGGGTGGTACGGGTGCCGGGAAGACCACGCTGCTGTCGGCGCTGCTCGCCGAGGTGGACGCGGGGGAGCGAATCGTCTGTGTGGAGGACGCCGCCGAACTCGCGCCGCCGCATCCGCACGTGGTCCGGCTGGTGGCCCGCCCGGCGAATATCGAAGGCGCCGGCGAGATCACCCTCCGTGATCTGGTGCGCCAGGCGCTTCGGATGCGGCCCGACCGCATCGTGGTCGGGGAGGTGCGCGGAGTGGAGGTCGTGGACCTGCTCACCGCCCTCAACACCGGACACGACGGCGGTGCGGGAACCGTTCATGCCAACTCGCCATATGAGGTTCCGGCCCGGCTCGAGGCGCTCGCCGGTTCGGGCGGTATGGATCGCCCTGCCCTGCACAGTCAGCTGGCCGCCGCGGTCCAGGTCGTCCTGCACGTACAGCGGCGCACCGACGGTTCGCGCATACTCCGGGAAATCGGCGTGGTGCGGCGGGACAGCCACGGTTGGGTCGAGATCTGCCCGGCCTGGCGCCTCGGCGGGCCGGGTCCCGGAGCGGAGTCGCTGGCCAGGCTGCTCGCAGAACGGCTGGGCGGATGATCCCCGCAGAACCGGGTGCCTCGGTAATCGCGGCACTCGGTTGTCTCGGGCTGGCCGTACTCATCCTTCCGGCACCGGCCACCCGGCGACGGTACACGCTCGTGTTCGCACCACGACCGCGTCACCGAATATCCTCGGCCCGAACTCTGCACTCCATCGTGGGTCTGAGCTGCGTGGTGGCGCTGGTCCTGGGCAGTGGGGCACTCGTCACCGCAGTCCTCGTCGGGGCCACCGTTACGGTGCGGATGCGCCGAGCACGCCGGTCCGGGCGGCATCGCACCGAATGCGGGTTCCTGCTCGACGGTCTGGCGGCCGTGATCGCGGAACTACATGTGGGCGCACATCCCAGCGCTGCCGCCGCCGTCGCTGCCCGCGAGACCTCCGGTGTCGCGGCAGCGGCGTTCGCGGTGGGCGCGGCACGCAGCCGGCTGGGTGGATCCGGCGCCGATGGATTGCTCTGTCCCGGAACGGTGATCGCGACCGAACTGACCAGGGTCGCAGATGCTTGGCGGGTGGCCGAACGCCACGGCCTGGCCTTGGCCGAACTGCTGGCGGCGGCCCGCGCCGATCTGGCGGCCCGTGCCAAATTCCGCAGCCGGACGGAGGCGGCGCTTGCCGGCGCCCGGGCCACGGCCGCCATTCTGGCGATACTTCCGGTACTCGGCATCGGTTTGGGCCAGCTGATGGGGGCCGATCCGGTCCGCGTTCTCCTGTTCTCGGGAATCGGCACCTATCTTCTGCCGATCGGCGCGGGTCTGGCGTGTGCCGGATTGCTGTGGGCCGATGAGATCACCCACCGGGTGGCATCGCGATGAGCCCATCCGAATGCCGTGATTGCCGCCCGAATCGGAGGTTGTGGTGTCGATCGGAGCCCGACCGGTGTCCGGGTAGTCGGCTCTTCCTACGCGGGGGCCACCGATGACTACGGGCCCGGAATGGTCCTGCCTGTTGCTGGCCGTGTCTTTTCTACTGGTTCCGGCCCGGGCACCGGTGATCGCGCGGCTGTGTGGCGGTCCGATAGCGGGACGGACGCCGCTACCCGATGCGCGGGGTCCGGCCGATCCGGTGGCGACCGCGACCCTCTTCGATCTGCTGGCGGCCTGTTTACGTGCCGGCTTGCCGACCGATGCCGCGGTCCGCGCGGTGGTGCCAACGTGCCCTGTCCGGCTGGCGGCACCGCTACAGCATGCCGCCGACCTGCTCGCCATGGGTGCCGACCCGGCCACTGCATGGGCACCGGTCGTGCCGGAAGCCGCGGCGGCACCGGAATTCGAAGCCCTGGCCAGGTTGGCGCGGCGGTCTGCTCGATCCGGGTCTTCGCTGGCGGCAGCAGTGAGCGAACTGGCCGAGGAGCACAGGGCACTCGTCGAAGAAGCTGCGACCGCGCGCGCCGAGCGAGCCGGTGTGCTGATCGGCGGCCCGCTGGGCCTGTGCTTCCTGCCGGCGTTCGTCTGCCTGGGCATCGTTCCGGTGATCGTGGGCCTGGCAGGTCGGGTGCTGGGCGGTGCGTTGCTGTGATCGCGCCCGAAGGATACCGAGATGTACCTGCGTACGGACCGGCCGTACGGGGTCGAGAGAAGGGGATACAGATGTGGACAGTGATCGGATCCGGGGTGGTGGTGCGTCGGTTGCGGGCGGCCGGTGCGGAGTTCAATACCCGTCTCCTGCAGGCCGCGGTCGCCGATGACGGGATGAGCACCGTGGAATATGCGATCGGCACGATCGCCGCGGCGGCGTTCGGTGCCGTGCTGTACACGGTGGTTACCGGCGAGAGCATCCCCGACGCTCTTACCGGGATCATCGAAAAGGCCTTGAACACCAGTGTCTAGCGCGCGGACCGAATCTCACCGGCGTCGCCCCCGGCGGCCAGGCCCCAGGGCTACCGGCAGTGCTCGGGCACCGGCGGCGCTGCGCGACGACGCCGGTTCGGTGACTGTCGAGGCGGCGATCGCACTCGGGGCACTTGCCGCCGCGGTGGCACTGTGCGTGGGTGCGGTTTTCGCCGCGGTCACCCAGGTGCGCTGTGTCGACGCCGCCCGGGAGGCTGCACGGCTCGCCGCCCGGGGCGATCGGGCGGCTGCCGAGTCCACCGCACGGCAGGTCGCTCCGGACGGTGCGGATATCTCGGTGCGCTACGAGGCCGATCGCGTGGTCGCGGTGGTGACCGCGGACGTCCCGCTGCTACCCGCACTCGAACTGCATGCCGAGTCGGTGGCCGCATGGGAGCCGGGGGAAGGCATATGAGATCTGAACCCATGGCTGTGCCGATCCTGTTCGGCTGGTGCTCGCGCCCGGCCGATGCGAAGGACCGGGGTGCCGTTGCGTGCGTGTCCGAGCGCCCGAACTCCGTGCGGCTTCACCAGGACGACGGGTCGGCAACGGTGACAGCATGCCTCGCCCTCGCCGCGTTGCTCGTGCTCACTGTGCTCGTCATGCATGTGGGCGGGGTGATCGCGACCCGGCACCGGGCGCAGGCCGCGGCCGATCTCGCGGCACTGGCCGCCGCCGCGGAACTACCGGAAGGAGCCGATGCGGGATGCGCCACGGCCGAAGAGTTCGGCAGGCGCATGACGGCCGGACTCATCCGATGTGAGGTCGCCGGATGGGACGTACAGATCGAGGTCATAGAAAAGGTACCGGTGGGTCCGTTCGGGTCGCAGAGTATACGAGCGATTGCCCGGGCGGGACCGGTCGAAGAAGGTGGGTGATCGGCATTCGGTGACATTTGTTAACGACGAATACCGCATTCGCTTAGGTAGGGCAATTAATGGCCCGCTACCGGAAATAGGAGTTTGTTATTGAATTGATTCGAATGCATTGTCGACAGCTACCGAACGGTTACAGGGCAACAATCCAGTTAACATGATCAACTTCCTCTTAAATCCGATGGGCAAGTGGACAGGTTGCTGGGGGCGCCGTGCAGAGCGAACGTGCTGACCAGTGTGTACGGGTCATGCAAAACTGGACGCGCGTCCGGACTCGGCCGACTCGGTCAGAATCGCCGTCAACAACCTGATTGCTCCGGCCTTGTCGAGCGGGTCGTTCCCGTTTCCGCATTTGGGTGACTGCACACACGATGGGCATCCGGAGCGGCAGGAACACGATTCGACGGCGGCCAGTGTTGCGCCCAGCCACTGGCGCAGCAGGGCGTAGCCGCGTTCGGCGAAACCGGCGCCACCGGCCTGCCCGTCGTAGACGAAGACCGTGGGGAGGCCGGTATCGGCATGCTGGGCGGTGGACACACCGCCGATATCCCACCGGTCACACGTCGCGACCAGCGGCAACAGTCCGATAGCCGCGTGTTCGGCAGCGTGTAATGAGCCGGGCACATCGGCGGGTGCGATACCGGCGCGTGCCAGCAGGTCCGGGGTCAACGTGTAGAGCACCGCGGTCGTGGGCAACTGCTGCGGTGGCAGGTCGAGTTCGACCAGGTCGAGCACCTCGCCGGTGACCGCGGTGCGCAGGTAGCCGATCACCTGGCTGTGTACCGTAACCGTCGCCAATGCTGCTGTGACCTGCCCGAATGTACGGCTCTCCCGGATCGAATCAATGGTGAGGGAGGTGATCTGCCGGGCGCTGGTGGTCCAGCCCGGGGTCTCTTCGCGCACGAACGCGATGCCCCCGTCGAGGTCGAGTTCGTCGACCACGTAGGTCTCACCCTGGTGTAGATGTACTGCTCCCCGGTGCAGGGTGGCCGGCGCACGCGCCACGTCCGCGGTGCCGAGGAACCGCCCGGTCTCGCCGACCACGATCGCGACCTGGGAGCCGATACCGCCACGGACATCGACCGAATCGTGCGGTGGTTCGGCGGCGGTGTAGAACCAGCGGTGACCGCCGTTGGATCGCCGTCGGCGAATCAGCCCCTTACCTGCGAGTTCGGCCACTATGCGGTGGTCGGCGAGGCGCTGTACCTCGGCATCGTCGAGTGGCAGTTCCATGGCCGCGCACAGCAGCTGCGGGCCGAGCACATAGGGGTTGGCGGGATCGATGATCGTGGCCTCCACCGGACGGTCCAGCAGGGCTTCCGGGTGGTGGACGAGGTAGGTGTCCAGCGGATCGTCGCGGGCCACCAGTACCGCCAGCGCCCCCTGGGTCCGCCGTCCGGCCCGGCCGATCTGCTGTCGGAACGAGGCCACCGTGCCGGGGAAACCCGCGAGGACCACTGCGTCCAGGCCCGCGATATCCACGCCGAGTTCCAGGGCATTGGTGGTCGCGGCGGCCAGCAGCGATCCGTCGGCGAGACCGGCCTCGAGGGCCCGGCGGTCTTCGGGCAGGTATCCGCCACGGTAGGCGGCGATACGTTCGGCCAGTTCAGGGGCGATTTCCGCCAGTCGCTGCCGGGTGTGCAGGGCGATCAGCTCGGCGGACCGCCGAGACCGGGCGAAGGTCAGCGTGCGAGCCCCTTCGAGTACCAGGTCGGCGGTGATCCGGGCCGCCTCGGTGGTTGCGCCCAGTCGTACGGGTGCGCCGTTCTCGCCCTGTATCGAGGTGAGCAATGGCGGCTCCCAGAAGGCGACGGTGCGCGGTCCCCGTGGCGACCCGTCCTCGGTCACCGCGGCGCAGTCCGCGCCGATCAAGCGCGTTGCGGCGGCGCCGGGATCGGCAGCGGTCGCGGAGCAGAGCACGAAGACCGGATCCGCCCCGTAATGGGCAGCCAACCGGCGTAGCCGCCGCAGTACCAGGGCCACGTGGGAACCGAAGACCCCCCGGTAGGCGTGGCATTCGTCGACGATCACGTAGCGCAGCCGGCGGAACAGCCGGGCCCAGCGCGGATGGGAACGCAGTAGTCCGAGGTGCAGCATGTCGGGGTTGGTGAACACCCATCTCGCCTCCGCCCGCACCAGCTGCCGGATCTCCGTCGGCGTATCGCCGTCGTAGGCGGCCACCGGGATATGTCGCAAGGCTTTGTGCCGCGTGAGTTCGCCGACCATTCGCAACTGATCGGCCCCCAGAGCTTTGGTCGGCGCGATATACAGCGCCGTGGCACGCGGGTCGTCGTGTAACGCGGTGAGCACCGGAAGTTGGTAGCCCAGCGATTTACCGGAGGCGGTCCCGGTGGATACGACCACATTCTGCCCGCTGTGGGCGAGTTCGGCGGTGGCGGTCTGATGGCTCCACGGCGCCGCGATACCTTCCTCGCGTAGCGCGTCGACCACTGCAGGCGCCGCCCAGATCGGCCATTCGGCGGTCCGGGCGGTGCGGCCGGGGACCTCCGCGATATGAGTCAGCCGCGAATCGGTATCCCCGCCTCCACCCAGGACACGATTCAGCAACGATCGCCCGTAGCTCGCCTCGGATCGGACCTCGTGGGTCATGGCGACATACCTTCTGCGCGCCCGGGCGATGTGAAACATCGCCGTCCGCCCCTCGCTGCCTGCGGATTCGATACCCAATAGCGATCTGGGTCACAGCCGGGTACGCGGTCCGTTCGCTGGTTATCGGTAGGCAAACATACCGGAGGTTCAGATTCCGCCGGGCTATCCCTTATCGCCGCATTCGCGAGATCATTTTTTTTGCAAATTGTCGGTAACTCCGCTGTTGAATTTCCCAAAGACATGGTTCACTGGGTCTCGGTCGCAAGCTTCTGTGTTCGAGGGAACGGATGCAAAGTCCAAACCTTGGCAGGATCGATGTTGCGAACCGCTTACGAAGGCCCCGCGGGAGTCCAGAGTACAGGGGTTCGGAACAGGCCCGGTGGACGAAACTCAGTTGTCCGCCGTTCCGAGTAAGAAAAGAGAAGGAACAGAATGGCACAGGGAACTGTGAAGTGGTTCAACGCGGAGAAGGGCTTCGGCTTCATCGCGCCCGAAGACGGCTCTGCGGACGTCTTCGTCCACTACTCCGAAATCCAGGGTTCGGGGTTCCGTACCCTCGAGGAAAATCAGAAGGTCGAGTTCGAGGTTGGTCAGGGCACCAAGGGCCCGCAGGCCACCGGAGTTCGTGCGCTCAGCTGAGCGAGTACATCTCCCAGTTCGTCCCTCGATCCCGTAACGGGAGCGAGGGACGAACTATATGTGCAGTATGTGTACTCCCGCGGTTGTGAGCCCCGCGCGTCTCGACGCGCCCGCCCGAGTCGCGCACTCCACGCGCCTCCGGGTTGTCCTCCCGGCCGTGCGGCAACCGGACGCCTCGGTAACCACCGTGCACTTTCCGGTCATCCGCGATCGCGCTCCGGCGAACGGTGTCGCGTCCTACTTCTTGCGAGCCGCCGGCTCGTCTCGGCCGAATTGCGCCACGCGCGGACGGGCGGTCGATTACCGCCTCCGCGCACCGCTCACCTCGACAAGGCACGGCCTCGTGACCTACCGTGCGTGCTGTGGTGGCCCCGCGCCCTGCATACTGAACGGCATCGACGCGCCATCGCCCGATGGTCGCAACCGCTCGACCACGCGCAGCGTCAAGGTATAAACGTGTCTGGTGGTGATGTTCGCCGTCACCATCTGTTCATCCAGCCGCGTCCTGCGCCCCAGCAGCGTCCAGCGGGTCGAGAAGGAAAGGGATTCGCCGGTGGCAACACGAGACCGTAGCGCAGCCGAGGCGGGTCGTCCCGTGCGTCGTCTCGTGATCGTCGAGTCCCCGACAAAGGCTCGGAAAATCGCGCCCTACCTGGGCCGGAACTATACGGTCGAGGCCTCGGTGGGACATATCCGCGATCTGCCACGCGGCGCCGCCGACGTGCCGGCCAAATACAAGGGGCAGGACTGGGCCCGGCTCGGGGTGGACGTCAACAACGACTTCGAACCCATCTATGTGGTGAGCCCTGACAAGAAGGGTAAGGTCACCGAACTCAAGGGCCTGCTGGCCGACGCCGACGAGCTGTATCTCGCCACCGACCCCGACCGTGAGGGCGAGGCGATCGCCTGGCATCTGCTGGAGACGCTGAAGCCGAAGGTCCCGGTCCGGCGGATGGTGTTCCACGAGATCACCGAACCGGCCATCCGGGCCGCCGCCGCCGATACCCGGGACCTGGACAACGACCTGGTCGACGCGCAGGAAACCCGGCGCATCCTGGACCGGCTGTACGGCTACGAGGTCAGCCCGGTGCTGTGGAAGAAGGTCATGCCGCGGCTGTCGGCGGGCCGGGTGCAGTCCGTCGCGACCCGGGTGATCGTGCAGCGGGAACGCGAGCGGATGGCGTTCCGGTCCGCCGAGTACTGGGATATCGCGGCGAAGCTGGACGCGGGCGGGGAATCCGATACCGCCAACCCTCGGGTTTTCTCCGCGCGGCTGGTCGACGTCGACGGCGCCCGCGTCGCCACCGGCCGGGATTTCGGCTCCGACGGGCAGCTCAAGGCCGATTCCCGTGCGCTGGTGCTCGACGAGGCACGGGCACGGCGGCTGGCCGAGGCCCTGCACGGCACCGATCTGGTGGTGACCTCGGCCGAATCCAAGCCGTACACCCGCAAACCGTATGCGCCGTTCATGACCTCGACCCTGCAGCAGGAAGCCGGCCGCAAACTGCGTTTCACATCGGAACGCACCATGCGCACCGCACAGCGGCTGTACGAGAACGGCTACATCACCTATATGCGTACCGACTCGACGACACTGTCGGAGTCGGCGATCAATGCCGCCCGCACCCAGGCGACCCAGCTCTACGGCGCGGAGTTCGTGCACCCGACCGCGCGGCAGTACACCCGCAAGGTCAAGAACGCGCAGGAAGCACACGAGGCGATCCGCCCCGCGGGTGATACCTTCGCCACACCCGGCCAGTTGCATGCCCGGCTGGACAATGACGAGTTCCGGCTCTACGAGCTGATCTGGCAGCGCACCGTCGCCTCGCAGATGGCCGATGCCAAGGGCACCACCCTCACCCTGCGGATCACCGGCACGGCCGGCACCGGCGAGGAATGTGTGTTCTCCGCTTCGGGGCGCACCATTACCTTCCCCGGATTCCTGAAGGCTTATGTGGAGAGTGTCGACGAAGAGGCCGGTGGCCAATCCGACGACGCGGAAACCCGGCTGCCGCAGCTGGCGGAGGGCGAGGGCGTAACGGCGGTCGAGTTGAACCCCGACGGGCACAGCACCAATCCGCCCGCGCGATACACCGAGGCATCGCTGATCAAAACTCTCGAGGAACTGGGTATCGGGCGCCCGTCCACCTACTCCTCGATCATCAAGACCATTCTCGACCGCGGCTATATCTACAAGCGCGGCAGCGCACTGGTGCCGTCCTGGGTGGCGTTCTCGGTGACGGGACTGCTGGAGTCGCATTTCGGCCGGCTGGTCGACTTCGATTTCACTGCCGCCATGGAAGACGATCTCGACGCGATCGCCACCGGCCGGGCCCAGCGCGGAAACTGGTTGTCCAGCTTCTACTTCGGTGGGGACGACGGCGCCGAGGGGTCGGTCGCGCGGGCCGGCGGGCTCAAGAAGATGGTCGGGGAACGGCTCGACGATATCGATGCCCGCGAGATCAATTCGATCAAACTCTTCACCGACGACGCGGGCCGCGATGTGGTGGTGCGGGTCGGCCGGTACGGGCCGTACCTGGAGCGTATGGTCACCGACCCCGACAAGCCCGATGCGGAACCGACCTCGCAACGTGCCAACCTGCCCGACGATCTACCGCCGGACGAGCTGACCCCCGACGTCGCGGAGAAACTGTTCGCGACCCCACAGGAGGGGCGTGCACTCGGTGTCGATCCGGTTAACGGGCACGAAATCGTCGTGAAGGAAGGACGTTTCGGTCCCTACGTGACCGAGATCCTGCCCGAACCTCCGGAGGACGAGGCAGCCAAGAAGACCACGAAGAAGAACAACGGGCCGAAACCGCGCACCGGGTCGCTGCTGAAATCCATGGACCCGGCGACGGTTACCCTCGACGACGCTCTCAAGCTGCTCTCGCTGCCACGAGTGGTCGGTACGGATCCGGCATCCGGTGAGGAGATCACCGCGCAGAACGGGCGATACGGCCCGTACCTCAAGAAGGGGACCGATTCGCGGTCTCTGGCCACCGAGGACCAGATCTTCACGGTAACCCTGGACGACGCCCTCAAGTTATATGCCGAACCCAAACGCCGAGGTAGACAGGCTGCGGCCGCTGCGCCGCTGCGGGAACTCGGCAACGATTCGGCCACTGGTAAACCCATGGTGATCAAGGACGGGCGGTTCGGACCCTACGTCACCGACGGGGAGACCAACGCCAGCCTGCGTAAGGGCGACGAGGTGGAATCGATCACCGACGAACGGGCCTCGGAACTGCTGGCCGACCGCCGCGCGCGGGGTCCGGTGAAGAAGACCGCCAAGAAGACCGCGAAGAAGGCTCCGGCAAAGAAAGCCGCGGCGAAGAAGACCACCACCGCGGCGAAGAAGTCGACCACCGCGAAGAAGACGCCGGCGAAGAAGTCGACGGCCAAGAAGGCGCCCGCAAAGCAGGCCGCGAGCCGCGCCACAGCCGAGAGCGACAAATAGAACTGTCGTACCCGAGCCGTAATCTGACGCGCGACCCCGATCCGAAGGAGCGCCGATGGCCGGCCGCCGAGAGCACGACGACCTCATCCAACTGCTCGATGAACAGCGCGAGATGTTTCGCATCACCCTGCGGGGGATCAGCGAAGAGCAAGCGAGGCAGCGCACCACCGCCAGCGAACTCACCCTGGGCGGGCTGCTGCATCACCTGGTCAGTTGTGAACGGCTGTGGACAAAAGTGCTCGTGGACCGCGACGAGAACGCGGAACAGAAACTGGAAGACTTCGAAGGCCAATACAGCATCGGCGACGAGGAGACAGTCGCCGGTTTGCTCGCGGAGTGGGAGATCGTCGCGGCGAACACCGCGGAACTCATTCGTTCGGCAGGCGACCTCGACGCCTCCATTCCCACCCCGACCAACCCCTGGGTGCCCGGTCGGGTGTGGTGGTCGGCGCGCTTTCTGATCCTGCATATCCTGCGTGAGATCGCCCACCACAGCGGGCACGCCGATATCATCCGCGAACAGTTGGACGGTGCGAACACGACCGCTCAGCGTGCTGGGTAGGCCGGTCCCTTCTCTGCTCCGGCCGCGCGTTTCGCAGTCGGCTCGGCCTCGCAACTGGGGGTGGGCATGTCGGAGTACCGCTGCCTGCGACACCGGCCGAGTGCCCGGCGACAAGTCGATCAGGGCGCGATCGGGGCAAGTTCCCGTGCCCGCATCGATCGGCGTACGTGTTGTTCGCGACCGGATGTGCATGGATTGTTCGAGGCCATCCGATGAGCAAGGCCCGGCGATTCCATTAGGGTGTCGGACGTGACGGGCGTCTTCGATCGGCTGGTGGGGCAGGAGACGGTGGCGGCCGAACTGACCGCCGCTGCGGTGGCGGGCCGCTCCGGCACCGCGGATTCGGCGATGACACATTCGTGGCTGTTCACGGGCCCGCCGGGTTCGGGACGATCCGTGGCTGCGTTGTGCTTCGCCGCGGCACTGCAATGTACCGACCCCGATCGGCCCGGTTGTGGCCATTGCCACGCCTGCACCACCACGATGGCCGGAACGCACGGTGATGTGCGGCGGGTGATCCCCGAGGGCTTGAGCATCTCCACCAAGGAGATGCGCGGAATCGTGCAGATCGCCGCCCGCCGGCCCAGCACCGGCCGCTGGCAGGTGGTGGTGATCGAAGACGCCGACCGTCTCACCGAAGCCGCGGGCAACGTCCTGCTCAAGGTGGTCGAGGAACCGCCCGAGCGGACTGTCTTCCTACTGTGTGCCCCCTCGGTGGACCCCGAAGACATCTCGGTGACGCTGCGCTCTCGCTGTCGGCATATCCACCTGGTCACTCCGTCGGCTCCTGCCATCGCCCAGGTGCTGCGCGACCACGACGGCCTGGACGCGAAAACCGCCGAATGGGCGGCCGCGGTGAGTGGCGGCCACATCGGCCGCGCCCGCCGCCTCGCCACCGACGACGAAGCCCGCGCCCGCCGCCGCCGCGCGCTCGACCTGGTCGCCGCGGTCTTTCGTGGCAACGCCTACCTCGCGGCCGATGAATTGGTGAAGGCCGCCGACGACGAGGCGAAGGAGCTCAGTGCCGATCGCGACGAACGCGAACGCGACGAACTCGCCACCGCCCTGGGCGCCGGTGGCACCGGTAAAGGCGCGGCCGGCGCCACCCGTGGTTCCGCGGGCGTCCTGAAGGACCTGGAGAAGCGCCAGAAATCCCGCGCCACCCGCACCGGCCGCGACGCCCTCGACCGCGCCCTCCTCGATATAGCCGGCCTCTACCGCGACGCCCTGGCCGTGAGCTTCGGCGATGCCACCGGCCTCACCATGACCCACCCCGATATGGCCGACCGCGCCCGCGACCTCGCCACCCGCATCCGCCCCGAGGGCCTGCTCCGCTCGATCGACGCCGTCCTGGCCTGCCGCGAAGCCCTGGACGTCAACGTCAAACCCCGTTTCGCTCTCGCCGCAATGGCCGCCACTCTCCTCGCCCAAACGTCCTGACCACGCGTTTTCGCGTTCCCCGGCCGGAGACGATAGACTCGCGACGCCGAACGGCACGCCGCCTTAGCTCAGTCGGTAGAGCGCTTCACTCGTAATGAAAAGGTCGGGGGTTCGATTCCCCCAGGCGGCTCCACACTTTTCCGTAGGTACAGGGTCAGTTCGTACCGCTCAACGGTGCTGATGCCGGTTGCCGAAGCCGGTGATCATCGCGGCGGCTCCGATCGCTGCCGCGGCGATCGACGCGGTGGCCGGCCACCCGAACCACTCGACTGCCGCGGCACCGAAGGCCGTGCCGAGGCTGCCACCGACGAAGTAGACCAGCATGTACGCACTGTTGAAACGGGCCGGGGCCGAGGGATCGATTGCCAGGACTGTGCTTTGGTTGGCCACTTGGGCGGCGAACAGTCCGGCGTCGAACACGGCCAGGCAGACCAGCGTCACGACCGTATTCGCGAGGCCGAAGCCCACGCCGACCGCGGCTATCCCGGCCAAGGCAAGGCCGACGAGGATCACCCGGCGAGCACCATCACGGTCGGTCCGCGCGCCCGCGATCTGGGTGGCCAGGAGCCCTGAAAGACCCGCGAGTGCGTACAGGCCGATCCGTTCGGCAGAGTAGGAGTACGGGGGCTCGGAGAGCGCCACGGCGAGACCGGCCCACACCGCGCAGAACGCGAAGAACCACAGGGCGCCGCGGAGCGCAGCAACGCGCAGGGTCGCGTGGTGGACGAACAAGCCGGGCAGGGAACACAACGTAGCGAGGTAGCCGCGTTCGGAGTTGCCGGGTGCCGAGGGGAGCGCCACCAGGCAACACGTGGCAACGAGACCGCACGCGGCGGCGAACACCAGCAGCATCCCGCGCCAGCCGAGCTCGTCGGCGAGCCAGCCGCCCACGATCCGGCCTGCGAGGATGCCGACCGAGATGCCGGCGGTCACCATCCCCAAGACTGTTGCCCGCCGATGCGGAAGGGCCAATCGGCCCGCGACGGAGCTGAGGCCCGCTCCGACCGCCGAACAGGCTCCGATCAGGCCGACTATCGGACCCAGCAATCCGACGGTGCCGACAGCGGCACCGACCGCAAGGGCACACGCCAGAACCGCGAACTGTGCGGCGAGGATGCGTCCGGGGGCAAACCGGTCGACCAACGGCACAAGTAGGCCGAGGCCGATCATGTAGCCGACGGGCCCGCAGGCGAGCGCGATCCCGACGGCAGTGATCTGCGTTCCCAGCGTGTCCGCCACGTCCGCAATTGCGGGCTGCAGCGGGTAGATGGTCGAGGTGCCGAGAGCAGCCGCAACTGCCATGAACAGGATGACGGGACCGCGTAGCTGGGCAGTATCAGAAGCCCTGGGCTCAGTATCAATATGCACTCGACCGACCGTAAGGACGCACCAACCGCGCTACCGGCGGAAATACGACGTGACCGTCCGTCGTCGGGCGATTGTGCCGTCCGATTACCGCCAGCTTGTCATGGACCTGCAGTCCGATACTGATCTCATGACCGTCACTTCGCCCAGGCTCATATTGGAACGCATGTACCGAGCGGAGGTCGAATACCTCGCTGCCGGTGGCCCCGGCAAGGCTTCGTTCGCCACCCTTGCGCCGTTCTTCGCTCCCGATGTAGTGCTGTGGCAAGCGGATACGCTTCCTTACGGAGGTATCTGGCGCGGTCACGGCGGTATGGAACAGTTTTTCCTTGCCATGAGCGCGACATGGGACCGCTTCGAAATGACCGAACAGGTGTTTCTATCCGAAATGAGCCCGCTGATTGTTCTGACTCATGTGAACGCCTGCTCCCGCGACAGCGGTCGAGAGTTGAATTTCCCTATACTGCAAACGATCACGGTGACCGAGGGGCTGATCAGCGAAGTGCGCCCGTTCTACTGGGACACCGCGGCTATCGTCGACGCCTGTTCGGTGAGCGACGAATGACGCCCGCCTCGAGCGGTGATGCCTATCCGATACTCGGACCGAATCAGCGTGCGTTGCTCGTGCAGACGACCTCGATGATCTTTGCGCCGCTCAGGTCGGCGGAGCCGAAATTGGCGAGCACCGCCGTCGGCGTGAATTCCGTGAGCCGCTGATACGCGGCGCGCTCGGCCTCGGCCCGGTTCTGGCCGGAGGCCACTGCCACACCATGGTGCCCGTAGTCGGGCCGCTGCAATGATTACCGCTGCCGGCTGTTTCGTCCAATAGCTGGGCCGGCGGCTAGGGTCGCCGGACCCAGCCCTGAGCTACATCGGTGAGGTTCCACCAGGACACGAACCGCTCATCGGCACTCTCCAGTGACCAGGCTGCCGACAGCCGATCGAAGAACGCATCGTCACCGGTCTTGCCGCCCTTGGGCTCACCGATGAACACCAGTCGGCTGCCACCGCGCGACTCGAACAGCTTCAGCGCCTCGGACGCCATCGTGTTGCCCCAGCCGGGCGGCCAGCACAGGAACAACACCGAGTCCGCATCGAGTTCGGTGGCGAACTCCTCGGGACCGCCCACCGGAAACCACACAGCAGGCTGCCCCGGAGTGTCCGGAAAGGAGAGATTCGCGGAGGTGTCCGGCGGTTCGGAATCGAACGCCTCGACCGTCATGCCATAGTCCGACAGCTGTCGTGCCCAGTACCCACGACCGGCACCCAGCTCGACCACTGTGCGGCCCTGGCTGAACCTCTTCACCCACTCCAGGGTCTCGGGAGAGGGGATCGCATAGGCATATGCGGCCTGGAGGATTGTCTGCACGAACCCGAGTCGAACGCTGCCGTCGGCGCTTCCGCCGTTGATCACCCTGCGCTCGCCATCGGTTCCGACGGCCGGGCCGACGATCTCCCAATACGGATTGCCGAATTCTGCGGTACCACCGGTCATGAAGTGCACGAACCGCAGATCGAACGCGCCATCGGCCTCCGGGTCCCCGGTACCCGACAGCATCGGCGCGGTATCCAGATACTCGGCGACCTTCGGATACTCCGCCGTCAACCGTGGCCCATCGTCGAGCAACGCGGCCAGTTCGGTTCGACGTTCGGGCGTAAGCGCGAGACCGGTCATGCCGTCTATTCTCTCGGCGCGCAGAACGGTGCGCGAGTGGTCGGCGCAGCCGATCCGCGGCCGGTGGTCTTCTCGGTGCGGGTGTGCGCCGCGGAGACTCCATTCGAGGAGTGCCGCGGGCAGTGAACGGGGCAGCGCGTGCGAGTGGCACTCGGGGAACGGTTTCGGGAACTGCTCGGAGATGCTGGGCGCCGAGGTGGGGCGGCCGATCACCCGGCCGGGATGGGGACGGGGGCGAGAGAGTTGCCCGGGCCGATGGATGCGCAGTTGGTTGTGGGTGGGATACCGGCGAAACGGTCGGCGAGGAACTGTGCGGCCTCGGCTTGGAAGCGGGCGAAGGCGGCGATGTGGTCGTGGTGCGGGTATCGGGCGTATGTCACCGAGACGCCGCGGCGGCAGTGCTGGTGGGCCAGGGCTTCGATATCGCGGGCGACCATTACCGAGTCGCCGATGGGATCGCTCTGGCCCACGGCGAGCAGCAGGGGAACGGCGGGGGTGCCGGCGGTGCCCATGATGTTGTCGTTGACGGCGGCCGCGGACGCGGGGACATCGAGCAGCGAATGGTAGGGGGCGCGGACCATTTCGGCGTCGGTGAGGCCGGGATAGCGCTTGGCGAACTGCCCGAGGCAGAGGTTTTCCACGGCGGCGGTGAGCTGGGCTCCGCGTTCGGAGAGGAATGCGGTGGTGTCGAGTTCGTAGGTGCGCCGATAGGTGACGACCATGGCCGGGATGACGCCCGCCCAGTTGGTGCTGCCACTCACATAGGGGAGGTTGTGTGCGAGGTGGACGGGTAGCCCGCCGGCGGCGGCGCTGACCAGGGCGAGTTCGGGAGCGTAGTGCGGAGCGATCTCGGCGGCCCATTCGGTGGGCACCGAACCGCCCGAGTACCCGGACATCGCGACGGGAGTCGAAGCAGGCAGTCCCAGGATCTGTTCGGCGGCCCGGATTCCGTCGAGGGCGGCGTAGCCGGATTGCCGGCCGACGGTCCACTCCAGGTCAAAGCCTTCGTAATCGGGTACCACGACGGTGTATCCGGCGGCGAGATAACCGGCGATAACAGCCTGCTCCATGACGGCACCGGGGCTATCTGTCCGGCCGGTGAGCGTGTACGAGGGGTTGCATTGGGATCCGAGCGCGTCGTAGGCCATGTGGTACGACAACAGCCGCGCGGGGCCGGGGACGAGTGGGCGCAGCACGGTGGTGACCGCCGCGGTGGGCTCGTTCTGCTGAGTGGTGGTCCGGTAGAGCACCTGGGTGCTGGTGATGGGTGTGGATAACTTCGGGAAGGCGAACGGCGCGGGCCGGGAGCGCAGGACAGTGCCCGGAGTGGTGGCGGTCATCGGTTGGTCGTAGGTGTAGAAGGGATCTTCGGACGGGGATGGTGGCACGGTTTGCGCGGCTGCCGGGATTGCCGCTGTGCCGCCCGAGAGCAGCAGTACCGTGGTGACCAGGGCGCGGACCATCCGGGACCGTGCCCCGGAACCGAATGCGACCGTCCTCATCGTCGACTCCATTCCCCGGCAACCGGCGGGCGCTACCGCGCGAAGGCCCCCGGAACAGCCGGGTACCGGCGCGGTCTGACGGGCTGTGCACAAGCCTGAGCAGCGAAAACGTCTTTCGGACGCCGGAGCATTGAAACGCACCCGCAAACGCGGGTCAACGAACAGGCCGCGCGGGTCGCGAGCGAAGCCGCGCGGCCACGCTGTGATCCCGGGGCCGCGCGCCGACGATGACGGTCGAGGGCACGGCGCGGGTCGGAAAGCGGCGGCCCGTTCTCGAGGGGCCGATCGCCCGGGCTGTCGATGCCGTACAGAAGGCGTCCGCCCCGGACTGCGGCCGCCACTCGCTGACAGCGTGGGCGCTGATTCGAGTCGTTGCCGAGGCGTGCGTCGATAACGATCATTTTTCGAGGTCAGGAGCAGGTAGCTGCGGCCAGGAGGTACGTTGTCGCGCTGCCGTTGTGGCCAGCCAGTTCTGCAGAATGGCGAGGCGTTGTGCCCGGCGACCTGGGCGGAGGCGGTTGTTGCGTTCCAGCGTGGCCAGGCCGTGGAGGGTGCTCCAGATGGTTTCGGTGAGGGTTTCCACGTCGGTTTTCGCGGCGAAGGGGGCGAAGGTTGTGACCAGTTCGGTGAAGGCGTTGCGGAGGGGTTCGGGGGCGCCGTCACCGAAAGTAAGGTCGGTGGGTAACACGAACATGGCGTCGTAAAGGGCGGGGTTTTCGGCGGCGAAATCCGTGTAGGCACGGGCTACGGCGGCGAGGGCTGCGGGTTCGTCGGGGGCAGTGGTACGGGCGCGGTGGAGGGATTCGGCCAGTTCGGTGATGCCGTCGAGGGCGACCGCGGTGACAATGGCGCGTTTACCGGCGAAGTGGCTGTAGAGGACCGGCTGGCTGTATTCGATGCGGTCCGCGAGTTTGCGGACGGTGACGGAATCCCAGCCTTCGGTTTCCGCCAGCTCGCGGGCCGTGCGGACGATGAGCCGGTGTCGTTCGGATCGTTCCCGTTCGCGCCTGTTCTGGATTCCCATGCCCTGAATCTAGCAGCGCTAGACAAATTAGCGCTAGCAAGATAGTGTCGCTATTCGATATAGCAATGCTAGATATGGAGTTGACCATGATCACCGTTCGCCGCGTCGCAACCCTGTTGTCCCTGAGCCTGGCGGCATTCGTCCTGTACTTCGGGACCGGTTACCTGATCGCACCCGAGTGGATCGCCACCGGATTCGGACTGCCGGTATGGCCTACCGGCGAAGCGGCAGCGTTCTCGAACCTCAAGGGGGTTCGCGACGTGGTCACCGCAATCGTCCTGCTGGTGCTACTCGCGCTGGGACAGCGGTTCGCACTGGGAGTCGTGCTGCTCGGATTCGCGCTGATCCCGGTGGGGGACATGCTCACCGTTCTGCTGCACAACGGTTCGGCAGCTGCCGCTTTCGGGATCCACGGGCTGACCGCCGTACTCGTTGCGCTGACGGGACTGTTGTTGATCCGCGAGCGCGCCGGCGTCGATACGGCTGCCCAGGCCGCGTAGCTCATTCGAGCCAGCCGAAACGAAACCGTCAGGAGTCCGCTATGGCCACATTCATCCAACTTCTCGCTGCACTCGCCGTCGTCACCAATGCCGTCGTCTACGGCGCGGACGCCGTCGCCGCACTCGTCACGCGCTCGGTCAATGCCCGGCTCGACGACACCACCATGACCCTGAGTGCCGGGTGGGGGCACTATTTCGCCGACTCGCGGATGCCGCCGGTCGGCATCACCGGATTGCTGAGTGCGCTCGCCGCCGCCGTGCTGGCGGGGCTCGGCGGTTACCCGGTGTCGGCGGCAGCGGCGGCGGTGGCCGTGGTCACGCTGGTCGTCTGGCTCGTCCTGTACGCGCGAATCGCCAAGCCGGTCAATACAGCCCAGAAGGCGGCCGCGCTTTCCGGGGTGATCCCGGACAATGCTCGTGCGCTGCAACAGCGCTGGGAAAGCATCATCTTCCTGCGCGTGGGACTGCAGGCGACAGCGCTGGTCGCTTTGACGGTCGCGATCGCCGCCGCCTGATCGGCTACCCGAACGAACCGGACGAGTGCCGGTTCGTTCGCGTCTGCCTGAAAGGTGTTGTCATCCGGCGAGATCGGGATGTGCGCGACCGGTGACCACAGGCATATCCACGAACGTGAGAATCCCGGGTGGCGCCGCGCAGACAGTGGGGATCGAATTGACGCAATGCGCGGCGGTGACCACGATTCCGGGGTTGCGGAGCAGCCCCGCCGTGACACTGGCCGGATGCCAGCCGTGGATGACCACCGAACAGTCGGGGTCGCCCTTCACCTCGATCTCGAAGCGTTCACCACCGGGCCCGAATTCCCAGGCGGGTTCGAGGTTTTCCGCACCCATCAACCAGTTGACCGCCACCCGTACGACCTTCGTCTCGCCGATGAACGCTTCCCAGGCGAAACGCTGCGCGGCGACGCGGCCGGGTTCGATCACGCCGGCCGGTGAATCGATCGGTGCGGTGGCGACCGCGATATCGTGGCTGCTGCGGATCTCGGCCTCCGCGAAACCGAGTGTGTCCAGACACATGCGCACCGACTGTTCGAAGCCGCGCGCCAGCAGGCCGAGCATCGGGCCCGCTTTTGCTTCCTCGGGGGTTCCGCCGAACCCCATGATGTGCCGCACTACATCGGGGGCGTTATAGGTGCGGATATCGGAGAACTCCTCGCCGCGGACGAAGGTGATGGCCGAGGACAGTCCGCTGAAGAAGAGGGGCTGCTGTTCGGTGGCGCCGCCGGGATCGATACCGGTGCCGTGCAAGGTCGCGTTGCCTGCCAGGGCCGCGGGTTCCATCTTCGACCGTTCTTTGTCGGTCGGCCAGAACCAGCCCAGGGGAGTGACGACATTCTTGCCGGAGCGCAGGATCGCCTGCACTTGACCGGCGTCCGGCAGTAGCGGCGCGTACAGGACGCAATCGGCGTCCAGCGCGAGGATTTCCTCCACACTGTGGGTCGCGATCACACCGGTCTTCTCCGATCCGACGATATCGCCTACATCCTTACCGGACTTCTCCGGCGAATGTACCCAGCACCCGACCAGTTCGAGGTCGGGATGCCGCAGGATATGTCCGATCGCGGCCTGTCCGACACCCCCGGTCGCCCACTGAACTACGCGCAAAGCCATCGTACGAACCTACCTTCCGGAACAGCGGCCGGATCCTGGATCGGCGTACGGCCGAGCCCGCTGGGTGGCCGGTCCCATTCAGTGGCCGCCTGCGCCGACCGTCATCGGAGATGCAGCGTTTCGTCGAGCCAGTCGAACATGCGTTGTTCGGTGAGGGCGCGGGCCAGCGGCTGGCAGTGGTAGTTCGCGCCCTCGGCCGCGGTGAACCGGCAGCGGTGCACCGGCCCCGAGACCATCTCGGCGAGACGCCGGGACTGGCCCGGCCAGAATTGTTCGTCCTCGGGGTCGGCGATGAACAGGGGGGTGGTGATCCGGGCGGCATCGGCCGCGCCGAGTGTGTACTCGCGAACCGCGGTGAGGGTGTCGAAATAGCTGTCACACCCATACGGGCGAGCCCGGAAGTTCCAGGTGTGGGCACTTTTTCCGGAGAGTTTCAGGCCGACACCCAGTTCGGTGTCGAACTGTTTCCTCTTACCCGCATGGAACAGTCTCAGCAGGGATTTCGGGATATTCGCAGACCAGGAGGCCGCGACATCGACCACGCCAGGGTCGGCGACAGCGGCCGCGAAACGATGTTCGAACACCAGCGCCCGGGCGATCCAGTATCCGCCCTGGCTGATCCCGTACAGCGCGACCCGCTCGGGGTCGACGCCGCTCCGGTCGAGCAGATGGTCGAGAACCGGGGTGAGTACCGCTTCCCAATCCGGACGGAACGCCGTTTTCCGCTCGAACAACATCGACTGCTGGCCGGGGCCGTCGAACATCAGCACGTTGTAGCCGCGGGCCAGCGCGCCGGATGCTCCCGAACTCCAGAGAGCACACAGCGCGCCGTCGCTGCCGTTGACCATCACGAAGGTGGGCCGCGGAGTGCTGTCCGGCGCGGGGGTGAAGAAATAGCCGGGCAGGGTGCTGTTCTCGTACGGGATGGCGACACGTTCGACCTGATGCATGGTGGTGTCGACGAAACGGTCCCAGCCGTAGCGGTGGCTGCGGAAAGTCGGAAGAAGCCGGTCGTCGGCGCCGGAACCGCTGAGCGCGTTCACGGCGGCCGCGAAATAGGTGGCGGACCGGAGATACGCCCAGGAAGCGCTCAGCTGGTGGCCGCCGGAGGCGGCGGTATCGGCGAGGGTGCGCGCACGTTCACCGGCTGCTTCCCAGGTGCGGAACCAGTTCTCGTGGTCATCGGGTTCGGCGGCATCGATCGCCCACAGAACCTCGCCGATATCGGCCGCTCCGGAAGCGGTCGCGCCGAGGACGCAGCGCACCGCATGATCGGCGTCGGCATCCGGGTAGAAACCGGCGCTGAACACCTGGTGCGGGAGAGCCGGCCGGAACGGGAACGTGGGCACGAGATCTCCTTCGGAAGCCGGGGAGGTCGGACGCCGCGATACGTGGCCGGGACGCGCTGCTCGAGGTCCGCGCTGCCGGGAGGTCAGAGGACGATGACGTTCTTCCCGCGCGTGTGTCCGGTACGGCTCGCCGCGAACGCGTCGGGAACCTCGTCGAGGGAGAAGGTGCGGGCGATGGGGACCGTCAAGTTGCCTTTGGCGGCGAGGTCGGCCAGGCGCTGGGTCTGCCGGCCGTCGGGGCGGACCCAGACGATATGCCCGCCGTGTTCGGCCACGCTGTTGTCGGCGACCGAGGCGTGCCGGCCGCCCGGAGCGAGTACCGCGAGGGTCGTGTCGAGCTGACCGCCGACGAAATCGGCCACCGCGTGCACGCCGTCGGGGGCGAGTTCGCGGATTCGTTCGACCAGGCCGTCGCCGTAGTCGACCGGTTCGGCGCCGAGGTCGCGCAGGTAGTCGTGGTTCTGCTGGGATGCGGTGCCCAGGACCCGGGCGCCGCGGGCCGTGGCGATCTGGACGCCGAGGCTGCCGACACCGCCGGCCGCGGCGTGGACCAGCACGGTGTCGTCGGCGGTCACCTCGAGCAGGTCGAGGGTGCGCAGTGCCGTGCCGCCGGCCAAGGGGAGCGCGCCGGCCTGCTCCCACGGTAGTTCGGCCGGCTTGCGGGCGACATGCGCGGCCGGCACCGCGACCAGTTCGGCGAAGGTCCCGCCCTGCAGAACGTCCTTTCGGGCGTAGGCGAGCACCTCGTCACCGACCGAGAATTCCGGAGTGTCCAGTCCGGTATCGACCACGGTGCCGGCGACATCCCAGCCGGGAATCACCGGGAACACCGCATCGATCAGGCCGTCGAGCGCACCCGACATCAGCTTCCAGTCGACCGGGTTCACTCCGGCCGCGCGAACCTCGATCAGGACCGATCCTGGGAACAGTTTTGGTGTGGGCAGGTCACGGACTCGTACATCGTTGTCGTCGGCGGTGTAGCGGTCGTAGGTCGCTGCGCGCATAGTCCATTCCTATCGCCAGGGAGCTGTCGCTGGGTGCAACGACGCGCCATCGCCGATATTCCTGTTCACATGGCGCCGGCCGTTCCCGGCACGGGGAGCGTCTCCGGTACCGGGACAAGACGGCTCTTCCTGCCGCCGACTTCTCGGGGTGCCCCCGTGATGAAGTCCACCGAGCCGGGCATCGTCGACCGAACTCGGGGAACCTCCGCTCAGCCCGCGGCCACCGACCGCGAACCGGTGCGATTCAGGATGGAGACGAGTTCGGTGTTGAAGCGGTCGGCGGCCTCGATATTGCCCAGGTGGCCGGTGGGCCAGACCTGGTAATCGGGGCGGTGGCCGGCCTCCTCCATGGTGTCGGCGATGATGCGCGACATCCGTTCGGGCAGCAGCCGGTCGTGTTGTCCGGCGATGATCGTGGTGGGGACCGTCAAGTTGGCGGCCGCCGCGCCGAGTTGCAGGTCGGCCAGGATGGCGGCGTGCCTGCCGCGGGCCAGGGGGCGACAGGAACGCACGATACTCAGGGCGAAATCCGCCTGTTCGTTCGTGGCGCCACGGGCCATGATGCGCTGTTTGAGCAGTTCCCGGGCCGCCCAGCCGCCCGGCAGGGGCAGCGGGGTGGTGAGGATCGATTCGGCGACGATCATCGGGAGCCGGATGGGCGAGCCGAGCAGGGTGAGCGGCTGATTCCCTACGCTGAGCGGCTTGTTCAGCAGGGGGAGCAGATCGGTGTCGTAGCGGATATTGCCCGAGGTGGTGTTGGCGAGCACCACCGCGCGGGCCCGCCGGGCGACCTGCTGCGGATGGCGGGCGGCCCATGCCTGCAGGGTGATACCGCCCATGCTGTGGCCGACCAGCAGTGCGGTGCGTCCGGGGCGCAGGGTGGCATCGAGGACGGCGGCGAGATCGTCGGCGAGGGTGCGGTCGCCGAGCGGGGCGCGGCCCAGAGTGCTCTCACCGTGGCCGCGCTGATCGTAGGAGATCACCCGGTACCGGTCGGCGAAGGCGTTGATCTGCGGATTCCAGTATTCGATACAGCAGCTCCAGCCGTGGACGAACACGATCGGCTCGGCATCGGCGGGACCGTAGGAATGCACGCGCAGGCGGGCGCCGTCGACGGTGGTGACGGTCGATATCTCGGGCGCATCGGCGGGGGCGTTGAAGGCAGCGTTCCGGAAACGACGTGCGCGTAACGCGGCTCGGTACGGGGCGGTCAGCGCGCCGTGGTGCGCCTGCGATAGCGCTGTCAACGATTTCACCAGCATCAGAACACTCCTTTGTGCCTGCCTGACACGGTAACCTGCAAGCTGGGTGCTTACAAGAGCAAGCGCCGCACCGAGATCCCTTGCCCGGAATGTGGTTCTCAACCCGGATGTCGGTTCCGCGGGCGGTGCTGTTAACCCAGAATTCCCATTCGATCCCGTTTCTATGCTTCTCGGCGCGAACCGGAGCTAGCACCTCCGATGGTTGTGGCATCAACCCCGCCGCCGGGGCTACGGTGAGAACCGTGAACGACTCCGACGCGGCCCCGCCACCACCGGCGCCATCCGGTGTTCCGGCCGCGGAAACGGAGCCTGTGCGAGGCAGGCTCGCTCGGCTGAGCGCGGTCGCGCTGCCGGCCGCAGTGGCGAGCGCGGGCGCGGCCGCCGTACTGCTGTTGCATTTCCGGGATCCGCACGTTCCGGGGTCGTACGGGCTGTGTCCTTCGTATGCGCTTTTCGGGGTGTACTGCCCCGGATGCGGGGGTATGCGGGCAGTGCACAACCTCACCGAGGGGAACATCATCGATTCCCTGCACAGCAACCTGCTGGCGTTGCCGGTGCTGGTGCTGTTCGCGCTGTGGGTGGGCGATTGGGCCGTCCGTGCCTGGCGCGGTGAAGGACCGCGGCTGCCCGGGATCGGAACCGGCACGATGTGGGTGCTGCTCGGCTCGCTCGCCGCGTACGCCGTGCTGCGCAACACGCCATGGGGCACCTGGTTGACGCCGGTCTGACATGATCGGGTCGAGCGCGGAGGAGGTAGCGCAGCGTAACCACGCAGTGCTTCCGATCATGTCGGAACGAGACCGACCAGACGAGGTGGATATGCGCGACTCATTGAAGGACCGGGTACGGGACAAGATGCTGCGGCAACTGGCCGAGGACGGCCCGGCGGGTCCCGAGTCGGAGGATCCGCGCCTCATCTCGCTGGTGGCCGATCTGGATGCCCTGGACAGTGTCGGCGAGGACGACCCGCTGGTCGAACAGCTGGCGGGCCGCTACCTGGTTTTCTGACCGGCGGGCGGCAACTGCGGCAGCGGTTCGGAATACAGCCAGTCCTGCCACAGCGGATGCAATGGCACCATGCTGTAGTGGCCGACGAGATCGGTGAACTCCTCGGTGGAGACCGACGCATGACGGTGCCGGGCGGTCCAATCGCGGATCAGCCGGAAGAACGCGGTATCGCCGAGTTCCACCCGCAGCGCGTGCAGGGTGAGCGCGCCTCGTTTGTAGACGCGGTCGTCGAACATCAGAGTGGGACCCGGATCGCCGACCACGATGTTCTGCGGCTCCCGGCGCAGGGTATGCCAGGCCGCCCGGGCCAGCTGGTCCGCGCTCGCGCCGCCGGCCGCTTCCGACCAGATCCATTCCGCGTAGCAGGCGAAACCCTCGTGCAGCCAGATATCGCACCAGTGCTGGATGGTCAGGCTGTTGCCGAACCACTGGTGTGCGAGTTCGTGCGCGACCAGGCGTTCCGCGCCGCGGCGGCCGTCGCAGTGGTTGGCGCCGAAAATGGAGATGCCCTGGGCTTCGATGGGGATCTCCAGCTCGTCCTCGGTGACCACCACCGAGTAGCTCTGGAAGGGGTACGGCCCGAACAGGTCGCTGAACACCGACATCATCGCCGGCTGACGGGCGAAATCGTGATCGAAGGCGGCGCGCAGTGTGGCCGGAACGGCCGCGTACATCGGCACCGGGGCGTTGTGGTCGCTGAGCCGGTGCCTGCGGTAACGGCCGATCTGCACGGTCGCCAGATAGCTGGCCATCGGTTCGGCCTGTTCGTAGACCCAGGTGGTCTGCCCTGCCTTGGTCTGCTTGCCGACGAGGTTGCCGTTGGCGAGGGTGTAGTACGGGGTATCGGTGGTGATCGAGAACCGGTAGCTGGCCTTGGAGCTCGGATGATCGTCGCAGGGGAACCAGGAGGCGGCGCCGTTGGGTTGACTGGCGACCAGCGCACCTTCGGTGAGCTCCTCCCAGCCGACCTCGCCCCAGGGTCCGCGCACCGGTTTCGGCGCGCCGGCGTACTGGACGACGAGCTGCAGGATCCCGCCCGCCGGGATCCGCTCGCGGGGGGTGACGGTGAGTTTGCCGCGCTGATGGTTGTACTTGACGGACTTGTTGCCGTTGACCAGCACTTTCGATACCGCCAGGGCCTGGGACAGGTCGAGCGAATACCGGGGGCGTTCGGCCGTGGTCACCGCGGTGATCACGGCGCGCCCCGCGAGGCGGTTGCTGGCGACCTTGTAGTTCAGCTCCAGCTCGTACCGCGAAACGCGATAGCCCCGGTTGCCGTTCTGCGGGAGATAGTCGTCGATGGGGGCGTCGTAGAACCTGCTCCCCATCAGCGGTCGGTCTCCTCGTCCGCCGAATCGCTGTCCGGTGCGCGCGCCGGGCCGGTCCAGGGGGCGATGGGGTTACCCCACCATCTCGTGGACGGCGGCACGGTATCGCCGCGCATCACCAACGACGCCGGACCCACGGTGGCGCCCGCACCGACAGTGGCGGCCGGCAGGGCGACGCAATGCGGTCCGAGGGTGGCTCCCGGTTCCAGGGTGACGGTGTCCATGGCCATGATGCGGTCGTGGAAAAGGTGCGTTTGCACCACACAGCCGCGTTCCACGGTTGCCCCGTCGCCGAGCGTCACCAGGTCTGCCTCCGGAAGCCAGTAGGACTCGCACCATACCCCGCGGCCGATCTTCGCGCCGAGTGCGCGCAACCAGAGATTCAGCACGGGCGTACCGGTTGCCGCGCGGGCGAACCACGGCGCCGCAACGGTTTCCACGAAGGCGTCCGAGACTTCGTTGCGCCAGACGAACGAACTCCACAGCGGATGTTCCTCGGCCCGGATCCGGCCCACCAGAACCCATTTCGCCGTAACCGCACTCGCGCAGGCCACCGCGCCGGCGACCATGAGTACCACCCCGGACAGCAACCCGGCCGCCAGGAAACCGAAACTGCCGGCCACTCGTGCGAGGGCGAACAGTACCCCGAGTCCGATGGCGAAGGTCACCACCACCGCGGCCAGCCGGCAGGTTTCGAAGGCGCCGCGGAAGATTCGCAACCGCAGCGGTGGTTCGAAGGTGCGGTCGGTATCGGCATTGCCGGCCGCCCGGCGCAACCGGACCGGCGGGCTGCCCAGCCACGACGATCCGGCCTTGGCCTTACTCGGTGCCGCGGACAACACGGCCACCAGGCCGTTCTTCGGCACCCGGCGGCCGGGTGCGGTCATCCCGGAATTGCCGAGGAAGGCACGTTTACCGACCTTCGCCTCACCGATGTGCAGCCAGCCGCCACCGAGTTCATAACTGGCGATCATGGTGTCGTCGGCCAGGAACGCTCCGTCGGCGACAGTGGTGAACTTGGGTAGCAGCAGCACGGTGGAGGCCTCGACCCGTTTGCCGACTTTCGCGCCGAGCAGCCGTAACCAGATGGGGGTCAGCAGGGAGGCGTAGAGCGGGAACAGGAACGTGCGGGCCGAGTCCAGCAGGCGTTCGGTCGCCCACACCTGCCACCCGACCCGGCTACGCACCGGATGGTAGCCCTCGGTCAGGCCGATACTGAGCAGCCGGACCGCGACCACGGTCGTCACCGCGTAAACGACCAGGCTGAACAGTGTCGCCACAGGCAGCCAGAGGAATGCCGGTAACAGGGCTCCGGCGAAACTCACCGAATCCCGGACACCCCACGCGATCACCGCGAGACCCGCCGCCAGCCCGGCGAGCGGCAGCGCGCCGAGCGCGAGTGAGGCGATTCCGTACGCCACCACCCAGTGCGCGGCACGCTCCGGTGTCTGCGCGGGCCAGCGATGCCGGGCCCGGCCGACCTTCACCGCCGGGGAACCGGCCCATTCCTGGCCGGCCTTCACCTTCCCGGACACCGCCGAACCGGCCGCTATCTCGGCATCTCGGCCGATCTTCGTCCCGGGCAACAGCACCGAGCGAGCGCCGACGACCGCGCCCTTGCCCACCTGGATCGAACCGATGTGCACGGTATCGCCGTCGATCCAGTAGCCGGACAGGTCGACCTCGGGTTCCACACTGCACCCGTCGCGCAGTTCGAGCATGCCTGTCACCGGGGGCAGAGTATGCAGGTCCACGCCCTTGCCGACGGTGGCCCCCAGCGCCCGCGCGAACGGCACCATCCACGGTGCGCCGGAAAGGTTCTCCGCCCCGCTGGCCTCGGCCAGCCGAACGGCGGCCCACAATCGCACATGTACCGAACCCCCGCGTGGATAACTGCCGGGCTCCACTCCCGCGAGCAGGACGCGGGCCCCGGCGACACAGATCGCCATCCGGCCCAGCGGGGTGATGAACACCGCGAACAACAGCGCGGTCCACCACCACGACAGGCGCGGCAGCCACGGCATTACGTCGAACCAGCCCGCGATCCCGGCGGCGACCGCGAGCCAGGTCACCCATTGCAGCCCGGTGAGAGTGGTGAGGGCGACCGTCGCGAGAATCTGGATCAGCTGCGCCGCGGGCGGCGTCGGCTCGACCCGGCGGGTTTCGGCGGTGGCGCCCGGACCGGTGTCGTCCAGGAGTTCGGCCAGGGCGCCGAGCCGCGGGTGGTCGTAGATATCGGCGACGGTGACCTGCGGGTACCGCGTGCGCAGTGCCGACACCAGCTGTGCCGCCGACAGCGATCCGCCGCCGAGTTCGAAGAAATCGGCCTCGGCGCCGGTGATCTCGGCACCGAGGACATCGGTCCAGATCTGCGCCACCCAAGCAGGTGTACCGGTGAGTCCGTGTTCGGTACCGGAATCGGCACCCGCCAGCGGCCAGGGCAGAGCGTTCCGGTCGACCTTCCCCGACGTGCGGGTGGGTAATTCGGGGACGATCACGAGCCGCGGGATCATCGGGGCCGGGAGCTGCCCGGACAGCTGTGTCCGGGCGGCGGTCACGTCGTAATCGGCGGGGACACCGGTGAGGTAGCCGATCAGAACGGGGGAGCCCGTGGCGGTGGTGCGTACCGCTGCGGCGGCACCGCTCACCCCGGGCAGATGCTGGAGGGCATTGTCGATCTCGCCGAGTTCGATCCGGCGGCCGCCGATCTTCACCTGATCGTCCGCGCGGCCCAGGAAGATCAAACCGGCGCTGTCGTTGCGGACCAGGTCGCCGCTGCGGTAGGCGCGGTCCCAGCCGAGTGTCGCCAGCGGTGCGTATTTCTCGGCGTCCTTGGCCGGGTCGAGATAACGGGCCAGACCCACGCCGCCGATCACCAGTTCACCGGATTCACCCTCGCCCACCGGGATACCGTCCCCGTCGACCACCGCCAGATCCCAGCCGTCCAGCGGCAGCCCGATCCGCACCGGACCGGTGCCGTCGAGCAGGGCCGCGCACGCGACCACGGTGGCCTCGGTGGGGCCGTAGGTGTTCCAGACCTCACGGTCGTCGTCGGCCAGGCGTTCGGCCAGGTCCGGTGGTACCGCCTCCCCACCGAAGATCAACAGCCGCACCGATTCCAGCGCCTCGGCGGGCCAGGTCGCGGCCAGCGTGGGGACGGTGGACACCACGGTGATGCCCTGCCGGACCAGCCACGGGCCCAGATCGGCGCCAGTCCGAACCAGCGCTCGGGGAGCCGGGACCAGGCAGGCGCCGTGCCGCCAGGCCAGCCACATCTCCTCACAGGAGGCGTCGAAGGCAACCGAGAGCCCGGCCAGGACGCGATCGCCGGGGCCGAGCGGGTTGTCGCGCAGAAACAGGCGGGCCTCCGCGTCGACGAATGCCGCCGCATTGCGATGGGTCACGGCGACACCCTTCGGCATGCCGGTGGAACCGGAGGTGAAGATGATCCAGGCGTCGTCGTCCACGGTGGGCGCGACCGGGGATTGCCCGTCGATTGCCGGGCCGGTTTCGCGGTCGCCGACCGGTTCGATACCCGCCGCGGTGGCGATGGCGGTGACCTGCGCTTCACCGAAAACCAGCCGCGCCCGCTCCTCGGGGTCGTCGGCATCGACGGGAACATAGGCGGCGCCGGCGTGCAAGACCGCCAGAATGGTCAGATACAGGTCCCAGGTGCCCGACGGCATCCGCACACCCACCCGGTCACCCCGCCGGACCCCGGCCGCCCGCAGATCGGCAACCGAGCGGTCGATCTCCACCAGCAGTTCGGCATAGGACAGGGTGCGGTCGGCGGTCGCGACAGCGGGAGCATCCGGGTGACGCGCTGCCGTTTCGGCGAGAACGTCGACCAGGGTGCGGGACCGCGGCGCCGCCTCGGCGCGCCGGAGCCCGCTCACCGCTTGCAGTTGCGCCTGCATTTACCCGGCCCACCTTCCATCGCCCAGCCGACGGACTCGTTCTCCCACACGAGGGTTACCGCCCGGCAAACAGCGGTCGAATGAGTTTATTGGCGCGCCGGTGGACGCGGGGTTCCGCCCCCTGTGTCCTGCGGCGCAGCGGAGTGCCTGCTTCCGTGTGGACGGGCCATGACCGCGCGGGGTGTCGTATGACTCGGCGGCGCGGCCGGTCACGTCGGGTTCCGCGCGGGACACCCATCGAGTGCCCCGCTGAACTGGGGCGTACCGGTCGGGCGCGGCCGGGACGTGGCGGGCCGGCCGTCTCAGGGCCGACTGCTCAGTCGTGCTGGACACCACCGTTTCCGGGAGGAGCGATGCTGTCGCTGCACGCCATCGCATGCCGCTGAAATGCGCCGCCGGCGGATCCACCGGCCGTCGCGGACGCCGGGCGTGATCGGTCGCGGTTCTGCGAATACCGCGTGGGACGCCCACCGTTCCTGGACCCAGGCTCTCGGAGGACTGCGCACAGCTCGCTGTGGTCGCCGTTCTATGGCAGGTGGCATCCTTCGAACGCGCCGGGGCCCGGGTCCCGGTTGGGGCCGAGCCCGCCGAAGTGGCGGTACCGTCCGCTCAGTCGACGTCGTCGGCGAGCGGGGTGGGGCGGTAGTAGCGGCCCTGGTAATAGAGCAGGGGGACGGTCGGGGGTTCTTCTTCGGTGTCGTCGTGAACCTTCACCACTCGGCCCACCACGAGGGTGTGATCACCGATCGGTATGAGCTGCTCGATGGTGGTGCGCAACCACAGCGGAGTGCCGTGCAGGACCGGCTCGCCGGTATCCAGGGCCGACCACAGG
Organism: Nocardia carnea; assembly: GCF_029868855.1. Lineage (GTDB taxonomy): Bacteria > Actinomycetota > Actinomycetes > Mycobacteriales > Mycobacteriaceae > Nocardia > Nocardia carnea_A. The sequence continues at coordinate 2,151 of NZ_JARWOV010000049.1, read as the reverse complement.
GCGGGATCGCTGAATCGGTGCGCCGCGGTCCGGGCGAACCGCTGGGCGAGGTGGCGCTGATGTTCGCCCAGGAAATGGATGACGACCGATTGCGCGGCGGTGAGGGCGGTGAGGCTGGAAGAGGTATCGGCGATATTGAAGGAGATCAGCGGTGGATCCAGGGACAGCGAGGCGAACGAGGTCGCGGTGAAACCGACCGGACCGGTGGCCGAGTTCAACGTCACGACGGTGACGCCGGACGGGTAGTGCCGCATCGAGGCGCGGTATTGCTCGGCGGTGATCCCGCTGAGATCGTCGGGAATCCGGATTCCGGTCTCGGGCCGTGGTACTTCGGTCACCCAGCCGACGCTACGCCCGGATCGGGCCGATCGCGCGGGGCGGGCCCGCTGGGTGGGAGGTCCTTCCGGTCACTCCACATCCAGGGAGAGGCCTGCGGTGATCCGGAGGAGTTCGGGGTAGGAGGTACGGAAAACGGCGCCCGGACAGCCGCCGGCCGCCACCAGATCACCGAACCGGGACAGTGCGCTGTCCACCCAGGTGGGCAGGTTCGCGGGATGACCGACCGGCGCGATACTGCCCGGCAGCTGTCCGGTGTACTTGACGGCGAGGTGCGGCGGCGCGGGAACGAGCTGCCCGTCGAGCCGTGCCCCGGTACGGGCGGCGTCCACCTGATGCGCCGCCGAAACCAGCAGCAGAATCGGGTCGTCACCCAGCAGGAAGACCTGTGCCTGCACCAATGCCCCCGGGACCACCTCCATCGCGTGCGCGGTTTCCGCGGGGCCGGCCGCGGAATCCGGCACGGTGACGATCAGGCCGTGGTGTCCGCGCGCTATCAAAGTGTCCGAGACCCGGCAGGTTATCGGTGGAAGCGACCTGCGCATGGCCACAGGGTAAGACGAACCGGGCCCCTGCGCCGCCGTTTGTCCGATGACCGCACCGGTCCGTCCCGGCGAGTGGACAGTCCGGCGATCGGAGCCGGTGCGGGGTGGGCATTAGTCTGGACCGATGACAGATTGGCAGGCTTTCACCGTCGAAACCAACGATCGCGTCGCCCGGGTGACGCTCACCGGCCCGGGTAAAGGAAACGCCATGGGCCCGGATTTCTGGCGGGAACTGCCGGAGATCTTCCGCGGTCTCGACGCCGATCCGGAGGTCCGGGCGGTGGTACTCACCGGGTCGGGTAAGCATTTCTCCTACGGTCTCGACCTGCCCGCGATGAGCGGCACCTTCGGCCCGCTGATGGCCGACCGCGCCCTGGCCGCGCCGCGCACCGATTTCCTCGGCGAGATCCGGCGCCTGCAGGCCGCGATCACCGCGGTGGCCGAATGTCGTAAACCGGTTGTCGCCGCCGTCTCCGGCTGGTGCATCGGCGGCGGCCTCGATCTGATCTCCGCCGCGGATATCCGTTATGCCAGCGCCGACGCGAAATTCAGCCTCCGCGAGGCCAAGGTCGCGATCGTGGCCGATGTGGGTTCGCTGCAGCGGTTGCCCGGCATCATCGGCGAAGGTCACCTACGGGAACTCGCGTACACGGCCAAGGATATCGATGCCGCCCGCGCGGAGAAGATCGGCCTCGTCAACGATGTCTACCCGGATCAAGACGCGGTACTGGAAGCCGCCCATGCGACCGCACAGGAAATCGCCGCCAACCCACCGCTGGTGGTCCAAGGTGTGAAAGACGTTCTGGGCCAGCGTAACTCCGCCTCGGTCACCGAGGGTCTGCGCTACGTCTCCGCCTGGAACGCGGCCTTCCTGCCCTCCGAGGACCTCACCGAGGCCATCCAAGCGGTCTTCGAGAAGCGCACCCCGGACTACAAGGGCCGATAACAGAGGACACCGGCGCCACGGTCGCGCGCCGGAGACCGGTGGAACCGCCGAACTCAGCGAGGAACAGGCAGACAGCGGCGAACCTGTACCACGCCGGCAACCAGATCGTCCGCGAGTAACACGCCCGCCCCTGCCCCGAACGCAACCAGCGGCGTCGCCGAGTCCTACGAGCCCTGAGAGGTTCGGCCCGTCCCTGCTTTACGCCCCGGAGTTATTGCGGGGCGGGAAGCAGGGTCGGGGCGAAACTCTCAGGGCTCGTAGGGATCGGCGACGCCGCTGGTTGCGTTCGGGGGAGGGGCGGGGGTGTTTATAGCGGAAGATCAG
>NZ_JARWOV010000048.1 GCF_029868855.1 Nocardia carnea | reverse complement strand
GGCGTGCGGCCGGCCACCACCCCGCGGTCCTACAGCAGCGCCCGATACACACCGACCACGGTCGCGGATTTCAAGCGCGGAACACTAGGCCGCCCGCGCCCCCGCCCCCGGGGCGGGCCGGGGGGGCCGGGGGGGCCCGGGACGATGGGCTCATCCCGGCGGGCAGCATCGGTGCCGCCGCCGGCTGCGCGGTCGCGGGTGAGGACTGTCCCGGCACCGCCGCGGGTGTCGTAGCCGTGAATGTCCTCGCCTGATAGGAAGACAGGGCCCGGGGCATTCGGGGCATACCGGAACCCGCACCCTCGCTCGCGGCCGGCACCGCAGCGGATACCGGCAGCGTTGGGCCGGTTACCGGCGGTGTCGCACCATGCTCGGCTGCCCATGCCGTACCCGAGACGATTTCCGGTGGCCGAACCTGCTGCCAGGGCACGGCCAACAACGCGGACGCCGATTCGTAGCTGTGCATGACCCGCGCCGCGTTCGCCTTGGTGAGATCTTGCTCCGCATCGGCATCGGCGACTGTCGCAACCAGCGGCGCGCCGAGCGCGGCCCCCACCTGCTCGAGACTGCGTATCGTCGCTGTCAGGGCCGCGATATCGGCCATATGCGGCATAGCCAGACAGGCCACCTCGTACGCGACCGCCTGTCCGCCGGCCAGCGCGGCGTTGCGGCCGGCTGCCGCGGCGGTATCCACCAGCCAGTGCCGCAGCGTCGCGAATCGGTCGATCACGGGACCGCTCTCGGTCGATCGCCACGAATCCCGCATTCGGGCCATGATCCGGTCGTATTCGATTACTGCAGCGCCGAATACCGCGGCCAGCCGCGACCACGCGGCAGCGGCCTCGGCCATCGGCCGCGCACCGGGACCGGTGGCCAGATCGTGCGCGAGCTTCTCCGCGGGCCGGGCCGCCCAGATCACACCGGTGAAACCGGGCATCGGTGGTTCGATCATCGTCGGTGCTCCGCCGCTAGATCGCTGTCCTGAAACCGCCGGCATTGTCCTCGTCCATGCGGACCAGCTGATCGGTCTGTGAACGCAGGGCCGCGGCCAGTTTCCTGATCTCGTGGACACCTCGGTTGGCGGCGTCGTCGTAGGAGGTGGCCACAACCCGCAGGGTGTCCGCCGTGCGGACCGAAACCTCGTCCATGCCGGCCGGTTCGACAGCCAACGCCGGCAGATTCGCCCGAAGTGCGTCCTCCAACCGTGCGGCCAAGGCGTCCAGTTCGGTGCCGGCCTGCCGGACCTGAGGTGGATCGAATTCCATGCCGATCTCCTGTCAGAGGGTCAGTGGTTTGTCCGGCGAATCGCCGCTCAGCGGTACGGACACACGCTCGGCCGTGCCGACAACCGGCAGCGACACTCCATCCATCGGGCCGACGACCTCATTGCCGTGCGCTGCGTTGACGAGATGGTCGCGCGGGCCGTCCGCCGTCGAGGACTCACTGCCCCGGGGGAGCCCGGCAGCGCCCAGACCCCCGGTCATCGGGAGGGCGCCGCCCGTGTTGCGGGTGGCGCTGCTGTTCGTCCCGGAAGCCGTTGAGCTGACGGGGTTTCCGGCGCCGGCGCCGGTACCGCCGCCGGCGGCTTGCGCTCCCGGCCACGGTGCCAACGGTCGCGCAGGCGTCCCCGCGATTCCGCCGCCCGCGAGAGCGGCCCCCGGCACGCCTACGCCGGCGATCCGGGTGGCCGAATCCGGGGTGTCTTCGCCGGGGACCGGCTTCACCGGGTGCAGGGTTTCGTTCAAGCGGGCGACGGATTGCGCTCCGGTGGACACCGCGCCCACAACGGACGGCACGATCTGTATCAGCTGCGCAACGATCTGTAGCGGATCGACACCGACCGGCGCGTTCGTCACCGGTACTTTCTCGCCGGTCGCCATCATCTGCGCGCTTTCCGCACTCAATTCGGTGCGTGTCTTCGCGGTTATCACGGTGGCTTCCGCCAGGGTTTCGGTGGTGGCCGCCAGCAGGAACACCTGTCCGGCCCCGGTCGCCAGGAACGGACCGGCGGCGACGACGGAGGCCAGGTAGCGTGCCACGACCGCCGCCATCGCGGTGGCGCCCGTGAAGACCGATGTGGTAGCGGCCGCCGTACCGGCTGCGGTCCCGGCGCTCTGACCTGCTATCGCCGCCCCGTCGCGCTGTGCCGCGGTGGACTTGTTCGCAGCCTCTGTCGCGGCCATACCCTGCCACAACATCATTGCGGTCTGTACCGCGGACGCGCCCAGCTGCATCACGGTCTGCAGGACCGAGGAGATCTGCGCGAACACCTCGGACGGATCAGGGTCTGCCCCGCCGGCGAACTGCCCGGTTCCGAAGCTGTCGGCCAGATCGGTGATCGGCTTTGCGATCAGCGAGAGGTCCAGGGCCGGGAGCGGTGGTAGTTCCGGCAGCGGAATCTGTGCGGGCAGCTGCGGCAGCGGTCCGAGACCCATATCCGCGAGAACCGCGTTGACCGGCCGGTCCAGCGCGGGACCGGCTGCGCTCTTGCGCAACAGTTCCAGCACGGTCTCGTCGATCGGTCCGCTCATACCGTTCTGCCGATCCCGCCGAATTCGGTGACCGAGGCTTCTTCGGTCGAATCGTATGCCGCAGCGCCCTCATAGGAGGTCAACGCTGTCGCGGCATGTACGGCGGCCAGCTCGCCGACCGACCGGAGGTTGTTGGCCTGCGCATACGCGAAAGCGGCCAGGAAGTCCTGACCGATCAGGCCGAACACCGGGATCGCTGCCGCGATGAGTGCGGTCTGATTCACAGCTCCGGCCGTTGCCGTCTCCACTGCCAGAGCGGCCGAGGCATTGCCGAATTCACGCACGATATGGGAGTCCGCCACGAGATCAGTCATCTGAACGCCTAGGGGCCGGGGAATTTACATTCTCGTTGGTCAAGGTATCCAGACGCGGTTAGCTACCGATAGCCGGAAACTTGCCTCTGATGGGAAGTCTCGCGCGGCGAGGACGGATTGTGACCTGGTCAGTGGCCGGAATTGTGCCCCGGCATCGACTCGGCGAGTTCGGTGTTGAAAGCATCGACCAGCTCGCCGCGCCGGATGATCGCGAGATGGGCGGCCCGCCGCGCGGTCGCCACCACCACCGACTCGAATTCACTCGGCGACAGTTTCGAGATAGCCGGTGCGAGAGCCAGATCGCACAGTGCGCCGTTGCCGTCGACTTCGGCGGTCACGGTGCCGTCCGGTGAGGTTTCCCGCACCCGGATCGCGGCGAGCCGGTCCGCCAGGTCGTGCATCAGGTTCAACTGGCGGTGCACCCGTGCCTCCAGCGCATCCATTGCCTCGCTCATATCCACCTCGGCCGGCTCTGCGTGTCGAAATCGTGTTCCGATGCCGTGATCATTCGCCCGGCTCGATGCCGATTCGGAACGGCGGGCCCCTGTCCGGTGGTCTCCACGGAGATCGCACCGCATCTCGACGCAGTTGTTGTCATGGCACCTCGGTCACTCGTCGTAGGCGCACATACTACGGCGGGCCGGAGTGGCACTGACCCACTGAGGCGCCACCAGCGGGGAACGGGGAACCCTTTTCCCGGGTAAGTCCGGAGCTGGTTCCGCCATTCTTTCCCGCTTGTGGGAAACCGCCTTTCAGGTGTGCTGGAAGTATTTGGCCCACTTGATGGGTGGTGACGCAGGTCGAGCTGTGAGCGAGTGGGCAACGTGAGCGACAAGAATTCAGAACAGCCGGAGAGTGCGGATGGGCAGGCGCCGGATATCGGCTTCCGGCTCGCCACGCCCGATGCGGGTGCCGAAGTCACGCCGCCCGGCGATACGGCCCACCCCGACGACCGCGTCGAATCCGGGAGCGGCGAACCCGCCGACCGGGTCGCCGCCCGCGAAATCGCGACGGCACTAAGCGGTTCCGGGCCGCCCGGCTGGCAGGAGCTGGACGCCGTGTTCGCACTGACCACCACAGCGGTGTTCGCGGAGGTGCGGTATTCCGACGGCGCACGTTCCCTGCGGGTCCAGCCCGCACCGGAGGTACTGCAGCAGGTGCGCAGCCAGCGCGCCATGGTCGCCGAATCCGCCGATGAGCCCTGGTGGCGGTTGCTGGTGCGCGCGGATTCCGGAGGCGGACTCGATATCGATTACGACTTCGGTGACGAGCCGTTCCCGGAGGGGCAGCTTTTCGAGCCCGAGGCGTACCGGCTGGATCTCGACGAGTACCCGCGGGAATCGTTACCGGTCTGGCTGGCCGCCTATATCTCGCATGGCGACCGGCAGTCGCGGACCCCGCAGCAGGCGGCCCGGGCGGCCCGCGCCGACCGGGAGGCCGGCGTCTGGCCGAATGTGGCCGCCGGTGAATTCCCGGCCTTTCCGCAGATGTGGGCGCGCTGGGCGTGTCTGGCCGCGGGTTTCGTGGCGGCCCGATCGGAGTGGGGACCGCGGGTCGTGCCCGCGATGGGCTGGTTCGAGAGTTCACGCCGCGGCGGGTCGACGCTGTATTCGCTGCCCGGTGGCCGGGCGGTGCTCTCCGGCGGGGTCTGGGAGGCTCCGGCCCTGGACGCGACCTACAACGAGGACGCCCCGATGCCGGAATTCTTCGCCGGCGCTCCCGACTGGGTGGCAAATCCGGTGGTGAATCCGCGGGCCGGGACCGGGCTGCTGTCGTTCGTCTACTGGTGGGAGGCTGGTCGCTGGTATCGCGGGGAGTCTCCGGATGCCGAGGCCTGTGCCTCGGCGGTGCCCGGCGTCTGGACCGCGGATACCGTCGCCGGGTTGCTGGCCGGGTTGGCGACGACACCGTCCACGGCGAAGGGCCGGGCCGCGGCGGCGGCACTTGTCGAGGCGGCCGAACTCGGACTGGCCACGCGTGACACCGTGACCGCCCTGTTCGACGAGGACACCTTCGATATCGACGGAGCGGTCTATCAGCTGAACACGGCCGGTGTGCTGACCTCGCTGCCGCTGGAGATGCCGGAGAGCGAAGCGGTGCACCGGGTGCGGACCTATATCCGGAGCCGGGGCTTGGATACCACCGGATACCCCTTGGACGAGCTGGCAGGGGAACGGATCAGCTGCGGATGGATGGTCTATGTACCGGTACCGCAGGGGGAGATGGCGATCGGGCGGGCGATTTTCTACGTGGCCGACGACGGGGTGCTCGAACACTCTTCCTCGTCGGTGGCTCCGGCGGTATTCGCGAGCGGGTTCGAACAGCGTTTCCACGAGCGGCGGAAAGTTTCGGTGTGAGCGCACGGATAGTCGTGGTCGGGCAACGGTGAGGATCGATGATGGCGAAGAGAGTTGAGGTCGACCCGGCGTTGCTGGGTGATGCGGCGAAGTTGGTTGCCGAGATCGGTGCGGGTCTGGCGGCTGCCCGCGACAAGGCGAACGAAATCATGGAACACACCGGAAAAGCCTGCGGGAACGATCATTTCGGTCAAGAATTCGCGGGCGGTCCTCGCGGTTTCCGGAGTCAGGGGGAAGCGGTCGAGGAGAAGACGGGCCGGATGTCGGAGCTCGTTACCGGGATTGCCGAGGATATGGGAACCGGTCTCGGTGCGGCGCAGGCACTTCGGGACATGGACGAATTGTCGAGTAAATCGTTCGGGCGGTAGTGGTGATAACCGGCGACTATGCGGAGGAAGCCGCCGCGGCGTACGAGAGCCTGCAGCGGCAGATGGCTCAAATTGCGGAGGCGCAGCGGCAGCGGGTGAAGTTGACTGCATCGGCCTCGGTGCGGGACGGCCGGGTGACGGCCACCGTCAATGCCGATGGATTGCTGATCGAAACGGTTTTCGCCGACGATATCGACGAGCTGAGCTATGCGGAGATCGCGACGGCGGTGACCGAGGCGACGCAGCTGGCAGCGGCCGAAACCGCGCGGAAGAATGCGGAGTTGGTCGCTGAGCTGCGCGGTGAGCGGGAGCGGCGGCCGAAGCTGTCGGAGTTGTTTCCCGGGCTGGCTGATGTGGAGGCAATGATGCCGGTGGAGCCGCCGGTGCCGACTGCTGTTCCGGATCCGGAGGATGCCGAGGAAGAGGTGCCTGCCGATCCGATCCTCGAGTTCGACAATGTGGAAGAGGTAGATCGGGCCGCAGGCCGTGGTCGGAGTGGGCCTCCGATTCTCGGTTCCGATTGGTGATGTAGGTGGCTATTCCGTTTCCGCCGGCGGATTTGGCGGGTTTGCTGGGTTGGGTGGGTGGTAGTGAGATCCCGGTGGGGAACGAGGATTTCGCCGAGTTCATGCGGGAGGGTT
>NZ_JARWOV010000047.1 GCF_029868855.1 Nocardia carnea | reverse complement strand
ACAACGCGGAGACGACCGCGCGGGCGCAGGCCCTCACCGAGCAGATCGGCCGGGCACCGCGCCTGGCGCTGATCTTCGCCAACGACGATCCGGCCAGCGCCTGGTACGTCAACTCGCTGAAGAAATCGGCCGCCAACTTTTTGGGGGGCCGGGCCGGTACCGGCACCTCGTTACGGCCCCGCGCCGTTTGCACCGGCGTGGTAACGGCTCAGGATTTGTCGATGGCCGCCGCGGCCGCCGGATACCGGGCCAGGCAACGGCCGGCGGCGGTGTCCTCGGCATCGGCGAGGGTCTCGTACAGGTGGGTGTCCTCACCGGCGGCGTGCGCGGCGGCGGCGTGTTCGCGTAGGGCGTCGTACGATTCGACCGCGTCGCGGTGATCGCCGAGCACGGTTTGCAGGTGTTTGGCCCGCCCGCCCAGGTCTGCGGCGAAATCGCCGAGTACCGCTTCCGCGGCCTCGCAGGAGTACCGTAACCGCTTGGCGCTCTTGCGGATATCGTGCAGCAGTTCGACCCGGTCGGTGGGTGCCGCAGTCGGTTCGGCGCGGACCAGGCGGCGTACCCGTTTACGGTCGGCCCGCAGGACGGCGTCGAAAACCTCGGCCGCGGGCGTCCGGCTGACCGAGGTACGCAGCGGTGGGTGCTTGCGCCACTTCTTCAGCTCGCCGCGGACGGCCCGGTAGCGGGCGCTGTCCAAGGCGGTGCGGACCGTATCGTGCGCTTCGAGGTAACGGTCGCGCTCTGCCCGGACCAGCCGCTTGTATGTGGGCTTGCGCGCGGCGCAATCCTTTTCGGCATACCTGTCGAGGAGATCGGCAAAACGGGCGCCGCGGACCTCCGCATCCCGTGCGACCCCCAGAATGCCGGCGAGCCAGGCCAATTCGGTGCGCACCCGGTTGGCCGCATCCGGGTCGAGCAGCCGTTTGTAGGAGCGCAGCACGCTGCGCAGCCGCCGGGTGGCGACCCGCATCTGGTGTACCGAATCCTCGGCGTCGGCCCGGACCTCCGGTTCGGCAGCGAGCAACCGTTCGATATCGGCGCGTAACGCGGCGGTGAGCGCGGCCCCGGCGATGCCGGGTTCCGGGCTCATCCGGGTACCGCCGCGAAGGTATCGGTGGCCTCGACGAGGTGATGCACGATCCCGGGTTCGGTGGCCGAATGCCCGGCATCGTCGACAATCCGCAGCCGTGAGTGCGGCCAGGCCCGATGCAGGTCCCACGCGCTGACAGCCGGGCAGACGATATCGTGGCGGCCCTGCACGATGATTCCGGGAATATCGGTTATCGCGCCGATATCGCGGAGTAGCTGCCCCTCGTCGAGGAATCCGCCGTGCCGGAAGTAGTGGTTCTCGATCCGGGCGAAGGCGAGCGCGAAACGGGGATCGGCGGCATCGGCCGTGCGTTCCGGGTCCGGGCGCAGCGAACTGGTCGCGGCCTCCCACGTGGACCAGGCGACGGCGGCCGCGGTGGCGACTTCCGGGTCGCCGGAATGCAGCAGCCGGTGGTAGGCCTCCACCAGGTCGCCGTCGCGTTCGGCCACCGGAACCGGGGCGAGGAACTTCTCCCATTCGTCCGGGTACACATATCCCGCACTGCCGTTGTAGTACCAGTCGATTTCCTTGCGGCGCAGCAGGAATATCCCGCGCAGCACCAGCTCGGTCACCCGGTTCGGATTCTGCTGGGCGTAGGCCAGCGACAGCGTCGAACCCCAGGAACCGCCGAAGACCAGCCACCGCTCGATACCGAGCTCGGCGCGTACCGCCTCGATATCGGAGATGAGGTGCGCCGTGGTGTTCACCGACAGATCGCCGCCGTCGGCGATATGGGGGGTGGAGTTACCGCACCCACGCTGATCCAGCAGCACGATCCGGTAGCGCTCGGGATCGAAGTAGCGGCGGTTGAGGGCGGAAGTGCCGCCGCCCGGGCCGCCGTGCAGGAACACCGCGGGTTTACCGGCCGGGTTACCGCTGGTCTCCCAGTAGATCACCTGACCGTCGCCGACCTCTAGCATGCCTCGGTCGTAGGGCTCGATCGCGGGGTACAGCGTGCGCATACTCGTCACAGCGTGAGTACGCCGGCGGCCAGTTCGGGCAGTTCCAGCGCCTCGAGCGCCTGGGTCCGGACATCCGGGCAGGTGGCGGAGGTGGCCCGGTCGACGACCGCGGTATCACCCAGTAGCTGGGTGTTTCCGACACCGTTGGTGAGTGCCCATTCGTGCGCCATGAGGTTCAGGCCGATCCGGCCGATCGTCGGACCCTGGACCCGCCAATTCGACAGCTCCGGTTCCAGCATGTCGCACAAGTTCTGCGCGGCTTTGTCCGAAACCTCCAGGGGTGTGGCGGGCGCGGCGCTGGTGCGGGTCGGCGCGGCGGTCGCGGTCGTGGTGGCGGAAGTGTCGGAAGGGCTCGCGGTCGGTGAACCGGTCTGCGCACCACCGCATGCGGTGAGCAGCGCCACCCCGCACACTCCCGCCACCATCAGGGCGCCCCGTGCCGTACGAACGGTTGTCCAAGCGCGTTGCCGCATCAGTACCTCTGTACTCGAGTCGAAAAACTTCTCGACACCGAGTTTGCCATCTCCGGCGGAGGTGGGAAGCCGCTCCGGCCCGGACGTGGGCTCAGAAGCTGTGCTCGGGACCCGGGAAAGTGCCGCTGCGCACCTCATCGGCGTACGCGGCGGCGGCCGTGCGCAGTTCGTCACCCACAGCGGCGAACCGTTTGACGAACTTCGCGGTCTTTCCGCTGGTGAACCCGGCCATGTCCTGCCACACCAGTACCTGGGCGTCGCAGTCGGAGCCGGCGCCGATACCGATGGTCGGGATGGTCAGCTTCCGGGTGACCTGGCCGGCGACGTCGGCGGGCACCATTTCCATCACCACCGAGAACGCGCCGGCGGCCTGTACCGCGATCGCGTCGGTCAGCAGGCCTTCGGCTCCCGCGCCGCGGCCCTGGACCCGGAACCCGCCGAGGGTGTTGACGCTCTGCGGAGTGAACCCGATATGCGCCATCACCGGGATACCGGCGGCGGTGAGCAGGGCGATCTGCTCGGCGACGCGTTCGCCGCCCTCCAGTTTCACCGCGTGCGCGCCGCCCTCCTTCATGAAGCGGGTGGCGGTGGCGAGGGCCTGCTCGGGGGAGCTCTCGTAGCTGCCGAACGGGAGGTCGGCGACCACCAGGGCGTGCGGGGCGCCGCGCACCACGCCGCGGACCAGCGGGATCAGTTCGTCGGTGGTGATCGGCACGGTGGTGTCGTATCCGTACACCACATTGGCGGCCGAATCGCCGATCAGCAGAACTGGGATACCGGCCTCTTCGAAGAGCCGGGCGGTGGAGTAGTCGTAGGCGGTGAGCATGGCCCAGCGTTCGCCCGTCGCCTTCATCTGCTGTAGATGCTGGACGCGGGTCGGCCGGCGGGCCGGTTTCGCGGAATCCGCGGTGGCGGGAGCATTCGTGGCGCCGTAGGCCGGAGTTTCCGCGGCGGAATCGGACATGGCTGATGATTCGGACATCATCGTCCCTTTCGTCTCCTCGAGGCCCTGACCGGGTCCCCGGGTGGGTTTGACGTCTTCCAGTGTGCACCCGCGGCGGAGCCGGAACGAACCCCGCGACCTGGTGCGGTTGGTCACATCCACAGGTGTCGGCGCTGGTGGCGCTAGCATGGCGCCGGTGCGGAGTGGGCGGTGTGGAGTGCCGGCGGGTGTGCTGGCGGCGGTGGCGATCCTCGTCGCGGGATGTGCGGACGAGCAAGAGGTGGCGACGGCGCCACCCGCGCCCGTGCCCGCGGAGCTGAGCCGTTTCTACGCCCAGGTTCCGCAATGGGAATCCTGCGCCGGGTACGTCGCGCCGGGGGAGAGCCTGCCGCCGGCCGCGCAGTGCGCGCGAATCGAGGTGCCGATCGACTACGCCGACCCCGCCGGCCCGACCGCGCAACTGGCGCTGTCGCGGCTGCGGGCGACCGGATCGCGGATCGGCTCACTGCTCCTCAACCCCGGCGGACCGGGGATGTCGGGACTGTCCACCGCCACCATCGGCGGCGGCACCCCGGTGGCCGAACGCTTCGACCGGGTCGGTTTCGATCCGCGCGGGGTCGGCGCGTCCACTCCCGCGGTGTCCTGTCTGACTCCGCAGGAGGCCGATGCCGAACGCGCCGAAACACCGGAGCCGAACACGCCCGAGGGGATCGCGGCCGACGAGGCGGAGAACCGCGACTACGCGGATCGCTGTATGGCGCGCACCGGTGCCGACCTGCTGGCCCATATCGGGACCCGTGAGGTCGTGCAGGATATGGACATCATCCGCGCGGTCCTGGGCGATCCGAAACTCAACTATCTGGGTTACTCCTACGGCACCCGGCTCGGTACGGCGTATGCGGAGAGGTTCCCGGGCAATGTGCGGGCGATGGTGCTCGACGGCGCCATCGACCCCACGCAGGACCCGGTCGCGGAATCGCTGCGCCAGGCGGCCGGCTTCCAGCGAGCCTTCGACACCTATGCCGCGGACTGTGTGAAATCGGCGGACTGCCCGCTGGGCACCGACCCCGCCAGGGTGATCCCGCGTTTCCGGGAGCTGGTGGACCCGCTGTGGGAGACCCCCGCGGCCACCACAGACCCGCGCGGTCTGAGCTACGACGATGCGATCACCGGTGTGCAGCAGACCCTTTACAGCGCCGATTTCTGGCCGGTGCTCACCGTCGCGCTCACCGAACTGAGCAAAGGCCGTGGCGATACCCTGCTGCAGCTCGCCGATATGTACAACGGCCGCCGCGACGACGGCAGCTACAGCAACCTGACCGATGCCTTCAACGCGATCCGCTGCGTGGACGATCCGCGGGTCACCGATCGGGCCGTGGCCGGGCGCCAGGACACCGAATATCGCGCGGCGGCCCCCTTCCTGGACGACGGCCGCGGTACCGGCGCGGCGCCGTTGGAACTGTGCGCGGGCTGGCCGGTCCCGAACACCAGCCGGCCGCACGAGATTTCCGTGGCGGGTCTGCCCCAGACGGTGGTGGTCTCGACCACCGGCGATCCGGCGACCCCGTACCAGGCCGGTGTGGATCTGGCCGGACAACTCGGGGCGGCGTTGATCACCCATGAGGGCGATAGCCACACTGTGGTGTTCAACGGCGGCGCGACCTGCGTCGACGATGCTGTGGTCAGCTATCTCGTAGACCTGAAATCCCCGCCCGAGGGGTTGCGCTGCTGAGTGATTTTCGGCTCGACCGACGAGCCGACACACAGCGCAGCACGCCATGTAACACGGATTTAACGCCGGGTGCTTACGCTCGCGGGCATGGATCGCCAGAAGGAATTCGTGCTGCGGACGCTCGAAGAGCGGGACATCCGCTTCGTACGTCTCTGGTTCACCGATGTGCTGGGCTATCTGAAGTCCGTCGCCATCGCGCCCGCCGAGCTCGAAGGTGCCTTCGAAGAGGGCATCGGATTCGACGGCTCGGCCATCGAGGGGTTCGCCCGGATCTCCGAGGCCGATATGGTGGCCCGGCCCGATCCGTCCACCTTCCAGGTGCTGCCGTGGGCCTCCAGCAAGGGACATCAGCATTCCGCCCGGATGTTCTGCGATATCACCATGCCCGACGGTTCGCCCTCGTGGGCAGATCCGCGCCACGTCCTGCGGCGTCAGCTGAACAAGGCCGGCGATGTGGGCTTCAGCTGCTACGTGCACCCCGAGATCGAATTCTTCCTGCTGAAGAACCAGGCCGACGGCCTTCCGCCCGTCCCGGCCGATACCGGCGGGTTCTTCGACCAGGCCGTGCACGATTCCGCCCCGAACTTCCGGCGCCACGCCATCGACGCCCTCGAATCGATGGGGATCTCGGTGGAGTTCAGCCACCACGAGGGCGCACCCGGCCAGCAGGAGATCGATCTGCGCTACGCCGACGCCCTGTCGATGGCCGACAATGTGATGACCTTCCGCTACCTGATCAAGGAAGTCGCCATCGACGAGGGCGTGCGCGCGACGTTCATGCCCAAACCGTTCTCCCAGCACCCCGGGTCGGCCATGCATACGCATATGAGCCTGTTCGAAGGCGAGGCGAACGCCTTCGCCGACCCGGACGATCCGGACAATCTCTCGGGGACCGCGCGGGCGTTCATCGCGGGCATTCTCGAGCACGCGCACGAGATCAGCGCCGTCACCAACCAGTGGGTGAACTCCTACAAACGGCTCATCCACGGCGGCGAGGCGCCGACGGCGGCCTCCTGGGGCCGGTCCAACCGGTCGGCGCTGGTCCGGGTGCCCATGTACACCCCGAACAAGGCCTCGTCGCGGCGGGTCGAGATCCGCAGCCCCGATTCGGCCTGCAACCCCTACCTGACCTTCGCTGTGCTGCTGGCCGCCGGCCTGCGGGGGATCGAGAAGGGTTACGAACTGCCGGCCGAAGCCGAGGACGATGTCTGGTCGCTCACCGCGGCGGAACGGCGCGCCATGGGGTTCAAGGAACTGCCCGGCACGCTGGACGAGGCGCTGCGGGCGATGGAACGGTCGGAACTGGTCGCCGAAACGCTCGGCGAGCATGTCTTCGATTTCTTCCTGCGCAACAAGCGCCGGGAGTGGGCGGATTACCGGACCCAGGTGACACCGTTCGAACTGCAGGAGTACCTCGGCCTGTAACGACGCGGCGGCGAGCGGGGGTCCGGCACACTTCCCGGTACGAACTGGGTAACTTTGGCTCATGGTCCGCCCCCCGTCCGCCCGGTCCGCCGTCCCCCGTGCCGGCCGGCTCGGATTGCTCGAGCCGACGGCCGCCGAATCGCTGACAACCCTCGGCTGGGACAATGTCGAGAGCATCGCGGTGCTGTGGGCCCTGTCGCGCGCGCCGGACGCCGATCTGGCACTCAGCACCCTGATCCGGATCCGGGAATCGCTCGGAAGCGAGTGGGATGCCCTGGATTCCGCGATTCGCGCCGACCCCACGCTGCGCGGCCGGCTGTTCGCGCTCATCGGTTCCTCCACCGCGTTCGGTGATCACCTGGTGGCCGATCCGCGCTCCTGGACGATGTTGCGCCGCGACGAACTGCCCGACCGGGACGAACTGATCGCCGATCTGCTCGCGGTGGTCGGTGCCGAGCCGGAAACCGGGCCCAACGCCGCGCCGATGTTGTTCCGCGCCACCGAATCCGGGCCCGAAGTGGTGGCCGCGCTACGCAAACGCTACCGCGATCAGCTCATGCTGCTCGCCGCCGTCGATCTGGCCGCGACCGTGGAGGACGAACCGGTCGTTCCGTACGAGGTGGTGGGCCGGCAGCTCACCGCCCTCGCCGACGCCGCGCTCACCACCGCGCTCGCGGTGGCGGTGGCGCGGGTGTGCCGCGACGAACCGTGTCCGGTGCGGCTGGCGGTTATCGCCATGGGTAAAAGCGGGGCCTGCGAACTCAACTACGTCAGCGATGTCGATATCGTGTTCGTCGCCGAACCCGCCGACGCCACCGCCACCCGCCTGGCCGCGGAGATGATGACCGTCGGCAGTTCCGCGTTCTTCGAGGTGGACGCGGCGCTGCGACCCGAGGGCAAGGCAGGCGCCCTGGTGCGCACGCTCGAATCGCATCTGGCCTACTACCAGCGGTGGGCGCGGACCTGGGAGTTCCAGGCACTGCTCAAGGCGCGGCCGATGACCGGTGATCTGGAACTGGGCGAGCAGTACCGCGCGGCCACCGACGCCATGGTGTGGACCGCTTCCGAACGCCCGGATTTCGTGCCCGACGTACAGGCCATGCGACGCCGCGTGGAGGATCTGGTGCCCGCGGACCTGCGGGAGCGGGAACTGAAACTGGGCAGCGGCAGCCTGCGCGATGTGGAGTTCGCGGTGCAGCTCCTGCAGCTCGTGCACGGCCGGGTCGACCCGAAACTCCGTGTACAGGGCACCGTGGAAGCCCTCGCGGCGTTGGCCGCGCGCGGCTATGTGGGTCGCGAGGACGCCGCCAACCTCACCGCCTCCTACGAATTCCTGCGGCTGCTGGAACACCGGCTGCAACTGCAGCGGCTCAAACGCACGCATACCCTGCCGGCCGCCGACGACGAGGAAGGTATGCGGTGGCTGGCCCGGGCCGCACATATCCGGCCCGACGGTAAACGCGATGCCGCCGGGGTCTTGCAGGTGGAGCTGCGCCGCAACACCAGCCGGATCCGGCGGCTGCACACCAAACTCTTCTATCGTCCGCTGCTGGAATCGGTGGCCAGTATCGAAACCGCCGCACTGCGGCTCAGCCCCGACGCCGCCGTGCGGCAGCTCGCCGCACTGGGTTATGCCGACCCGGAACATGCCCTGGGTCATCTGCGGGCCCTGACCAGCGGTATCTCCCGGAAGGGCCGGATCCAGGCCCTGCTGCTGCCGACCCTGCTGGCCTGGCTCGGCGACACCCCCGACCCCGACGCCGGCCTGCTCGCCTACCGGCGGGTGTCCGAAGGCCTGAACGACCAGGACTGGTACCTGCGCGTGCTGCGCGACGAAGGTGCGGTGGGGCAGCGGCTGATGATGGTGCTGGGTTCCTCGGCCTACCTGCCCGACCTGCTCATCAATGCCCCCGAAACCATCCGCATGTTCGCCGACGGCCCCGAGGGCCCGCTGCTGCTGCGCACCCAGCCCGCGGATGTGGCGGGCGGTATCCTCACCGCCGCGGACCGCTACGACGACCCCAAACGTGCCGTGGCGACCGCACGTTCGCTGCGCCGGCACGAACTGGCCCGGGTGGCCTCGGCGGATCTGCTCGGGCTGCTCGATGTGCCGCAGGTCTGCACCGCGCTGTCCTCGGTATGGGTGGCGGTGCTCGAGGCCTCGCTGCGGGCGGTGATCCGGGCCGGTGTCGCGGAACGGGGCGGGCCCGCACCCGCGGATTTCGCGGTGATCGGGATGGGCCGGCTCGGCGGGATGGAACTCGGTTACGGATCGGACGCCGATGTGCTGTTCGTCTGCGAGCCCCGGCCGGGCGAGGACGAGCACGTCGCGGTGAAATGGGCCAACGGTATCGCCGAACAGGTACAGAAACTGCTCGGCGCACCCAGTACCGACCCGCCGCTACAGGTCGATGCCGGTTTGCGCCCCGAGGGGCGCAGCGGGCCGTTGGTGCGCACCCTCACCGCCTACGAGGCGTACTACCGGCAGTGGGCGCAGCCCTGGGAAGTGCAGGCCCTGCTGCGGGCCCATCAGGTAGCCGGGGACCAGGACCTGGGCCTGCGGTTCCTGCATACGATCGATCCGGTGCGCTACCCGGCCGGCGGTGTCTCGGCCGAGGCGGTGCGGGAGATCCGGCGGATCAAGGCCCGGGTGGATTCCGAACGGCTGCCCCGCGGCGCCGACCCCGCCACCCACACCAAACTGGGCCGCGGCGGCCTCGCCGATATCGAATGGACGGTGCAACTGCTGCAGTTGCGGCATGCGCACGAGGTCCCGGAACTGCACAACACCTCCACGCTGGAAGCGCTGGACGTCATCGCCCGCCACGAACTACTCGGTGCCGAGGACACCCACCTGCTCCGGCAGTCCTGGCTGACCGCCACCGCGGCCCGCAACGCCCTCGTGCTGGTGCGCGGTAAGCCCAGCGACCAACTTCCCGCACCGGGTCGCATGCTGTCCGCGGTGGCGCGGGTAGCGGGGTGGCCCAGTGACGACGGCGGGGAATTCCTGGACAACTACCTGCGGGTCACTCGGCGGGCGCGCCGGGTGGTGGAACGGGTGTTCGGCGTCTGAAACGCGCGTTCCGCGGCGCTCTGCGCCCCCCGGGTCGGGCGCCGGTGCGTTTTCGTTCCGGTCGTACCGATTCGGGACTCGGCGGCGTTACGGGTGCCGAATGGTGGTGTGGCCAAGCGTGCGGAAACAGGAGACGACGGCCTCGAGTGCCCGCCGGTCCTCGAGGTCGGGCGGGCGGCTGCCGGCCTCGGCGGTGATCGTCACCTGGGTGCCCGCGGCTATACCGAGGTCGGCCCAGCACCACGGGAGAACGGGCAGGTTGACCGCGTGCCCACCCGCGGCGACGGTGATGCGAGAGGTGTAGCCGACGGCGCTCGCCGCCAGCTCTTCGGCGGATTCCGCGGTCAGCGCGCCGGGTGAACGGATTTCTTCGACGTACACAGTCCTCCTTCACCACGGATACGCACAGTTTATTGATCGGGCCCCTTCAATGGCGCGGTGCCCTCGCCGCCGACCGTCTACCCCGGGCGCGTGTTCTGATCGTCCGATATCAAAGTCCTTCGGCGCCCGTTTCACTGGGCTCCGGCAGCCGGGCGGTCAACCAGGTGACGACATCGGCGAGGACCTGATCGCGTTCGGGTTCGTTGAAGATCTCGTGGAACAGACCGTCGTAGCGGCGGACCGTGAGATCGGTGGTGCCCGCATGCTGTTCGATCCGATCGGTACTCGCGGGGGCGGCGATGGCGTCGGCGGTTCCGTGCATCGCCAGGGTCGGTACCCGCAACTGCGGCAGGCGGTCGAGTACCTGACCGGCGGCAGTAAGGATTTCGGTGGCGGTGCGCGCCGGGAGCTTTCCGCGGAATACCAGCGGATCGTTGTCGTAGGCGGTGACCACATCGGGGTCGCGGCTGATCTGCGACGAATCCAGTTTCAGCACACCCAGGTTCGGCGCGATACGGGTGAGAACCGGCGCCAGTAGACGCTGCACCGGGTTACCGGCGTCGATGAGCAGCGGGGGTGCCGAGACCACCACACCGGCGACGTCCAGCGGCGCCCGGGTAGCCAGGTACAGGGTGATCAGCGCACCCATCGAATGCCCGATCACGAAGAGGGGTACGCCGGGATTCTCGGCGCGTACCAGCTCGAGCAGCGCGGCCACCTTGTCCGCTGCGTCGTCGATCGAACCGAGGTTGGCCGGCGCGCCGACCCGCGCGGATTCACCGTGGCCCACATGGTCGAGGGCGTGGACCGCGAACCCGGCCGCGGCCAGCGTCCGCCCGGCATAGTCGTATCGGCCCGAATGTTCGGCCACCCCGTGCACGAGCACGATCGCGCCGCGTACGGGTGTCCCGGGCACCCAGGAACGGCGGACGAGCCGTCGACCGGCGTGCTCGAACTCTCCGCGTTCGGTATGGATGTCCTGGTTGCTGGTCACCGGTTCTCCTTCGGAGCTGGTACATGTGAGTCGCGCCGGCCGAAGCGCCGGCGAAGGTATCGCATCCGCTCGGTTCCCGAAGCGCTCGGCCGGTCAGTGTGCCCGGTCCGGTTCGGCGAGCGCGCTGAGCAGGCGTCGGTTGAATTCGATCAGCCGAGCGTAATTCACCCGCGACAGCCGCTCGTCGTTTCCGTGGATCCGCTCCAGATCCGCGGCGGTGAGCCGGATCGGCGCGAAATTACAGCGGGTCGCGGCCAGATCGTCGTAGTGGCGGGAATCGGTGGCGCCCGGCACCAGTCCGGTGGTCACGGCCGCCTCCGGTGCCACCTGCCGGGTGAGTTCGGCGACCAGATCGAACTGCGGTCCCGGCGCGGGGGCGGGGGAGGGTTCGGCCGACATCCCCACCAGTTCGATCGACACCCGGGCATCGCGCACCGTCCGGCGGCAGTGCGCCAGTACGGACTCCACCGTATCGCCGGGCAGGATCCGGAAATTGATCAGCGCCTCCGCCTGCTGCGGCAGCACATTCGCCTTCACCCCGCCGCGGATCACCGTCGGAGCGGTAGTGGTGCGCACCAGCGATTCGGTCTGCGGGGTCGCGGCCAGGATCCGGGCGACCACCGGCGCGGCGGCTCCCGCGAACCCCAGCAGGCGGCGTTTGGCCGTGGGCAGATGCGGTCGCAGGCGGGTGAGCATATCGGTGACCACGGGCATTATCCGCAGGGGCATCGGATGGTCCTGTACCCGGCTCACCGCCCGGGCCAGCCGGCCGATCGCCGTCTGCCGTCCCGGCATGGACGAATGCCCGCCCTGATCGGTGACCGACAGCCGGACCGTGGCGTAGCCCTTCTCGCCGACCATGATCGTGGCCACCGGAACCTCGACGTCCCGGACGATCCCGTCGGTGATCACCCCGCCCTCGTCCAGCAGCAGGTCCGCCCGCACCCCGCGCTCACGCAACCGGTCCGCCATCTGCACGGCCCCGGTATCGCCGAAGACCTCCTCGTCGTGCCCGAAGGCCAAATAGACGGTGTGGCGTGGCCGCAGCCCGGCGGCCAAGGCGGATTCGGCGGCTTCCAGAATCGCCAGTACGCGGCTCTTGTCGTCGATCGCGCCGCGCCCCCAAATGAACTCGTCGTCGACCACCCCCGCGAACGGTGGGTGGGTCCAGCGGCCGGGTTCGTCGGCGGGCACCACATCCTGGTGCGCCAGCAGAATGGCCGCGGTCCGGGTGTCGTCGGTCCCGCGCCAGGTGTAGAGACGGCTGTGCCCGAATTTCTCGAGTTCCAGTTCCGCGTGCACTCGCGGGAACGACTCTTCCAGGTGGGCGCCGAGCCGGCGGAACTCGGCATCGAGCGCAGTCCGCGCCCCGGCCGAATCCGGCTCCACACCGGACGCGGCTACCTCCTCGCGGGACACGGTGACACAGCGCAGCGCCATCGCGAGCCGTTCCGCGGTGGCGTCGTCGACCGGGTCGCCGGAAGACGGACGGGCCTCGAGGTTGGTGGACATCCCTGTATTGTCCTCGCCCGGCAACGCGGCGTCCCGGCACTGTCCGGATGTCGTGAATTCGGGCCGCTGTTCCGGATCCGGGTCTCACTCCGCACCGGGGCGACTGCCCGCTCATCCCCGCGTCACCAGGTGCCGTCTGCGACCCGCCGCCTTCATGGGGGCGCACGCCGCCGCCCGCGGTCCGGTGGCGTGCGGTTCGGGCGGCTCGACCGGCCAGGATGGCTTGCCCGTCCCGTGACCGGCGGTTCGGGTGCGGGCATTATTGTGGGGGTCATGGCAGCAGGCAAGCCCGACAAAGAGGCGAAGGCCGCGGCGAAAGCGGCGCGCAAACAGCAGTCGAAGGAACGTCGTCAGCAGATCTGGCAGGCGTTCCAGATGCAGCGCAAAGAGGACAAGCTGCTGCTGCCGCTGATGATCGGCGCCGTGGTGATCACCACGCTGGTGCTGTTCGGGATCGGTTTCCTGTTCGGTGTGCAGTGGTTCCTGCTGCCCCTGGGCCTGCTGCTGGGTGTGCTGTTCGCCTTCATCATCTTCGGCCGGCGCGTGCAGAAGACCGTCTACGGCAAGGCCGAGGGCCAGGCCGGCGCCGCTGCCTGGGTGCTGGACAACTTGCAGGGCAAATGGCGGGTCAGCAACGGTGTCGCTGCCACCACCCAACTCGACGCCGTGCACCGGGTGATCGGGCTGCCCGGCGTGATCTTCGTGGCCGAGGGCTCGCCGCAGCGACTGCGGTCGTTGCTCGCGCAGGAGAAGAAGCGCACCGCCCGGCTCGTCGGCGACACCCCCATCTACGACGTGCTGGTCGGTAACGAGGAAGGCCAGGTTCCGCTCAAGGAACTGCAGCGCTACCTCACCAAACTGCCCCGCAATATCGACACCAAGCGGATGGACCAGATCGAAGGCCGGCTCAGCGCCCTGAGCGCCCGCGGCGGACCGGCGATGCCGAAGGGCCCGATGCCGACGAACGCCAAGATGCGCGGTATGCAGCGCACCATCCGCCGCCGCTGAGCTAGTGCCGTAGCAGCCAGAGCACACGGTCGTAGGCGACGACGTGGTAGACCGCCAGGACGGCCGCCGAGACAATCGCGAGTTGTGGGAGACCGCCGGTCCACAACGCTGCCGCGCCACCCCAGAACACCGCGAACTCGACGACCAGCCGCACCGGCCCGGGAACGGCGACCGGTGCCATACCCGATCGGCTCGGATCCTCCGGAACGGCGAACACACCCCACACGGCCGCGGCGACCACCGGTAACACCACCACGAGCAGCCAGCGGAACGGGCTGTCGGTCGCCCGCCAACCCAGGAGCGCGAACGATGCGAAGGCGGACAGCTCCAGCAGGAACCGTAGGCCGAGCAGGGCGGGATTCAACGACACCGGGCGATCCTATGACCGCCCCCGCAGGCCCGGTCAGCGCGTGCGTACCACCGCGGTCCCGGTTGCCCGGTCGTGCATACCGCGTCCGTCACCGTCGGTGAACAGCGCCGGCACCACGAAGGTCAGCAGGACCTGCCGGCCCAGCGCGCGCAGGAACCCGACCCGCACCGGCGCGTCGACCCTGATCACGCGCAACCGGAGGAAGTACTGCCCGGGTGTGAAACCGAAGAGCGCGACCGCGACCAGGCCGATCACCATCCAGACCATCCACGTCGGGGTGCTCAACGCCCCGGCCACGGCCTCGAACGCCGTCGGTTCGGCGACACCGGCCGGCAGCTCGGCCTCGGCGATGATCCGATCCGGGTCGGGTCGCACGATCAGCGCGGCGATCCCCATCGCGATCACCCAGTCCACGAGCATCGCCACGATCCGGCGGGCCATCCCGACCAGCGATCCCGCACCGGTGCGGGGCAGCCCGATATGTTCGCCCGCGTATTCGCTCGGTTCCGGATCGCCCGGTTTCTCGGAGGGTCCGGTGAGCCAGGATCCGGTGACACGTGCCATGAATCCCAGGATAGGCGTCGTCGTTTCCGGCATATCGGGCGGTTACCGTGCGCAACAGCCTGCCCGCCGGTGCGGTCGCGACTGTCCGGGCGGCACGGCGCGCGGTAATGTCCGTGGCGTGGCCGACGACACGTGCTGTGCGCTACGTGTAACACTGGCGAAACAAACCCTTGACGGCCGGGAAACACCCTGTCCATACCGTCGGATCGCGACGCCCCGCACTCGATACTGGCTGGGATCTATCCGTAAGGAGAGCTAAGTGACGTTCAGCACGGCCGACGAGGTCATCAAGTACATGGCGGATCAGGATGTCGAGTACGTCGACATCCGGTTCAGCGATCTGCCCGGTGTACAGCAGCACTTCTCCATCCCGGCGAAGGCGTTCACCGCCGACCTCGCCGAGGAAGGCCTCGCGTTCGACGGCTCCTCGGTGCGGGGATTCCAGTCCATCGACGAGTCCGACATGCTGCTGCTGCCCGATTTCAGCACCGCGCAGCTCGACCCGTTCCGGGCGGCGAAGACGCTCAATATGAACTTCTTCGTGCACGACCCGTTCACCCGTGAGTCCTACTCGCGCGACCCGCGCAATATCGCGCGTAAGGCCGAGGAGTACCTGCGCTCCACCGGTATCGCCGATACCGCGTTCTTCGGTGCCGAGGCCGAGTTCTACATCTTCGACTCGGTGCGCTACGACTCCGGCATGAACGGCGCCTTCTACGAGGTCGAGTCCATCTCCGGCTCGTGGAACACCGGTGCGAAGGTCAACCCGGACGGCAGCCCGAACCGCGGCTACAAGGTCCGTAACAAGGGCGGTTACTTCCCCGTCGCGCCCTACGACCACTACGTCGACCTGCGCGACAAGATCGCCACCAACCTGCAGAACGCCGGTTTCGAGCTGGAGCGCGGCCACCACGAGGTCGGCACCGCCGGTCAGGCCGAAATCAACTACAAGTTCAACACCCTGCTGGCCGCGGCCGACGATCTGCAGCTGTTCAAGTACATCGTCAAGAACACCGCGTGGGCCGAGGGCAAGACCGTCACCTTCATGCCGAAACCGCTCTTCGGTGACAACGGCTCGGGTATGCACGCCCACCAGTCGCTGTGGAAGGACGGCAAGCCGCTGTTCCACGACGAGGCCGGCTACGGCGGTCTTTCGGACCTGGCCCGCCACTACATCGGCGGCATCCTGCACCACGCCCCGTCGCTGCTGGCGTTCACCAACCCCACGGTGAACTCCTACCACCGCCTGGTGCCGGGCTACGAGGCCCCGATCAACCTGGTGTACTCGCAGCGCAACCGTTCCGCCGCGGTCCGCATCCCGGTCACCGGCAACAACCCGAAGGCCAAGCGCATCGAGTTCCGCGCGCCGGACTCCTCGGGCAACCCGTACCTGGCCTTCGCCGCCATGCTGATGGCCGGCCTGGACGGCATCAAGAAGAAGATCGAGCCGCTGGCCCCGGTCGACAAGGACCTCTACGAGCTCCCGCCGGAGGAGGCCAAGAACATCCCGCAGGCCCCCACCAGCCTGGCGTCGGTGATCGACCGCCTCGAGGCCGATCACGAGTACCTCACCGAAGGCAATGTCTTCACCGAGGACCTGATCGAAACCTGGATCAACATCAAGCGCGACAACGAAATCGCCCCGGTGAACCTGCGGCCGCACCCCTACGAATTCGAACTCTACTTCGACGTGTAAGCCGCTGTAGCGGTCCGACCTGCGGCGGAGCATCTCTGATGCACCTTCCGTCCCGAAACGCGTCCGCAGTAGTTCCAGACGAGTCCATCCGCTCCGCGATCACTTCACGATTGCGATTCGGGTGGACTCGTCTGCGTTCCGGACCACAGCATGTACTAGCTTTGGCGTTGAATTGTCTGAGCGAGAGGGTGATTCGGGTTCGACCCAAGTGCGCGGCAGTCGCGACGGTGGATGGAGGGGCCACATGGTGTCAGGTTCGGAGTTGGCTGTCGCCGGTCGTGCGGTGGTGCCCGCGGCGCGGGGAGCCGGATGGCTGTTGCGGAAATTGCGCCCGGATGTATCGGCTACGTCGTTGGCGTTGGTCGCGGACGACCTTGCGGGTCTTGTGGCGAAGACCGAGAAGCGCCGGCTCGGGGAGTTGGGGATTGCGCGTGGTAAAGGGATAGGCCTGCGATGGAACGCGCTGGTCGACACCGGGACTGTCGGCAGCGGTGAATTCGGATCATTGGCGGAGGTCCGTGAGTATTTCGACGGGTTGCCGGACCGTCGCTTGGTGATCGTGGGCGGGCCGGGCTCGGGAAAAACTGTCGCTGCCTTGAATCTCATGCTCGACCTGCTGGATCGGCGGGCGGGCGCGAAGCGTGATCGCCTGCCGGTTCCTGTGCGTCTCAATGTCTCCAGCTGGGACCCCGATTCGAATAGTTTCGAAGAGTGGCTCGCTCGGCGGATCGCACAGGACTACTCGCTCAGCCTGCGGGTGGCGCGGGAGCTTGTCAGGACAGATCGGATACTTCCGGTCCTGGACGGGCTCGATGAGATGGACAGCGATCCGCGAGAACCGGTACGCGCCCGCGCGGCGTTGGATCAGCTCAACGAAGTGCATTGGCTCGGAAGGCCGATAATCGTCACCGCCCGTATGGACGCCTATCGCAAGCTGTCGGAACTCCACGGCGAGTCCGGATTGCACGAGGCGTCGGTGATCGCGCTGCAAGCACTGACGGCGCAGCAGGTCGCTGATTACCTGAAGGACCGGCGCGACGTCAACGGCGGACAGAAGTGGACGTTGGTGAAGGACAAGCTCGAGGCCGATCCCGGTGGGATCTTCGCGCAGACGCTGCGCACACCGTGGATGCTGGGCCTGACTTTGCAGTTCCTGAAGCACAAGCGAGCAGATGACGCCGCCGTGCTGACGGAGGCAACCACCCGGGCGACGATCGAGGATGTGTTGTTCGCTGCGTTGATTCCGGCTGCGGTCGCGGCACAGCCCCGGGATGCCCACAGCCGGCAGAAGTACACCTGCGGCGAGGTGTCGGCATGGATGCGTGCACTTGCCCGCCACTCCACGCTCGGCCCGAATACGGTTGGTAGGGGCGACTTCGCGTTGGATCAGATATGGAGTCTGGCCGGAGACCTGCGGTGTCGGCTGCTCCATGCTTTCGTTGTTGCGGTAGCCGGGTTCGGGGCGGCCTTCACGTTCTTCGTTGCACCCGCCGTCTGGGCACTTTGGGCAGGGATTGACGTAAGGACGTCCATACAGGACGGGGTAGTGATCGGCACCTTGTCCGCGTTGGTGTGCGGCGTCCGTGGCTATTGGCCGTCTCGACCCATACCGCGAAAGGCATTGTGGCGGACGTACAAACCCGGCGACGTGAAGCGCTGGGCGAAAGCCTCGGTCGTAGGTGTCGGCGCGGGGTTCGTCCTTGCGATCTGCGGCTTCCTGGCGAACAGGCATTCGGGCGCGGCAATCCCGCTGCCACCGCGAGAGGCCGCGGAATCCGCAGGTTTGGTCGGTACCCTCACCGCGCTGGTGCTGACTTTCGGCATCAGCCTCACGGGCCACCGGCAACCCCGGCTCGACGAGAAACGGATCATTCGTGATGATGCGCGTGCCGCCGTCCACGTCGGTGCGGTCATATGGCTCATGTTGGTTTCGATTGTCATGGTCCTGGCATTCGTCAGAGAGTCGAGCGAAGGCAAACTGTCGCTGCCGCTGCTCGTGCTCAGCCCCTTGCTCGTAATACTGGTGGCTGTGGCCGGGACTCCGATGGGTATCGCACTCGGCGCGTTGATCTTCTTAGCACGCGCCAAAGCAAGTATCCGATACGGATGTGCGAGAGCACTGTTTACGGTCGGAGCTGGTTTTGCCTCGTCGCCCGGTCCTTTCCTGGACTGGGCGCGTGGAGCGGGACTGCTGCGAGTTACCGGTGCCGCCTATCAGTTTCGGCATCAGAGTTACCAGGTATGGCTGGCTTCACAGCCGTAGCCGCGGCCGGTGCGACACTGCTGCGGTATCCGCGCAAGGCGGTCGCCGACGCCTTGGGCCCGATCAGTGGTTCGTACACGTCCGGATACCGGACTCCCAGGCCGATCATCACGCGGACGGGCGCCCACCGCCCCTGGTCGGGGGAGCGGGCGATCTCCTGTCGCAGATGCTCGCCGCAACTCACCACGAGCGAGTCGTCCTGGTCCCGGTAACGGGCGTAGGACGTGGAACGCCCGACGTCCGCTCGCGCGATCACATCGCTCACCGTGATGCGGTCATAGGCCCGTTCCATCATCAGTTCGATGAGGGCCCGGTGCATGGCGTTACGGGTTCGCCGGACCCGGCGGTCGGAGGTGCTCATTGTCTCCTTCGTCGAACAATTCAGCCCGATCTGTCCGGAAACGGACGGATCCGACCTATCTGATTCTGGTCCGTAGCGGTCTGCGTGGCGACGATCGACCCATGACACCGGATCAACACACCCGTAACCCCATGTTCGCGGATGCACCCGGTACCGGGCCCGTCATCGAGGGCATCCGTCGCTACACCTGTTCACCACCGTCTGGTTCCTCGGCCGGCATCGCCGGCTGCTCACCGAACTCGTCCGGGCCAGTGGCGCTCGGCCCGGCGACGATGCCATCGATATCGGTTGCGGCCCCGAAAAACTCGTGCGAGTTATCGGCGTGCAGGTCGGACCGGCGGGCAGCGTCTGCGGTATCGATCCCTCCGCCGCAGCCGTCGACTACAACCGCCGCAGGGACACGCATCCCAACCACCGCTATGTCCAGGCCCCGGCGCAGGAACTGCCGCTCGCCGATGCCTCCGCCGACGTGGTGACGTGTACTTTCGTCATGCACGACATTCCCGAGGATCAGCGCGATCCGGCGATCGCCGAGATGTGGCGCATACTGCGTTCGGGCGGAGGCTGCTGCTCGCCGAGGCCCGGCCGACTCCGTGGATGCGATTCCTGTTCGGACCTTCCGCCCATCGGCACGGCGACAGCGACCCCTTCGAGCAAATCGATATCCGGCGCTATCTCCCCGCTCTGCAGGCGGCAGGATTCATCGGAACCGAATACCGGGAAGTGGGCTCGTCGACCGGTATCGCGACAGCTTCCAAACCGCACTGAACGCTGCTGCGGGCGCGGCTTCCGGGATCATGGAGCGAATGTGATGGTGCGATTCAGGGTAATGGCAGGCGCGCTGCCGATACGCTGGCCGCGTACGACATATGACACGGACGGGGTGGGCCTGATGATTGTCGATTGGACCGGAACGGAAGTTCGTGCGCTGCGGACCGTCGCACTGCGATGCACGCAGCAGGAGTTCGCCGAGATCACGGGGTTCTCCGAAGCGGCGGTTCGTAACTGGGAGCGCCGCGGTCGAACGATCACACTCGCAGGTCAATTCGCTGCCGGATGGATACCCTGCTGAAGCAGTTGGACACCGAGCAGCGCGAACGACTTCGCTCTGCGTTGGGTGGGGCGTCGGAGACCCGTGCAGGGAAACCGGGTCCGGTCGAGATCGTCGCCGCGTGGCTCCCGGAGCTGCGCATGGTCCTCGATTCCCATGACCTTGTGGACAGCGCGTCCATCCGGTCGGTGCCGCAGTTGCGAGCGGCGGTCGGTGCAGCGGTGAACTACCGGCTGAATTCCGACTATGTCCGGCTTACCCGGCTGCTTCCGGAATTACTGCGCGAACTGTTTCTCGCCAGGCAGTACGCGGCCGAAAAGGAAGCCGGGGACATCGACCGGCTCACAGTCCAAGCTCTGCGGGCCACCGACGCAATTGCGCACAAGTTCGGTCACCACGATCTCTCAGCGCGGATTATCGCAATGATGCGCGGGATAGTAGAGGATATGGACGATCCGGCGCTGGCCGCGTCCGTTTCGTACGTACGGATGGAAGCGTTCTTCGTGAACGGCTGTCTCGCCGCCGGACTGCGCATGCTGGACCGTGCAGCTGACTCGTTGGACCCCGGCACATCGATCTCGGAGGCTGCGGCGTTCGGAGCGTTGCGAATGAGGGCGGCAGTTGTTGCGGCGAGGGCCGCGCGCCCGGATGACGCATACGCGTACTCCGCCGAAGCCGAGACAATCGGGTACCGCATTCCCGATGGCGTGTATGACGGTACGGCTTTCGGGCCGGCATCGGTGCGCATCCATCGGGTCTCCCTCGACGTGGAGCTTGGGGAGATCGGCTCGTCATTGTCCGCCGCCGGATGGGTGCCACCCGCTGTGGTTCCGGCGGAGCGTCGGTCGCACTTCTACATCGATCTCGCTCGGGCGTACGCCGAAGCCGGACGGCGTGACGACGCGGTCGCCAGTCTGCGTGAGGCGAGCTTTATTGCGCCGCAACACACGGACAACCATCCATGGGTGAAGGAATTGCTTGCGGGCGCGGTCGGCTAACCGGCCACATCGAGGAGATCGGGCAGCGAATCGATCACCCAGTCGGCTTCACCATGCTGCCGGACGCGTTCGGCGAACAGGTGGCCCAGCGGACCGCGGCGAATGAGCGCGCACCGCATACCGGCGGCGCGGGCGGGTAGCAGGTCGTTGTCCGGATGATCTCCGACGTAAAGGATCGAACTGCGGTCTCCCGGCGCAAACCCGGCCACCCGGTCGAAGAACCCGGCATCCGGCTTGGCAACGCCCCACTCGCCAGAGGTTGCGATCGCGTCGCACGGCAATCTCAGTCGGCGCAGCAGATCGGCGGCTCGAGCCGTCTGATTTCCCGCGATGCCGACCCAGATGCCGCGCTCCCGCAGTGCGCTGAGTGCCGGTCGGACGTCCGGGTACAGATCTTGCTCACAGATCTGTTCGCCCAGCCCGGCTGCTTCCCGGGCGGCCCGTTCGGAGGCAAGGTCGAAACCCGGACGGAAGTACTCGAAGGTCTCGGCGTTGTTGCGTCCTGCTGCCGTTACCGCGCCGAGTACGGCCGAGAAGGTATGCCTCGGGACGCCGATCCAGTCCGCCCAGGAGCCGAACTCGCGGGTGTCGTCGAGGAGTGTTTCACCGATATCGAAGACAACCGACTCGACAGTGGGCATGCGGCCAACCTACCCGGCCGCCATGCGGTGTTGCGCGGACGGTCGCACATCTACATGCTTCCGTCGACCGACGAGTTCATTCCGTTCACGTTCCGTGAGCACCTCACCGAGAATGGTCCGGGCCGACAGATGGGTCTCCGGCCCCACGCGTGGGGAGCGTGTCGAGCCGCGCCCGGGAAGCGTTCTACGCCGGGATACTTCTCACCGATAGAAGTCGCGGTGAACCCAGCGGCGAGTTAGAAGCCGAGCGTGGTGTCGTCAGTCTCTGCGATCACCGCGAGGCCGGGATGTCGGGGTACGCAACTCCGCCAGTAGTCGGCGGGCCACGCCGCGTCGGCGTTGGGAAGCCGCTGTCGCGATGTGCAGGAGCACGATGCGGTCGGTCCGGGTTTTGCAACCGGCCACGCCGACTAGTGTATTCCCGCTCGACGCTGTGATCAGAGCAGTCGCCTTGTCGGTGCGGTAGCGCTGGGTAGCTGCTGCCAGACGAGACCGGTCGCCGCCGATGGCGGTGAACAGCAGTTCGGCTACGTCGGTGTTGTCTGGATCGGCCGTTCCGATCCGGATTGTCGGCGTGCAGGAACACTATGGTGCCGGACCGTGAATCGGAGCGGCGCCTCGGACAGACCGAGGCTCCGGGATACGCCTCGATCAGAAGGAAGCTAAACCGGAATGACGCGTGATACCTTCATGTCAGCTGCCAGAAGGGGGAATCCATGCCGCTTGAAATCGACCCGGAGTCTCTGCGTGCTACCGCAGGATCGCTGGCGCTCCTAACACTCGAGATCGACAGGGCGCCACGTCTGGATGCGGATCCGGTGGCAAATAGTTTGAAATCGACCGCTGTCGGCGCGGCATTGTCGAAGTCGAACGCCGCGAGTACACGAGCGAAGGATGTGCTGAAGGCGAGATACAATCAGTTTTCTGCTCTACTGATGGTCTCTGCCGACTCGTTCAATGGCGCCGATGAGGATGTAGCCAACCGGCTCGCCGCGGCAGGGGACATCAATGCGGGGATCCGGTAATGGCGACGCCTGGTGAGGTGCGTGCACTCGATCTGTCGGGGCTAGCAGCCATCGCCACTCGTGCCGAAGGTATCGCTGATGCGATATTGAAGACGGCGGACTCGATGTACAACGCCATCCACAATGATCTGCGCTGGGAAGGCGATGCCGCGAGGGCGGCCGGTGACAGGGCGGATAGGGATCAGGCCCAGATACGGGCAATTGCCACTGCGTACGACGACCTCGGCGCAGCTTGTACCGGTGCAGTTCGTGATATGGAATACCCGATATCGGAGATAAAGTCGATCTTTGCCTTTCCATCATGACGTGGGACCGCGAGGTGGTGAAGCGTTCAGGGACTTCAACGAACCCGATGGCTGGAATCTCGAATACGACGTTCCCATACCGGGTGGTGAAATGCCATCTGTTTCGTTCGGTCCAGTAGATTCGCCGCCGACCGTTCCGCCCATAACTCTGCCTCCGGGTGTGGCATGAGGCGGTCGATCGATCACGACGGTGACGTCTGGCGTACGGCGACCCTCGCCTCGGGAGGTTTGTTCATAGTGCAGGTTGTCCTGTTGGTGAGTCTGCACGACATCCGAGAGCCGGACTACGGGGCGATTCCAACCGTTTCATATTTCATCGTCGCGGCCTTTGGCTCGGCCGTGACGGCCGTTGTGCGGTGGCGATGGGGATCTAACCGAGGACTGATTCTAGCGGCTACAGGCACCACTGCGTTGTGGCTGTTTTCGGGAGTAGTGATCTCGTTGGTTTCATTAGCGATGGCGGAATAACGTGACCGCTCACGAGGGGAACACTCACCCGGAACTTCCGCGAGCCGATTTCGGAAGTTCATCGTGGATCACCGCACTCCTGCTCATGTTCATCAATATTGTGCCCGTCACTGTTTTCCCGATACTGAGCGTATTATTCGCCGCAATGTACGGTGTCGAATTCGTTCTCGCGGTGGTGTTATGCGCTTTTCGGGGGAAGCCCAGACGCTTCGGAATCGGTTTGGTCGCCGCTATCGCCACCACGGCCTTTCTCTATCTCTTGACGGTGATCGTTACCGTGGCGTCGTAGCTGTCAGCCTCTCCGACGAACGCCACGTCGATGCCGAGCGGCAGCGGCCGGGGCAGAAAATTATCGTAGATGGCCCCGGGACCGATGATTTCTGGGTTCGTACCCGGTCGATACCTCCAGAGCAGATCCATCCGGACTCTGGAGGAAATCATGACCGAGCACACCGCCGGCGCCCTGCCACCGATCGTCGACCGGCAGACTTGGCAGACCGCGCTCGACGACCTGCGGAAGCGGGAGAAGGCCGCCACCCGTGAACTGGACGCGATCGCCGCGCAACGCCGCAGGCTGCCGATGGTCGAGCTCCCGGACTACACACTGATCGGCCCGGACGGCCCGGTCCGGCTGGTCGACGTTTTCGACGGGCGCTCTCAGCTCATCGTCTACAACCACATGTGGTCCGACGGCGCGGAGTGGCAGTGCGGCGGCTGTACCGGGCTCACATCGCAGTATGTCCGGTTGGGCTGGCTCGACAACTACGACGCCCGCTTCGTCATCGTCACCAACGGACCCATCGACGAGGCGCTGGCCTACAAGACGAAGGTCGGCAATACGATGGACTGGTATTCGTCGTCGGAGAGTTCGTTCGGCGCCGATGTGGACGCACCGCCCGGCGGGGGGTTCGCGGTGAATGTGTTTCTCCGCGACGGCGACAAGGTCTACCGCACCTGGCACACCAACGGCCGGGGTACCGAGCAGCTCAGCTACACGTTCGCGTTGGTCGATATCCTGCCGTGGGGTCGCCAGGAGGAATGGCAGGATTCACCCGACGGGTGGCCGAAATCGCCCACCTACTCCAAGTGGCTCGACTCTCCTGACGTTGCCCGGCTCTACGGTCCGGAGGCAGACGCTACTGCGGGGCCCGCGAGCGCCGCCGGTTCCCGGGGACGCGCGAAATGACGGTAACGAAGCCTTCGCGCAGTGGTCACCTGCCGATCAACGGTCTGAGCTTGTATTACGAAGTACACGGAGAGCTCGGCGATTCGACAACACCTCCGCTGCTGCTCATACCCGGTGCGTTCATGGCCACCGACTCGATGACGCCGTGGGTATCCGGTTTCGCGGGTGAGCGGGCAGTGATCGTCTTCGATCAGCAAGGGCACGGCCGCACTTCGGATACTGCGCGGGCTATGTCGTACGAGCAATTCGCCGACGATGCGGCGGAATTACTGCGCGCCTTGAATATCGAGCGCGCGGATGTCATGGGCTACTCGCAAGGTGGCGGGGTCGCGCTGCAGCTCGCGCTTCGCCATCCGATGCTCGTGGGCAAGCTGGTTCCGATGTCGGCCACCTTCCGCCGGGACGGCTGGTATCCCTCGGTGCTGGAGGGCATCGGGGGTCTCGACGCGTCAGCCTTCGCCGGTACAGCTGTCGAAAAGGCGTTCCGGGAGCACACGCCGGACCCCACGGCATTCGACGCCTATGTCGAAAAGATGAAAGTGCTGAATATCGAAGACCAGAACATCAGTGACACGCAGATGCGTTCGATTTCGGCGAAGACGATGGTGATAGTCGGTGATGCGGACGGCGTGAAACCGGAGCATGCCTTGCGGATGTTCACGTTGCGCGGGGGCGGTGACGAAGAAGCGGCGGCCTCGGGGATGCTGCAGAAGGCACCGGTTGCGCGCTTGGTGATTCTACCCGCGACATCGCATATCGGTATCAGCGGGGAGTCGGCGGTGCTGGTACCGATGGTGAGTTCGTTTCTCGACGATATGCCACCGGCGACACCTGAACTGTTCTAGACGACTACGGGCGGGGTGCTCCGAGCAAGTGCGGGCAGACGTGAGCGCCCCATTGCCTGGGGCGGCTTGCGGAACTGTGCGGCGGCGGGGCGGTGGCAGTGCCGGAGGTCGATATGGACGGCGTGGGCGCGGCCGAGGGCATGACGAGGCCGGCGAGGTGGCCCGCGTCGACGGCGATACGGCCGATCTCGAGTGGACTCCGCTGTTTTCGAGGCGGCTAGGGCTTACTCGCACACAACGCCGCGCTGAGGGCGGTGTGAATATCGGCGTCCTGTGCGTCGCTCGCACCGGGAGAAAGGTTGGCCATCACCGTCGCGCTCCGGCCGTCTGTCGTGGTCGCGCCGATCGTCTGGAAGCCGAATATCTCCCCGGAATGGCCCCAGGACGACCCTCCGCAGGGCAGCGGCGTGCTCTGCAAACCCAGCCCGTAGGCAGCGTTGCGGGAATTGCCGGTCGGCCGGGTCGTCATCATCGCCTGGAGTTCGGGCCGGGGCAGCAGGCGGCCGTTCACGAGCGAGTCGAGGAATCGGTTCACATCCGCGGCGCTGGAGATCATCGCCCCGGCGGCGCCCGCGCTGGACGGACTGAACTCGGTCAGGTCGATCGGACCGGAGTTTCCCTGCCTGCCGTAACCACGCGGATGATCGCCCGGAATGCTCGGTTCGCTTCCGGGAACGGAGGTGTCGCGCAGGCCGAGTGGCTCGATGATGCGCCGACCGACCGCCTCCCCGTAGGGCCGGCCGGTCACGTTCTCGATGAGCAGGCCGGCCAGCAGATAATTCGTGCTGGAGTAATCCCAGTCGGTGCCCGGCGGGAACAGCCGAGGATGAGCCAGCGCGATGTGCACCAGTTCCTGTGGATCATGGTGTTCTAGTGGGTTCCGCAGAATCCGCTCCGGGGTCAGATGGTCCAGATAGTCGGGCAGCCCGCTGGTCTGCTGGAGCAAATGCCGCACGGTGATGTCGTTTCCGTCGTGGCCGTTGCCCCGGATCGTTCCGGGCAGGTACTGCTCGATCGGCGCGTCGAGCGCTACCCGGTGCTCACTCACGAGTTGCAGCACCACAGTGGCCACGAAGACTTTGGTCATACTGCCGATCCGGAACCTACTGTCGCCGGCCATCGGCGCACGGGTCTCGATATCGGCGACACCGCTGGTCAGAACCGTTCTGCCGTGTCCATCGCGTACTTCGAGCAAGGCCCCCGGTGCGCCGTCGACGGTGGTCAGCCGCTGCAGTACATCCTGTACGGCGGCATAGCCGCGGGTAGGGGTGGTACCCAGGTCGTTCCCGGTTCCGCATGCGCACACAGTCAGTGCGGCCGCGACGCATACAGCGCCGAAAGTTTCGATTCTGCTGTGCATTTCGTCCTCCATCGGCTCGGCAGGACCGATGCTAGGAAGCCCTGGCCAGACTCGCCTCACTCTGTGGTGCCGAACTGTCAGCCCGCTTGCGATACGCGGGTATGAGCGCGGCGTCTTCGCAACGACTCTCGCCGGAGGTTGCAGGCGTCGCGAATACTGCTGCACGGCGGTGTGCGGGCTGACCTGCCGATGCCGATGTAGGCGATGGGTAACCCGGCAGCCGGGATCGAGTACGCGTTTCGGGAAGCGGGTTGTTAGTTCTCCCGTGGCTCGCCGATCGTCTGGTCGGCCGGGGCCGCTCGACGGAATGGGATGCGGGTAGGAGTGAGTTGACTCCGTGTGAACGCTCGAGCGATGCGGATGAACCGCACATAACTCACTCAACACTCGGCGTGCGCCGTAGAGATCGGCGAGTCGAGCGGAGGCGGTCGCCGCGGCGAGATCGGGTGGGAGCACATCGGAGAACTGCAGTCCGTCCACAGCCTGCCTATCAGCGGTAGGCAGTTCCAGATCCGGGAGTTCGGCGCGTGCTGTCGTGAGGAAAATTCGCCATTCTTCGGCAGTGAGGTCGGGTCGAAGCGTAATGCCGAAATCGTCCGGTCGGTGTCCTGCGGTAACTGTCGGCAGTGCGGTGGCCAGCGTGGCATCGGCCCGATATCCGGCCCATGTCCACCACCGCGCTGCGGCGGGCTCGAAGTAGACGACTGTCGCCCCACCGTCGATCGTGCCGGACCGGGTGGCGCGCAGTTCCGCGAGCCTGGCCGTCGCTCGCTGTGTGAGGTCGACAGGAGGATCAGCTCCGCGCAGTACCGTGCGGGTGAATTCGAACGAGAGTCCGCGGATTCCTCGATCGGACCATTTTGCGATGCCCCCGCCGTCCGCGGGTTCGACGAACACCCGACGTCGCTTCCAATCGATGTAGCCCACCTGCCAACTGCGCCCGGCGAGCAGCAGACGTCGGGCACCTGGACGGTCGTCGGTGAGCATGCTGGGATCCGCTTCTCCGACCTCCTGACGGCCGGCAAGCACAGTGAACTGGGGTGGGGCGGTGAACGCGGCGGTGAGCTCTAGGAAGTGCCGGGTGCCGAAGCGTTTCTCGGCGGCAGGCCCGATATGCAGTAGCCCGCCGTCCTCGTCGAGGTAACCGTTGGCGAGGAGATTTCGCAAGATGGGGGCGGCGGTTGCGTCGAACGGAGGGAGCCCGTTCCATTCTTCGGTACATACCCGGTCGCCGAGGGTGCCGTGGCCAGTCGGCGCATCAGCGCCCGGTCCTTCGCGGGCACCTCCACGCGCCCGTCTCGCGATTCCGCAGCTGAACGGCTCTGGGTGAGCACGGTTTTCGTATCTGCCGCGCGGACCGCGGAACAGGTGCGTTCCGGGTCCAGATCCGGGTGATCGGGGAACTGGTGGGCCATCAGCTTCCTGGCTATATCGCGAATCCCCTCGCGCATCGACTGACCGATGGGGAGCGTCAGCCCCTCTGCCTCGGGTAGCGGATGGAAGTGCTGTTCGATTTCGGTGGTGACATCGATTTTCTCGGCCAGGCCGTAGGCCTGTTCGAAAGCGGCTTTCAGCTGGCCGCGCAGGGTTTCGTGCTGCGACTGCAACAGTTGTTTCGCGGCAGCGCGATTATCGGCGTTGAGGTGCTGGGCGTACTGGGTGTCGAACCGGCGCTCGTCGGCCAGCGCTTTGTCGATCACCACGAGCCGGCCGAAATCGGCGCGGCGTTTCTCGGACAGATGGGTGGGCAGCCAGGCCACGGTGCGCGCCGGGTTGTCCTGCTGGCGTTCCCGCAGCCCGCGCATGCGATTGGCGTCTTCGATCGGGGTGCGCGGGCCTTCGTCGTAGGGCAGATCGATGACGATCCGCCGGCGGCCGCCGCCCCTGTGCGCGATCCCGAGCGCGTGGTGACTCGGCCTCCGTATCCGCACTGCATGGTACGTCGGTGCCGCCGCCCGAACGTTACCTATCAACGGACCCATGCCCTCGCCTACGCAGAGACCGGTCCCTGACGTACCGGTGTGCTGGGAAAGCACTCCCGCTGCGGTTCTCTGGACGGCTTCGGCCGGTATGCTGTACTTCGTTCGCGCGTGTCTCCAGCACCCCCGCAGGACGACTGAAGTTTGATCGATGGGGGTAGCGGCGTGGTGGATAGTGGGCTATCCGTAGTTCCTGAGGAGGTCAGGAACATCGGTCGTGTCGCTTATCGTATTGCGACCGAGCTCCGCTCGGGAGCATCGACGCTGGATCTGGACGTGACAACACTCCTGGGTTCCTGGACCGGTACGGCAGCCGATTCGTATCGCGCGGCGTGGGCCGAGATGCGCGACAGTTCCGAGGTCGTGTGGAACGAATTGTTCGAACTGGCGGAAAAACTCGGAATTACCGCCGACAACTATGTCGAGACCGACGACTCCACCGCAGCCGCCGTATCCAGTCTGAATCTGTGACCACCGACGCTCGGATCGAGGAGTAGCCACGATGACCGGTGAATTCGCTGTCGACCCGGCCGCACTGGACGACCTGACCGCACGCCTGCGCGGATACCAGGGCTTTCTGGAAGATTGTCTGTCCGGCCTGGAATCGCATATTCGAGGGATGGACCCATCGTGGTCGGGTCTGGCCGCGACGGCGTTCAACGATGCCCATAGGGACTGGAGCAGGGAAGTGCAGGACATCCGGGACAGCGTGACCGACCTGGAAAAATCCGCGGCAGCGGCGCATACCAGTTACACAAATGCTGCCACTGCAAATGCCGGAATCTTCCGCCGCCGCTGATCCGGCCCGACGACCTTCGGAGGCAACCATTCATGGCACCCCCCATTCAGGTGGACCCCGAGGTCTACTACGCATGCGCGCGAGAACTTCTCACCGAGTACGGCACCCTCGACAATGCGGTCACGCAGGTTCTCGTTCCTCAGCTGGCCGATACCTATGGTATGGGCGGCAACGACCATGTCGCCGGCCACTGGAACAGTGAATACCGTAGAGTCGCCGACCATATGATCGCGACCGTCGTGTCGTACGGGAACGCGCTGCTCACATTCAGCGATATGTTGAACCTGGCCGGTTACAACTGGGCGGCGGCGAACTACGACGCCGACCGTAATCCGAACAAGGGGCCGCAGCCGGCGATGCCGCCGCCGCGCGTGGGGCAGAAGATGGACGCTGCCCGTGTCGGGATACCGGACGCCCAGCCCGCCCCTTATACGACACACGATCGTGGGCTCACGGCTCAACCGGCCGCGCTCGCCGACCAGCTGCTCACCGCGCTGAGACAGAACAACACCCAGATCCCTGAGGGCGACACGGCCGCCCTCGGCAGAGCCGCGGCGGCATGGCAAGCGTTCGCCGACCACAATGCCTGCTCCGGCGGGGGAAGTAGGCTACAGAATCTGATCGGAACCTTCGCTTCGGTTCGCGCACCGGAAGCACCCGACATCCTCGATGATCTCACGATCCTGCGAGACGGCGCGAACGCTGTCGGGGCCGCTGCGAAGGGTTTCACCACAGCAGTGCGTGGCTTCGAAACAAGCCTGGCGGATTTCCGATCCTGCCTGTCGGGCACAGTCCCCGGCGCATTCCCCGATGCGGCGGCATCGGCGTCGACACTCGACGCGGCCGTGTTGATCGCATGCTCCGGTGAGATCTTCACCGAGTCGGCTCGCACCGGCGCGGCGACCCTCGCGGCTGCGGTGTCCGGTCATGACCTCTACGCCGTGACCGCACAGCCGAATTTCCCCGACACCGATGCTCTGCCCACAATCCAGGCCAAGCTGGAAGAAATCGCCCAGTCGCCGATAGACGAGCTGGCCAATCGCGCCACCTGGAACTCCGGTCCGGTGAAATGCGCGCTGAAGCCGGAGGGTGAGCAAGACTTCGGGGGAGTCAACGACCGGGTGAAGGGCTGGATTCAGGACGCGGTCGAATACGGCAACCAGGCGGGTGTCGATCCGCGCCTGGTATTGACCGTTCTCTACAACGAAGGTGCAAAACGATCGGATACCTGGATCGAGGACCGTATCGGTTCGCACTGGTGGGATCAAGTGCGAGAAATGGGAAACGGCCCACGCAAGCTGATCGACGACGGGGTGGGTATGTCACTAGGACTGGCGAATATCAAAGAGGACACTTTCAACGCACTCAAGTCGAAATATCCCGAAGATTTCGGAAACGCGACCTGGCAAGATATGACCGAGGATGACTCCCTCGCTATCAAGGCCGTGGCCTACAGCCTGAAAAGGATTGATTCCGACTGGTCGGGAGTGGTGAATGAAAATATCACCGAACAGTACTCGCACAATGAATACCTTGCTTTAGGTTACAATGCCGAAAGTTTTCTGGGCGATTACAACACTGCGGGCGAAGTGGGAACCCACGGGCAGAACTACATCAATATGACGAATGAAAATTGGAAGATCGCTACGGACCTGATGGATGGAGCGTACAATTGCCGATAATTTCCCGATCCGGGCAAGGGAAGTGGGTGCTCTTCCTCGTTGTTCTGGTGCTTTCTGTGGGCGTCATTCTTTTTTTCGTTGCAGTTCGGCCGTCGCCGGAACGTCGACACGCCGACGAGACAGTAATACCCGGATATGAACAAATCTATGAGCGCAGAGTGGACGAGAACGGGATCGAGACCGTGTACGCAGGGCCTCGGGACGAACACGTTACCGAGAGGATTTCTGCTCCTGGTCTGGATATCTACTGGATCCGGGAGGTCGAAGGTCCTCCACGGTACAACTGGGTAGCTCATGGTGAGTTCGACGGCGATGACTGCAGGGTTTTCGTCAAGCGAATAGATACCGATTCGGAGGCAGGCCGACCCTACTTGGACGATGTTTCTGAACTCGGCAAAGAAGGGCCTGTGGACGTTATTTCGTTGATATATGTATGCGGCAAGAAAGATACTTGAGCCTGGTGATGTCCCGCTTGGTGCGTGGCAAATGGGCTCACGCGGTACGGCTGGGTGGGTAATCGGAGTGAAAGCCCCGGCGGGGATCATCCTCCCAGTGTGCCCGCCGCCGGATGCAGCGCAACGCGGCCCGGCCGTGACGGCGGAGTGCACCTCAGTCCAGCCGAAAGTCTCTTTCAAGGGAGAGGCACGTTCGAGGAGGCGATGACGCTGGCGTCCGAGTCGTCGTAGGCGGCGCATCCTTGCAACTTCAGCACCCCGACGACATGAATCCCGAAACGGGTACCATTATGGGATGAGTACTCAGATATCGGTTCGGCTCACCGATGCCACAGTGCGCTACCTCGACCGCACCGTCTCCAGTGGCGCGGCGCCGAGCCGCGCTGCCATCATCGAGCAGGCTCTAGAGCGTGATCGGCTACGCAGGACCGCCGAGCGTGACGCCGCGATTCTCGCCGGCGCCCTGGTCGATGACGACATGGACGCACTCGCCACCTATGCGGCGAGCACGCCTATGGATGATCTAGAGTGAGGGCAATTCACCTCGCGCGGCTGGATAAGACATGCCCTGTCCTGGTGCTCACCCGCGACGCTGTACGCCCTTACCTGGCGCGGGTCACCGTCGCTCCGATCACCAGCACCATCCGGGGTCTGTCCACTGAGCTGCCCGTGGGCCCTCGAAACGGGCTGGAGCATGACAGCGTGGTGTCCTGCGACAACATCGTGACCGTGCCGAAAGACGCCCTCGGCCGCCTGCTCGGTTACCTTCACGCCGACGCTGAGCCGGATCTGACCGCGGCAATCCGATCGGCGTTCGAGTTGATCTAGCGCCGGCGCTTGGTTCGGGGGTGGAGGTAGAGGCGTTCGATGGGGAGCCGGTGGGACGGCCGGGACCTTGCACAGCGGGCTGGCTTATCGGCATAATTCCGCCGCCCTGCATGCACGCACGCTGGAGACCGGGGACGACTCCAGGCGTCGGTCTCTCGCCACACTGGGACCGTCCGTGTGTCGCGGGACCGAGGCGCCTGTCCCGCCGATAACCGTCAGCCAGGGTCTAGTACGCGTTTCAGGAAGCGGCGGGTTCGTTCTTCCCCGGGTTCGCCGATCACTTGGTCGGCCGGGCCGCGTTCGACGATAGCTCCCTCGTCGAGGAACAGGACCTGGTCGGCTACCTGCCGGGCGAAACGGATCTCGTGGGTCACGATCACCATCGTCCAGTCCTGGGCGGCCAGATCCTTGATCACCGCGAGCACCTCGCCGACCAATTCGGGGTCCAGCGCCGAGGTCGGCTCGTCGAACAGCACCACCTGCGGTTTCAGGGCCAGCGCCCGGGCGATCCCGACGCGCTGCTGCTGGCCGCCCGAAAGCTGGAAGGGATAGGCGTCCGCGCGGTCACCGAGCCCCACCTGCTCCAGGAGGGTCCGGGCCGCGGCGACGGCTTCCTCCCGGGGTCGCTGCTGGGCGACGACGGGGCCTTCGATGATGTTCTCCAGCACCGTGCGGTGCGGGAACAGGTTGTGGGACTGGAAAACCATTCCGCTCTGGGCGCGTAGCCGGCTCGCCTCCCGGCGCCCGGCCCGGCCGCGGGGCAGCCGGGCGAAGTCGACCTCGACATCGTCGATGCCGACCACCCCGCGCTCGGGGATATCGAGTGCATTGAGGGAGCGCAACACGGTGGTCTTGCCCGATCCCGAGGGGCCCAGCAGGACGGTCGAGGTGCCGCGCCGGGATTCGAAGTCGATACCGCGCAGCACCTGTCGGTCGCCGAAGGATTTCTCCAGGCCCCGCACCCGGATTCGGGCAGGTTCGGCGTTGTGCTCAGTGGTGTCGGTCATTTGGCCACATACCTGTCGAGTCGGGTCTCCAGTCGTTTCTGTCCGGCGGAGAGGGCTACACAGATCACCCAGTAGTACAGCGCGGCGAACGTGTACAGCGCGAGGAAGTCATTGCTCTCGGCCGCCGCGAGCTGGGCCTCCCGGAACAGTTCGGTGAGCAGCACCACCGAGCCCAGCGAGGTGTCCTTGAGTAGGGAGAGAAGGGTGTTGGACAGCGGTGGCACCGCCGTTCTGGTCGCCTGCGGGAGGACGATACGACGCAGCGTCTGCGCATACCCGAGCCCGACCGTCGCCGCCGCCTCGAACTGACCCTTCGGCACCGCCAGAATCGCCGACCGGATCACCTCGGCCGCATAGCCGGCGACATTGAGACTGAACGCGATCACCGCCGCGATGAACGGATCGAACTTCAACCCGATCTGCGGTAGCCCGTAGAAGACGATGAACAACTGCACCAGCAGCGGCGTACCGCGAATGATCGAAATGAACGCGCGGGCCGGACCGGCGAGGAGCCGATAGGACGATATCCGCGCCAGCGCTACCAGCAGCGCGAGCACGAGCCCGATGGCGAAACTCAGCGCGGTCAGCGGGACCGTCACCTTCACCAGCCCGACGAACATCGGCCACGCCGCCCCCTGCAGCACTTCCCAGGTGCTGCGGGGGCCGCGTCCCTCGGACAGGTCGGCGGTGCCGCCGTCGGGTATCGAGACATCGGCCCGGAAATACTTCTGGGAGATGGTGGCGAGCGTGCCGTCGGCCGCCAGCGCGGCGATCGCCCGGTTCGCCTGGTCGAGCAACGCTGTGTCGTCCTTGCGGAACGCGAGGACCTGCTCGCTGGTCTCCGCTCCGGCGTCGCCCACGATCTCGATATCCGTGGCCCCGGTACTGGCCAGGTAGTCGAGCACGGCGATGTTGTCGTTGACGATCGCGTCGACGCGCCCCTGGGTGAGCAGCGCTGCCGCCTGTGCGAACCCTTCGACCGCTTCGACACGGGCGCCGGCGTCCCGCGCGACCTGGGCCCAGTTGCTGGTGCTGGACTGCGCGGTGGTGCGCCCGGCCAGATCGTCCAGGGTCCGGATCTGCTCGTCGCCGGTGCGCCGGACGATCACGCCGCGGGAATAGGTATATGTGTCCGACAGCCCGTACTTCGC
This sequence comes from Nocardia carnea, assembly GCF_029868855.1. Lineage (GTDB taxonomy): Bacteria > Actinomycetota > Actinomycetes > Mycobacteriales > Mycobacteriaceae > Nocardia > Nocardia carnea_A. The sequence goes on along the minus strand of NZ_JARWOV010000047.1, from coordinate 5,864 downwards.
CCGGCGCTCGTCGTTGACCGAGACCTGGTTGGCGATGACATCGATCCGGCCGGAATCCAGTGCGGGAAAGATCGCGTCCCACTGTGTTTCGACGAATTCGAGTTCCCATCCGGCCCGGTCGGCGATCGCCCGGATCACGTCGACGTCGTAGCCGGTCAGCTGCCGGTTGCCGGGATCGTGGAACGAGAACGGCGGATAGGTGCCTTCGGTACCGACCTTCACCACCGGCCGGCCGGGATCCTGCGCCGTCGCCACGCCTGCGTGCGTAGCCCCGGCGAGCACCACTAGCAGAGACAGCACCACGCCTCTGAGCACTTGTCGCATCGGCGACCCCCTCGCTTCGGCCGGAATGTGAATCCGGTACTCCGAGAGAGCGTAGTGCGAATCGGAACGGGGGTCCGGCTGCCTGTCGCGATACGGCGCGGGCCGATTCGTACCGGCGCGGGCGTTCGCGAAGGCCGGGCGTACCGGCGCGGTGCCGGTACGAAAATCCGGTTGTCCCAGCGGCCACAGCCCGGCGTGGGGGGGGGGGGGGGGGGGGGGGCCCCCCCACGGCGCGGTCCTCGTAGTCGTCGAGTGTCAACCGGCCCGCGCCCAGATGTTCGGCGAGCTCCCGCAACGCGCGTTCGCGCTCCCCGACGGTTATCCGTGCCCCCGGTAGCTCGCTCATATCCGCAGAATAAGACTGTTTCGCCGAGTCGGGTGAAAACCGGATTCGCCACTGCCGGGAAGCCGCGAGACGCCCTCGGAAAGTCGATTCCCAAAGGTGGGGAGTAATTAGGCTGGCCTACAAAATTGCGGGTAAGGAGTTTCTATATGGCCACCGTGATCCCGTATCGGCGCCCAGCCGCCGAGGTATGGGACTGGCAGCTGCTCGGGTCCTGCCGCGGTCTGGAATCGACGGTGTTCTTCCATCCCGAGGGCGAGCGCGGCCGGGCTCGCGCCGCCCGGGTGCGCCGGGCGAAGCAGATCTGTGACGCCTGTCCGGTGCTGGACAGTTGCCGCAGTTACGCGCTGGCGGTGGGTGAACCGTACGGCGTCTGGGGCGGCATGTCGGAAGACGAACGACGCACCCATGCCCAACGTACCGCCGGTCGGAGAGCAACTAATTGACGAATCCTCGGCCAACTCGGGACGAATCGGACGTTTCGGTTGTGTCCAGCGCGGCTGGTTATCGTTTCGATGTGGTTTCCTTGATGTATGGCTGCTGGTGTGGAGTACACGATCGATGAACTGGCGCGCGCCGCCGGTACGACCGTGCGCAGCCTGCGGGTTTATCACGAACGGGGGGTTCTGCCCCCACCGCAGGTAAAGGGGCGGACAGGCTACTACAGTCCCGATCACCTCAATCGCGTGCGCACGATCAGCAGGTTGCTGGACAGGGGGATCAAGCTCAACGGCATCAAGGAGCTGCTCAACGCGTGGGACCGCGGTGACGATCTGGGCGATATCCTCGGCGTCGGCGCGTTGCTCGGCGGTGCGGAACCCGGAGAGCCGTCGGCCGGGGTACCGGCTCCGCCTCCCGATACCATTCCGGCGACCGAGCTGCAGGAACGGTACGCGTCGGTACCCAACGGGCTGGCGCGGATCGTGGCCATCGGTTTGTACGAGCCGGTGGATGCCGCCACTTATCGGCCCGCCGATCGGCAGCTCATCCGGATGGCCGAGCAGTTGGCGGCGGCAGGGGTGCCCGACGCGGAAGTTCTGGGCGAACTGGAACGGATGCGGTCCGATTGTGACCGGATGGCACGCCGGTTCGTCGATCTGTTCCATCGCACCGCCTGGCAGAAGTACCGGGAATCGGAGCAGAACGCCGCGGATCTGGCGGAGCTGACCGGTCAGCTCCAATTGGCGCGGACGCTACCGGGAAAGGCGGCCGCCGACCTGGTCAACCGGTTCGTCGCGCACTACATCGAAAGTGACAGCGAGTTGTCCGAACTGCCTGCCGACAGCTGAATCCGGCCTATTGCCCTCTTCTCCGCGCTGGGAACGAATGTGGCGATGTTTCGTTCGGTGACGGTACATTCGGCGGTGGCGCTCCAGTTTCCGCGTCGATATACCCATAGACTGCCGGCGTCCATATACCTAAGTATGTTTCCGGCCGATACCGATGCGCGGTTCCCGCGGTACGGGCACAATCTGCTGCCTGGTCCCGACGCGGTAGATGAGGCATGGGCAATGGGAAGTGTGACGCTGTGGATGCAGATATCCCTCGACGGGTTCGCCGAGGGCCCCGACGAGGCGGTCCACTGGCCGGTCGTCGACGAGGAACTCTGTACCCGGTACCTGAGTGAACTCCGGCAGGCCGACGTTCTGCTGTACGGGCGTAAGACCTACGACATCATGGCGGCATTCTGGCCGACCGCCGATCTCACCCCGGTTTCGCCGTTCTATGTGGAATTCGCGCGGTTCTGGCGAGCGATTCCCAAACTCGTGGTCAGCCGGACGCTCCGGGATCCGTCCTGGAACACCGAGGTCCTCGGCCCCGGCTTCGTTGCCGAGGTGCGGCGCCGTAAAGCCGCCGGGCAGAACATCGTCCTGCTCGGCGGAGCCGAAACGGCCGCAACGTTCATCGAACACGATCTGGTCGACGAATACCGCCTGTTCGTCCATCCGATGTTGCTCGGGGACGGGGTGCCGCTGTTCCGCTCACCGGTCGACACCACCGGACTGTGTCTGGTGGATGTCCTGACCTTCGACAGTGCGGTGGTACAGATGCATTACCGGCATCCGGAACGGATGCTGTGCTGAGCGTTACGCCTGAGCGCAACCTCAGGTAACCGTAAATGAACGGGTTCGCCGCACGGCCGACCTCCGCGTGCACTAATTTACGTCTCTATGGTGGTGATCTACCCGGATGGTGCGGTACCCGCCGCATCCGCGACCGAGTTCTTCGGTCGGGAAGGGGAACTCGCACGCCTACACGACCTGCTGGACTCGCCGGCGGCGCGGCTGATCACGCTTGTCGGTCCGGGCGGTATCGGTAAGACGCGGCTGGCTGCCGAGGCGCTGCGGCGGATCGATCCGGGTCGCCCCGTGTACTGGGCCCGGCTGGCCGAACTCGACCGGGACTGCGGTAATTCGGCCGAGAACGTGCTGCGGTCGGTGGTACGCACCGATATCAGCGACCCGTGCTCGTTCGATCTCGGGGTGCCCGGGCGAACCGGTGTACGGGGCGACCGCGCCGTCCTGGTCCTGGACAACTGTGAACACGTGCTGGCGGCGGTGGGCCGGGTGGTGATCGACCTGCTCTCCGGCACGTCGGACCTGACGATTCTGGCCACCAGCCGCGAACCCATCGGCTGGGCCGACGAATACCTCGTCGCGGTGGGGCCGCTGTCTCCGGAGCAATCGCTGGAATTGTTCCGCCAGCGTGCCGAACTCACCGGTCGCCCCGTATCCGACGAACCCGGCCAGCTCGCGATCGTGCGCCGCATCTGCCGCCGGGTCGAGCATTCTCCGCTGCTCATCCGGCTGGCCGCGGCGCGGCTTCGGCACCAGCCGCCGGCCATGGTGCTGGCCGAACTCACCGGCGGCGCCGACGATCAGCGGATGCGCTGGTCACAGAGCATCCGATCGGGCAGTGAGCGGCGCCACCGCGGTGTTTTCGATGTGATCGCCTGGTCGTTCGATCTGTGCTCCGCCGATGAGCAACTCCTGCTGTGCCGGATGTCGGTCTTCGCAGCCGGATACGAGACCGATGGGGTGGAACCGCAGCGCAACGGTGTCGAACTGGATGCCGTCGCCGCGGTCTGTGCCGACGAGCTGTTACCGCCTGAGCGGGTGGCGCCACTACTGGAGCGGCTGGCCGAACGCTCACTGGTCTCCACCTTCCGCACCGAGAACAGTGTGCGCTGGTATCTCGTGGAGAGTGTGCGCCTTTTCGCCGGTGACCGGCTGCGGCGCGATCCGGGCGAATCGGCACGGCTGGCCGGCCGCCACCGGCGGTACTACCGGGATCGGGTGGCCGAGGCCCGTTCGCGCTGGTATGGACCCGAGGAAGAAACGTGGCTGTCCTGGGCGCGCACCTCGTGGGACGATATCTTGATCGGAATCGAAACCGGATTGGCCGATCCCGGCGAGGCATTGATCGGTCTGGAAACGGCTTCGGTGCTGTTGTCGGTCTGGGTGCCGTTCGTGAACGGCGGTAGTTGTGCGCTCTCCCGGCTGACCGCCGCGGCGCTCGAGGTCACGCGGGACCGTACCGACAACCCGCACCGGGTCCGTGCCACCGCACTGCTGGGCTGGTTCAGCCTGTGGGAGGGCGACAGCGAGCGTGCCGGCCGGCTGTTGAACGACTGTGTGGCCGGATGGCTGCCCGGGCGGGCCGGGGACGATTCGTGGCGCCGGGATCCCGAAACCGATATCGGGTTGCCGCCTTCGGTGGAATGGATAAGGGGCCTGGAACTCATGCTGTTCCAACTGGACCCCCGTGCCGTGCCAGTGCTGGACCGCGCGGACCGTAAGTTCACCGAGCTGGGGGACCGGATCGGAATCGAACGCGCCCGGGTGTTCACCGCATTGGCGGCGGCGATGCTCGGTGAGCCGGCGCAGGCCGACGCGTACACCCGCGCGCACCTGGACCGTTCGTTGGCCGTGGAATCGGCGCTCTCGGTGCACTGGGCCCAGGTAGCGCGCGCGCTGGCGCTGGCACGGTCGGCCGAGCCGGCGTCGGCACTGCAACCGGCGTACGCGGTGGTGTCCGGGCGGTTCGCCGTCGGGGATACCTGGAAGGCCTCGTGGTCGGTCGGCGTATGCATGGTCGTGCTCACTCATGTGCTGTCCGGCGATCCCGCAGCGGTGGGTACACCGGCCGCCGTGTACGCGCGGGCCGGTGAACTGGCGTGGCTGGCCGGTGTTTTCCGAGCTTGCCACCGCTCGATGGGTATCAATGTCGAACGAGTCCCGATGATGGCGCGGGGTGTGCGCCGGGCGACGGCGGTTGCCGCGGCGATCATGGGGCCGGGGGAGGTCGCGGCGGCCGAACGCCGCGGCCGGCAGTACCGGCCGGGCAGCACGATGGTTCAGCAATATCTCCGGCACAGCTGGCCGATCGTGGCGGACCCGGTCGTGGTGCCCGCCGTACCGGGTCCCGAGCGCTGGGATGTGCTGTCACCGGCCGAACGCGCGGTCGCGGTGCTGGCCGCCGCGGGCTGGACGAACAGCGCCATCGCCGAGCGGCGGGGGAGTTCGGTGCGCACCGTGGACGCACAGGTCGCCAGTATCCGGCAGAAGTTGCTCATCGGCTCGCGCCGCGAGATCGCCGGTCATGTTCCGGACGAGCTGGCCGCCGCCGTCGATTCCGAACGGGCCGGCGCCGGTCGGCGGGGCCGGCGCCGGGAACCGGGATCAGGGTAAGGCCGCATCCGGCTCACCTACAGGCGTAGAAGTACGGCTTGTACGCGCAGATATCGTGGAAGACTCCGTCGCCGTCGTAGGTCTCGCTGCGATGTGCGGGGATCGCGTGCACCGGCTCGCTGCGGTTGCTGGTATCGGCGGGAATCGAATGGGTGTCGTTGTATGTGCCGTTACCCGGGTGTGAATCACCGCGGGTGCTGTGGCCGACGTCGGCTTGGGCCACCTGGGTTGTCAGGGTGGCGGGCGCCAGGACGAGTGCGCCGGTCAGGGCGACTGCCGCGGCGATTTTCTTCACCAGTCCGTGGGTGCGAGCGATGGTCATGATCGTCTTCCGTTCCTTCGGGCGGTATAGAACTTCTACGGCGAATCATTATGTGTGGGCCCGTTGTTCTATGTGCCGCTGTTTAACGGTACGGTACACGAGTGTTTGAAAGTGTGCGCGCTGTTTTCCCTTGGTTGGGAAGGTTGGTGTAGCGCCCCCAGGCCGCCGGCCGGAGGCCGTCGTT